>NZ_FMHU01000001.1:2300743-2629421 GCF_900091415.1 Micromonospora inyonensis | reverse complement strand
GGCAGGCCGTGCGCCTCGGCGGCGGTCACCGCCCGGTGCATCAGGTCGGCGAGGCGGGCCGCGCCGGGAGCGTCGTCCAGGTGCTGGCGCCCCCAGCGGCAGCACTCGGCGAGGCCGGCGGCGGCCACCTCGCGCGGGCCGGTCACGCGGGCCGCGGCGTCCCAGCCCTCGGCGACCGCGCCCGGGGCGATGAAGCCCAGGCAGGCGGCGGCGGTCTCCGACCCGACGTCACCGAGCGCGCCGCCCCGGGCGGTGACGTAGAAGGCCCAGCCGGAGATGCCGAGCAGCCGCGCCCGGCGGCGGGTGGTGGGGCACTGGGTGTACGCCTCCCCCAGCTCGACCACGATCACCCTGCTCGCCGCGGCGGCCTGTTCCGGCGTCATCCGGCCCGTCCACGACGGGTCACCAACCGTACGTCCATCCGGTTTAGTGTGCCGTGTCGGCACCCGGGTCCGCAGTCCCCTCTTCGGCGAGAAGCGCCTCCCACGCCCCCTCGATCTCACCGGCGTGCCGCCGGGCCGCGCTGGCGGCCCGTTCGGCGGCTCGCCGGGCCAGCTTGCGCCGGCTCACCTCCTGCTCGGCGCCGGCCCGTCGGCGTTCGACCTCGGCCAGCTCGGCCTCGATCGCGGCGAGCGTGTCGGCGGCGTCGCGTTCGGCCCCCGTCGCGCCGGTCAACTCCGCCTCGGCCCGGTCCTGGTCGGTCCGCGCCCTGGCCAGCTCCCGTTCCAGCGCCCGCCGCCGCTTCGCCCGTTCGGCCCGCTCGGCCCGTTCGGCCTCCCTGGCCCGTGCCGCCCGGTCGGCTTCCCCGGCCGACGCCGCCCGGTCGGCCTTCCCGGCCGACGCCGCCCGGTCGGCCTCCCGGGTCCGGCCGGTCCGCTTCGCCGGTGCCCCCGGGGCCGGACGCCCGCCACCCGACGGTTCCCCGGCACCGCCGGTGACCAGCCGGAGCTGCGGCCGGGGCACCTCGCCGAACCCGGCGTAGCTGGCGGCCCGGAGCAGCCGGCCGGAGCGGACCTGGGCGGCCACCTGCGGGTCGGCGAGCGCGGCGTTCAGCGTCGCCTCGACCTCGGCCAGTGGCAAGCGGTTGGCCGGAGGTGCGTCCTCGGTGTCGGCGGCCAGCGTCCGGGCCTCGGCCACCAGGGCGGCGACCACCGCGCGCCGCTGGGCGGAGAGTTCCCGCAGTTTCGGCCCCCGCAGGTCACGCTGCGCCGCCCGGAGCGCCTCGGCCAGCTCCCCCAGGCCGGCCACCAGCGCGGGACGGCGGAGGGCGAGCAGGTTGACCAGCCACGCCGCCACGGTGGGGCGACGCAGCTTCGCGATCTCCCGGGCGGTCGCCGGGTCGCCGGTCCGGCGCGCCTCAACCACGGCGGCGTCCCGGGCGGCCACGAACCGGTCCGGCGGCGTGCCGTAGAGCTGCTCGATCAGGTCGCGGGAGGGGCCGGGCATCGGCTCAGACGTCGATCCGGGTGCCCGGCGTCAACCGTTGGTAGTCGACGGTGGAGAGCCGCCGGAAGTTGCCCTCCAACACGGCGAGCCCGTTGGCGTTGAGCAGCCCGTCGTGCAGGGCGTAGGCCCGACGTGGCGCTACCGCCCGGAGGAAGTCCAGGGACTCGGAGAACTTCGCCCACGGTGCGTGGATCGGCAGGAAGAGGGTGTCGACCGGCGCGTCGTCCGGGGCGACCAGGGCGTCACCGGGGTGGTAGACCGTCTCGTCGACCAGGTATCCGAGGTTGTCCACCACCGGGATGTCCGGGTGGATCACGGCGTGCCGTCCGCCGTAGGCGCGGACCGGGATGCCGGCGGCGGTGAACGACTGCCCCGGCTCGACCGGGCTCAGCACGTCGGGCAGGCCGTCCACGGTGGTGGCCAGCGACGCCGGCCCGTACAGGGTGAACGGGCGCCGGTCGAGCTGGCGGGTCAGCGCCGCCACGTCCACGTGGTCCGGGTGCTGATGGGTGATCAGCACCGCGTCCACCCCGTCGAGCGCCTCGGCGGTCTCGCTGAACGTTCCGGGGTCGATGACGAGCACTGCCCCGTCGTGCTCGACCCGGACGCAGGAGTGGCCGTACTTGGTCAGTCGCATTCGTGACTCCTCGACAACCAAATTGTGATCTCTTCAGCGCAGTTTGCCGGAACGGAGACGGCACCGCGCCCCGTCTGATCGATCGCCTCGGCGGATGCAGTCAGCACATCAGACGGCCGGGGTCACAGGATCGGAGATAAAAATGGTGAATATCGGACGGCGGCGGCGGTGGGGCGTTCCGCTGGTGACCCTGGGCCTGGTGGCAGTGGTCGCCGTGGGCGGGTGCTCCGCCGACAGGGACAGCAGCAGCGCGCCGGCCGCGGACAGCGCGGCCGGGGGCGCACCCGCACCGGAGGCGGCGGAGCGGGGGGACACCGGCGCGAAGGACACGCCGGGCGGCGCTGGCGGCGTGGACCTGCGGGTGGACCAGCGCGCCATCATCTACACCGGGTCAGTGCGGGTGCAGGTCAAGGACGTGGACCAGGCTGCCCGGGACACGATCGCGCTGGTCACCGCAGCCGGCGGTTTCGTCGGCGGGGACGAGCGGCGCGGGGTCGACGAGTTCGCCCGCGCCAACCTGGAGCTGCGGGTGCCGGCAGAGCGGTTCACCGGGGTGGTCGACGGGATCGCCAAGCTGGGTGAGCAGCAGTGGCGGGAGGTCCGGACCGAGGACGTCACCGAGGAGACGGTCGACCTGGACGCCCGGATCATCACCCAGCGGGCCCGGGTGGAGAGCGCCCGCCGGCTGCTGGCCCGGGCCTCCTCGATCAGCGATCTCGTGTCGCTGGAGAACGAACTGGGCCGACGGGAGGCCGACCTCGCCTCGCTGGAGGCGAAGAAGCGCCGGCTGGCCGACCTCACCGCGCTCTCCACGATCAACGTCTCGCTCTCCACCGAGAAGGGCAGCCGCACCAGCGACGAGCGGGAGGAGACCGGTTTCCTGGCCGGGCTCGCCGCCGGCTGGCGGACCTTCCTGGACTCGGTGACGGTCCTGGTCACCGTGCTCGGCGCACTGCTGCCCTGGCTGGTCGTGCTCGCCGTACCGGTGGTGCTGGTCTGGCGGGCGGTGCGCAGGCGGCGCAGGCGGCGGGCCGCGCAGGTCGTTTCCGGCGCTCCGGCCTACCCGATGATGCCCGCTCCGGTGCACGCCGGGGTCGGTGCCGCCCCACGGCCGGCGACGCCCGCCCAGCGGTCGGCCGGGGGCGGCACGCCGCCGGGCGGGAGCGGTAACCTGGCGCAGCCGGCGACGCCCGCACCGCCGTCGGCCGGGAGCGGTACGCCGCCGTCGGCGGGTGGGGTCAGCGAGCCTCCGCCAGCGCCCGGAGCGCGGTCTGCACCATGAGCCGGACGCCGACCGCGATGGCGCGCTCGTCCACGTCGAACGACGGGCGGTGCAGGTCGAGGCTGGGCCCGGACCGGCCGACCCCGAGCCGGGCCAGCGCGCCGGGGACGTACTCCAGGTACCAGGAGAAGTCCTCGCCGCCCATGCTCTGCGGGGTCTCGGCGACCCCGTCGGGACCGAGCGCGGTGATCGTGGCGGCGGTGAGCACCTGGATCGCCCGCGCGTCGTTGCTGACCGGCGGGCGGCCCCGCAGGTACTCCAGGTCGACCGTGGCGCCGGTGGGGGCGAGGACGTCCCGGACCACCTGGGCGACGATCTTCGGCGCCTCCTCCCAGGCCTCCCGGGTCATCGCGCGCAGGGTGCCGGAGGCGACCGCCTCGGACGGGATGACGTTGTAGCGGGTGCCGGCCGTGGCCTGACCGAACACCAGCAGCAGGCCACTGTTGGCCGGCACCCGGCGGCTGACCAGCGCCGGGACCTCGGTGACCAGTCGGCCGAGGGCGTCGACCATGTCGACGGTGAGGTGCGGCCGGGCGGTGTGACCACCCGGCCCACTCAGCCGGACGGTGACGTTGTCGGCGGCGGCGGTGATCGGGCCCACCCGCAGGCCGATCCTGCCGACCGGCAGGTTGGGGTCGCAGTGCAGGGCGAAGATCTGGGTGACGTCCTCCAGGCCGCCGGCCTCGATGACCTCCAGCGAGCCGCAGGGCAGGATCTCCTCGGCCGGCTGGAAGATCAGCCGGACCCGGCCGGGCAGTTCGCCGAGGTCGGCGAGCTGGGCGAGGAGCATGCCGACCCCGAGCAGGACGGTGGTGTGCACGTCGTGGCCGCAGGCGTGGCAGACGCCGTCGACCGTGGAGCGGTACGGCACGTCCTTCACGTCGGTCAGCGGCAGCGCGTCGATGTCGGCGCGCAACGCGACCACCGGTCCGTCCGGGCGACCCTTGATGTCGCAGATCACCCCGTTGCCCTTGGGTAGCATGCGGGGTTGCAGCCCGGCCAGGGAGAGCTCCCGGGCGATCAGCGCGGCCGTCTCGAACTCCTCGCCGGAGAGTTCCGGGTGCGAGTGGAGGTGCCGACGGGTGGCGATGAGGCCGGGTGTCCGGAGCGCGAGCAGATGGTCGAGCTCGAACGGCAGGGGCTGGGATCCCGGCGGCGCCTCGTGCCAGGACGACGCCAGATGGCTGCCGTTGGGCAGCGTCAACGCACTCGTCACGTCGATTTCTCGATCACTGTGGATGGGATGGGACTCGGACAGCCTAGACCTTCGGCGGTGACGCTGCGCAATTTCATTACGGTGGCCGTCGGGGCGCGGAGCGTCACGAAAGTCCTGGTGGGAGCGCTCGCACACCTGCGGGACAGCAGGTGGATCGCCGTCAAGAGCCTTCATACGCCCCACACCTCCTACACCGTGTAACCGCTTCGGACCGGCGACAACGGCGTCGACCGCCCACCCGTTACTTCCGAATTGTCGCATTGGTCGACCTGGTGGCGGGCGCCTCCGACAACGACCCGACAGCGGACGTCCCGGCATCCGGGGCGGATGGGGCGCACGGAAGATCCCGAAGGTCCCACGACCGGACGTGCGCCCACCGCACAGGCTGTCCGTTCCCGTCCCCCAGGGGATTACCCGCCCGGTCCGGGACACTCACCCACCACGCCCCTTCTCGTCGCGTTCGTGCGCCCGACGTGCCACCGCCGGGTGGCCGGGACCGGGGGCTTTGACGCCCTCTGGCCGTCAGCACTGGGCGGCGGGGAACGGTCGGGGCGGAGGCGTCAGAAACGGTCGCTGGGCCGGTACGTCCCCCAGACCTCGCGCAGCGTCCCACAGACCTCGCCGACCGTGGCCCGGGCCCGCAGCACCTCGCGCATCGGGAGTAGCACGTTCTCCGTACCCGAGGCGGCGGCCCGCAGCTCGGCGAGGGCCCGCTCGACGGCGGCCGAGTCCCGCGAGCGCCGCAGCGTCGCCAGCCGCTCGGCCTGGGCCGCCTCGATCGCCGGGTCCACCCGCAGCGGCTCGTACGGCTCCTCCTCGTCGACCGCGAACCGGTTGAGACCCACCACCACCCGTTCACCGGAGTCGATCTCCTGCGCCATCCGGTACGCGGACTGCTCGATCTCGCGCTTCTGGAACCCGGCCTCGATCGCGTCCACCACCGAGCCGTGGTCGGCGACCCGGGTCATCAGATCGTCGACCGCCGCCTCGATCTCGGCGGTCATCGCCTCCACCACGTACGACCCGGCGAAGGGGTCGACGGTCGCCGTCAGGTCGGTCTCGTACGCCAGCACCTGCTGGGTACGCAGGGCGAGCCGGGCCGCCTTCTCGGTGGGCAGCGCGATGGCCTCGTCGAAGCTGTTGGTGTGCAGCGACTGGGTCCCGCCGAGCACCGCGCCGAGCCCCTGGATCGCCACCCGGACCAGGTTCACCTCGGGCTGCTGGGCGGTGAGCTGCACGCCCGCGGTCTGGGTGTGGAAGCGCAGCATCAGCGACTTCGGGTTCTTCGCGCCGAACTCGTCACGCATCAGCCGGGCCCAGATCCGCCGGGCGGCGCGGAACTTCGCGACCTCCTCCAGCAGGGTCGTGCGGGCCACGAAGAAGAACGACAGCCGGGGGGCGAAGTCGTCCACGGCCAGCCCGGCGGCGATCGCGGCACGGACGTACTCCACCCCGTTGGCCAGGGTGAAGGCGATCTCCTGCACGGGCGTCGCGCCGGCCTCGGCCATGTGGTAGCCGGAGATGGAGATGGTGTTCCACTTCGGCACCTCCGTGCGGCAGTACGCGAAGGTGTCGGCGACCAGCCGCAGCGACGGCTTCGGCGGGAAGATGTACGTGCCCCGGGCGATGTACTCCTTGAGGATGTCGTTCTGGATCGTGCCGTTGAGGTCCGCGCCGGCGACCCCGTTCTCCTCGGCGACGAGCTGGTAGAGCAGGAGCAGCACCGAGCCCGGCGCGTTGATCGTCATCGAGGTGGAGACCTTGTCCAGCGGGATGCCGTCGAACAGCGTCCGCATGTCCTCGATCGAGTCGATCGCCACCCCGACCTTGCCGACCTCGCCGTGCGCGATCGGGTCGTCGGAGTCGTACCCCATCTGGGTGGGCAGGTCGAAGGCGACGGAGAGGCCCATCGTGCCGGCCCGCAGGAGCTGGTGGTAGCGGGCGTTGGACTCGGCGGCGGTGCCGAAGCCGGCGTACTGCCGCATGGTCCACGGTCGCGAGGTGTACATCGTCGGGTACACGCCCCGGGTGTACGGGAACTCGCCCGGCCCGCCGAGACGGGCGTCCAGGTCTGCGGGGAGGTCGTCCGCCGTGTAGACGTCCTTGATCGGGAAGCCGGACTCGCTTGACCGCCGTTCGCTCATCCTGAGGATGGTAGGACGACCGGCTCGACGCAGGGATGAGGGATTGGGCACATCTTGCTCGACGAGGCTCGACGGGCGACGCTGGGACCAGCACATATGGTCGTCGGTGAAAGAACGCCCGCCGCGTCGGCTTTCGCATCGGGTGTCGGAACCCGCAAGATAGGGGGGTTGTGTCCCAGCCCCCTCGATTTACTCCGGTGGCTTTTCTGTGACTCAGATCCCGACGTGGAGCGGCGGACCGGCCAGTCCCCCCAACGGGCGTGCAGCCCCCGGCACCACCATCGGTGGTCGCTACGAGCTGCGCTCCCCGGTGGGCAACGGCGGCATGGGGACGGTCTGGCGGGCCACTGACACACTTCTCCGACGTGACGTGGCGGTCAAGGAGGTCGTCCTCCCGCCGGGCCTGGCGCCCAGCGACCGCGACGCGATGTACGAACGCACACTCCGCGAGGCACGCGCCGCCGCAGCCATCCAGCACCCGGCCGTGGTGCAGGTCTACGACGTGGTCACCGAGGGTGGCCGGCCGTGGATCGTGATGGAGCTGCTCGACGCCCGCAGCCTGGCCGACATGGTCATCGAGGACGGACCGGTCGCCCCACGCGCCGTCGCCAAGATCGGCATCGCGCTGCTCGGCGCGCTGGAGGTGGCGCACGCGATGAGCGTGCTGCACCGGGACGTGAAACCGGCCAACGTGCTGATCTGCACCGACGGCCGCTGCGTGCTCACCGACTTCGGCGTCGCCCGGATGCCCACCGACGTCCAGCTCACCACCCCGGGCATGGTGCTCGGCTCACCGCACTTCATCTCCCCCGAGCGGGCCATGGGGCAGGACTTCGGTCCGCCGAGCGACCTGTTCTCGCTGGGCGTGACCCTCTACACCGCGGTCGAGGGGCGTCCCCCGTTCGACAAGGGCGACCCGATCGAGACCATGCACTCGGTGGTCGAGGACGAGCCGGCCCCGCCGACCCGCAGCGGGCCGCTGACCCGGGTGCTGATGGGGCTGCTGGAGAAGGACCCGGCCCGCCGCTTCGACGTGCACACCTCCCGGGCCATGCTGCGGGAGCTGCTCGCCGGCCCGCTGGCGAGCAACGCGGCGGCGGTCAACTCGGTCACCGACCCGTACGCGGTGGTGCCGGTGCAGCGCCCCGCCACGCCGCACCCGATCCCGGTCGAGGCCGAGGCCGAGGCCGAGGAGCCGAAGCCGACCGGCCAGATCGGCGGCCGGGCCATGCTCGCGCCCGGGGAGTCGCTGACCGACCGGCTCGCCGCACTGCGGCGGGGCGAGACGCCGAAGGCGATCACCCCGGCACCGACCGCCGCGCTGGAGGACACCAGCGCGGACGCGCTCGCCGGACCGCTGCACACCCCGACCGGCGCGATGCCCCCACCCAGCGCCCGCGCCGAGCGGTCGGGCACCACCTACGGCGGCCCGGCGACCGGCGACGCGCCGCCGTCGGTCGTCCGGGAGGACACCTCGCCCACGGTCAACCTCGGACGCGCCTGGGCGAAGGGCGGCTTCGGCGCGGACCCGACGGTCAACCTCGGCCGGCGGACGGAGACGCCCCGCCCGGTGACCTACGGCCGGGCGGCGGACGCCACGCAGCAGGTCCCGGCGGGCGGCTCGCCGGAGTCCACCCAGCGCCTCGGCTCCCCGTACGGGTCCACCTACGGCGCGCCGGCCGGCAACCAGTGGTCGGTGCCGGGCACCGGGCAGCCGTGGGCCGTACCGGCCGCCACCGGGCCGGGCACCACCCCCGCCGCCGACGGCGGTCGGGGTGGCGTGGGAGGGGTGCTGGAGCAGGTCCGTCGCTGGCCGCGCAAGGTCCAGCTCGCCGCCGCCGGTGGGCTGGCCGTGGTGCTGCTGATCGGCCTGGTCGCCGTGTTCAGTGGCGGCGACCAGGAGCCGCCGGCCAACCCGCAGACCCAGCCGAGCGCCTCCGCGCCGGCCGCACCCGCCCTGGAGATGCAGGAGCACTCCGCCCGCGGCATCGCGATGCTGGTGCCCAAGGGCTGGAAGAAGGCCAGCGGCGGCAGCTACACCGACTACACCGACCCGGAGGACAGCGGCCGACGGGTCCGCATCATCACCGAGGACTTCTCCGCCACCTCCACGTCGATGCGGTGGGCGGAGATCGCCGCGGACGGGCTACGGACCCGGAACTCCTGCGCCAAGCCGTACAACCAGCTCGCCATGGACGAGCAGGAGTTGGCCGGCAAGCCCGCCGCCCAGCTCGAGTACACCTGCGGCTCGGGCGAGACCATGCGGCACGGGGTGTGGCGCGGTGTCGCCCACGACGGAAAGGCCTACTCGTTCTACCTGACCGCCAACGACTCCCGCTTCGCGGAGAGCAGGCCGATCTTCGACCAGATGGTGAAGTCGTTCCAACTGACCGACGCCGGCTGAGTCGAGCCGACGGGACGTGGTGATCCGCCGCCGTGCTATCAAGGGGCATGGCGGCGGATCTCATTGACACCATCGACGACCTTCGCGAGCGCGCCCGGCGCTGGCTCGACGACGACCCCGACCCGGCCGGCCGGGAGGAACTCCAGGCCGTGCTCGACCGGCTCCCGGAGAGCGCCCCCGAGCTGGCCGACCGGTTCGCCGGGCCGTTGACCTTCGGCACGGCCGGGCTGCGCGGTCCGCTGCGCGCCGGCCCGAACGGGATGAACCTCGCGGTGGTCACCCAGGCCGCGGCCGGGCTGGTCACCTGGCTCGCCGCCGAGGGCGCCACCGGCCCCCTGGTGATCGGGTACGACGCGCGACGCGGCTCGAAGGAGTTCGCCGAGCGCACCGCGGAGGTCGCCACCGGAGCGGGTCGGCCCGCCATGCTCCTGCCCCGACCGCTGCCCACCCCCGTGCTCGCGTACGCGGTGCGGCACCTCGACGCGGCGGCCGGGGTGATGGTCACCGCCAGTCACAACCCGCCCGAGGACAACGGCTACAAGGTCTACCTCGGCGCGCGGCTCGGCGGGGCCACCGGTGCGGGCGCGCAGATCGTGCCACCGGCCGACCGGGGCATCGAGGCGGCGATCCGGGCGGTCGGCCCGCTGGCCGAGGTGCCGCTCGGCCCACCCGGGCAGGTGCTCGGCGACGACCTGGCCGTCGCGTACGTCCGGCATGCGGTGGAGGTGATCGGCCCGGACGGGCCCCGGAGCCTGAAGGTCGCGTACACGCCCCTGCACGGGGTGGGCGCGGCGGTGCTCACCGCCGCCTTCAGCCGGGCCGGTTTCGGGGTGCCCGGGGTGGTGCCCGAGCAGGCCGAGCCGGACGGCACCTTCCCGACCGTCTCCTTCCCCAATCCCGAGGAGCCGGGCGCGGTGGACCGACTGGTCGCGCTCGCCCGGTCGACCCGGGCGGACCTCGCCATCGCCAACGACCCGGACGCCGACCGGTGCGCCGTGGTGGTTCCGGACGTCGCGGCCGGCGGATGGCGGATGCTGCGCGGTGACGAGGTCGGGGTGCTTCTCGCCGACCATCTGATGCGCCGGGGCGTCCGGGGCCTGTACGCCACCACCATCGTCTCGTCCGCGCTGCTGCGGGCCATGTGTGCCGCCCGCGACCTGCCGTACGACGAGACGCTGACCGGGTTCAAGTGGATCGTCCGGGCCGGCGACGGCAGCGCGCCGCTGGTCTTCGGGTACGAGGAGGCGCTCGGCTACTGCGTCGCGCCGGAGCACGTCCGGGACAAGGACGGCATCACCGCCGCGCTCACCGTCGCCGAACTGGCCGCCGGCCTGAAGGCGGAGGGTCGTACGCTCACCGACCGGCTGGACGAGCTGGCCGCCGAGTTCGGCGTGCACCACACCGACCAGTACGCCGTCCGGGTGACCGACCTGCGGCTGATCGCCGACGCGATGGCCCGGGTCCGGGCCGCCACCCCGACGACGCTGCTCGGCCGTCCGGTCACCGAGACCCGGGACCTGCTCCCCGAGGCCGACGTCGTGATCCTGCGGACCGACACCGCCCGCGTGGTGATCCGCCCCTCGGGCACCGAGCCGAAGCTGAAGGCGTACCTGGAGGTGGTGGCACCGGTCGCGGACGGCGACGTGGCCGCGGCCCGGGAGCGGGCCAGGACCGCCGTCACCGCCCTGCGCACCGAGGTCGCCGCCGCACTCGGCCTGTAGACCGCCCGCGGCCGCCCGCCGGCCGGCTCCGCGGTCACCCCGGGTGGCCGGCGGATCGAGCGGGCGGTCGCCCGGGTCAGGCCCGCTTGCCGAGCGCCTGGTCGACGGCCCGCCCGAGGGCGGCGATGACCAGCGCCACCGAGGGGCGGACAATGGAGTCGTCCATGCCGACGGTGCCGGAGAACCCGGCCCCGCCAGCGATCTCCTCCAACCGGCGGTGGGCGTCGGCGGCGGCGTCCCCGGTCAGCCCGAGGACGGACTCCATCCGCACCGCGCAGACCAGGGTGGCCAGGGCGGCGGTCCGCTCGTCCGGCACCGGACCACCGGTGAGCGCGTCGGCGAGGCGACGTCGGGTGTCCTGCTCCACCGACGGGTCGACCATCGGGTAGCGGTGGACGTGGATGTAACCCAGTTCGGTCTCGTCGACGTCCCGCACCACGCCGCGCCCGCAGAGGTCCCCGAGGATCCGGTCCCGCAGGCCGTGGCGGAGCCGCTGCACCCAGGAGGAGGGGCTGCGGGGGCTGTCGTCGGCGGCGATCCGGGCCAGCACGTCGTCGATGATCGGCTCACCGGTCGGGGACGGGTCGGCCACCACCAGGGAGCCGTCGGAGTAGGCGATCCGGCCGGCGAGGGCGAGTTCCACCAGAACCGCGGCGGCCATGCCGAGGTCCAGGCTGATCCGCGGCATCGTCGCCTTGCCGGTTTCGTCGTCGTAGGCGAGGAGCAGCAGCTCCTCGGCAAGCGCAACACCAGTCATCAACAAATTCCCTTCCGGGGATACTCCGGCTTCCGGCCGGGGAGGAAACGGAACCACTGCGAAGCAGGACAGGGACAGCCAACCACCGCTTGGGCTGTGCCGGTGCGGCACGACCCACGACCGCGACGTCAACGCGGCACGGAACATCCTGGTTGCCGGGCTGGCGGTAACGGCCTGTGGAGCTGGTGTCAGACCTCAATGGGATACCTCCCGGACGGGGCAGTCGGCGACGAAGCAGGAAACCCCTGGGGCGACCCCGAGAATCCCCCGCCTTCAAGCGAGGGAGGATCTCAAGGCCGGAGACGATAGCGGGTTGACGCCGCCTCCCGCACCCGTCTGGCGCGAGCCGTCGCCCGGAATCCCGCTCCGGGCGACGGAACCGCTGGTCAGAAGCGCGGCATGCCGCCGAACTGCCGGTCCCCGGCGTCCCCCAGACCGGGCACGATGAACATCTGGTCGTTGAGCCCGTCGTCGATCGAGGCGGTCACCAGGCGCAGCGGCAGGCCGGACTGCTCCAGCCGGGCGATCCCGGCCGGCGCGGCCAGCACGCAGAGCACGGTGATGTCGGTGCAGCCCCGGTCGGCGAGCAGCCGGCAGCAGTGCTCCAGCGAGCCCCCGGTGGCGAGCATCGGGTCGAGCACCAGCACCGGGAGACCGGCCAGGTCCCGGGGGAGGGACTCCATGTAGGCGCGGGGCTCGTACGTCTCCTCGTCCCGGGCCAGCCCGACGAAGCCCATCGAGGACTCCGGCAGCAGGCCGAGCGCGGCGTCGGCCATCCCCAGACCGGCCCGGAGTACCGGCACCAGCAGCGGCGGGTTGGCCAGCCGGGTGCCCTCGGTGTCGGTGACCGGCGTACTCACCGAGTACTTCTCCACCGGGAAGGAGCGCGCGGCCTCGTACACCAGCATGGTGGTGAGTTCGTGCAGCGCCGCCCGGAACATGGAGGAGTCGGTGCGGGCGTCGCGCATCGCGGTGAGCCGCGACTGGGCGAGCGGATGGTCGATCACGTGTACGTCCACGGTCGTCCAACCTACCGAACGCCTCGCCGACGGGCACCGGCCCCGGCGGAGCCGACCAGCGCTTTCACTGCCGCGTCCGGCCCGCTCCGGCGGTCCGGTCGACGGCGGGCACGTGATCAGGATCACCGATGTCCCGGGTGCGTAGACTTCCCGGCATGACGGCGACAGCGACGTCGGCCCGGTCGGACCTCTCCGAGCTGGGACGATCCGAGACCGCTCTGCGGACCTTCCTGCATGGCCTGCCGGGCGTGGACCAGGTCGGCGCGGAGCAGCGGGCGGCCCAGCTCGGCACCCGCTCCATCAAGACCACGGCCAAGGCCACGGCGATCGACCTGGCGATCCGGATGGTCGACCTGACCACGCTGGAGGGGGCGGACACCCCCGGCAAGGTCCGGGCGCTGGCCGCCAAGGCGCTGCGCCCCGACCCGGCCGACCCGTCCTGCCCGCACGTCGGCGCGGTCTGCGTCTACCCGGCGATGGTCCCGTTCGTGGCCGAGGTGTTGCGGGGCTCCGGGGTGCACCTGGCCAGCGTGGCGACCGCCTTCCCGTCCGGGCAGGCCCCGCTGGAGGTCAAGCTCGCCGACACCCGGGCCGCCGTCGCGGCCGGCGCGGACGAGATCGACATGGTGATCAGCCGGGGCGCGTTCCTGGCCGGTCGGTTCACGGAGGTCTACGACGAGATCGTGGCCACCAAGGAGACGTGCGGCGACGCCCACCTCAAGGTCATCCTGGAGACCGGTGAACTGGTCACCTACGACAACGTGCGCCGGGCCTCCTGGCTGGCGATGATGGCCGGTGCCGACTTCATCAAGACCTCGACCGGCAAGGTGCCTTCGGCGGCCACCCTGCCGGTGACGCTGGTGATGCTGGAGGCGGTCCGCGACTTCCGGGCCGCGACCGGCCGGCAGGTGGGCGTGAAGCCGGCCGGCGGGATCAAGACGACCAAGGACGCCATCAAGTACCTGGTGATGGTCAACGAGACGGTCGGCGCGGACTGGCTCGACCCGGACTGGTTCCGGTTCGGCGCGTCCAGCCTCCTCAACGACCTGCTGATGCAGCGCACCAAGCTGACGACCGGCGTCTACTCCGGTCCCGACTACTTCACCCTGGACTGAGAGCGATGTTCGAATACGCACCCGCCCCCGAGTCCCGCTCGGTGGTGGACATCAAGGCCTCGTACGGGCTCTTCGTCGACGGTGCGTTCGTCGACCCGGCCGACGGCGGCAGCTTCAAGTCGATCAACCCGGCCTCCGAGGAGGTGCTGGCCGAGGTCGCCGAGGGCGGCGCGGCGGACGTGGACCGCGCGGTCCGCGCCGCGCGGAAGGCGTACGAGAAGGTCTGGGGTCCGATGGCGGGCCGGGACCGGGCCAAGTACCTGTTCCGGATCGCCCGGATCATCCAGGAGCGCTCCCGCGAGCTGGCGGTGCTGGAGTCGCTGGACAACGGCAAGCCGATCAGGGAGTCCCGGGACGTCGACCTGCCGCTGGTCGCCGCGCACTTCTTCTACTACGCCGGCTGGGCCGACAAGCTGCCGTACGCGGGTTTCGGCTCCGACCCGAAGCCGCTCGGGGTGGCCGCCCAGGTCATCCCGTGGAACTTCCCGCTGCTCATGCTGGCCTGGAAGATCGCCCCGGCGCTGGCGGCCGGCAACACGGTGGTGCTGAAGCCGGCCGAGACCACCCCGCTCACCGCGCTGGTCTTCGCCGAGATCTGCCAGCAGGCCGACCTGCCGCCCGGCGTGGTCAACATCGTCACCGGCGCCGGCGAGACCGGCCGTGCGCTGGTCGAGCACCCGGGGACCGACAAGGTCGCCTTCACCGGCTCCACCGAGGTCGGCCGGGCCATCGCCCGCGCGGTCGCCGGCACCCGCAAGAAGCTCACCCTGGAGCTGGGCGGCAAGGCGGCGAACATCGTCTTCGACGACGCGCCGGTCGACCAGGCGGTCGAGGGGATCGTCGACGGCATCTTCTTCAACCAGGGGCACGTCTGCTGCGCCGGTTCCCGGCTGCTGCTCCAGGAGTCGGTCGCCGAGCCGGTGCTGGAGTCCCTGAAGCGACGGATGGCGCAACTGCGGGTCGGTGACCCGTTGGACAAGAACACCGACATCGGCGCGATCAACTCGGCCGCCCAGCTCGCCCGGATCACGGAGCTGTCCGAGGCCGGCGCGGCGGAGGGCGCGCAGCGCTGGTCGCCCGCGTGCGAGCTGCCCGAGCGGGGCTTCTGGTTCGCCCCGACGATCTTCACCGGGGTCACCCAGGCGCACCGGATCGCCCGGGAGGAGATTTTCGGCCCGGTGCTCTCCGTGCTGACCTTCCGGACCCCGGCCGAGGCCGTCGAGAAGGCCAACAACACGCCGTACGGGCTCTCCGCCGGCATCTGGACCGAGAAGGGCTCCCGGATCCTCTGGATGGCCGACCGGCTGCGCGCCGGGGTGGTCTGGGCCAACACGTTCAACAAGTTCGACCCGACCTCGCCGTTCGGCGGCTACAAGGAGTCGGGCTACGGTCGCGAGGGCGGCCGGCACGGGCTGGAGGCGTACCTCAATGTCTGAGCGGGTCGCGGTACGCAAGACGTACAAGCTCTTCATCGGCGGGAAGTTCCCCCGCAGCGAGTCGGGACGGTCGTATCCGGTGCAGAACGCCAATGTCGCCCTCTCCTCCCGTAAGGACGTCCGGGACGCGGTGGTCGCCGCCCGTGCCGCGATGAAGGGCTGGTCCGGCGCGACCGCGTACAATCGGGGGCAGATCCTCTACCGGGTCGCCGAGATGCTGGAGGGGCGGCGCGAGCAGTTCGTCGCGCTCGGCGTGCCGGGCGACGAGGTGGACGCGGCCACCGACCGCTGGGTCTGGTACGCCGGCTGGTCCGACAAGCTCCCCCAGGTGTACGGCGGCGCGAACCCGGTCGCCGGGCCGTACTTCAACCTCTCCGCGCCGGAGCCGACCGGCGTGGTGGGCGTGGTGGCCCCGGAGCGGCCGGCGCTGCTCGGCCTGGTCAGCGTGATCGCCCCGGCGATCGTCAGCGGCAACACGGTGGTGGTGCTCGCCTCGCCGACCGAGCCGCTGGCCGCGACCACCCTGGCCGAGGTGCTCGCCACCTCGGATCTCCCGGGCGGCGTGGTCAACCTGCTCACCGGCCGGATCACCGAGACGGCCCCGACGCTCGCCGGTCACATGGACGTCAACGCCCTCGACCTGACCGGTGTCACCGACCCGGAGCTGGCCGCCGACCTGGAGGTCGCGGCCGCGCAGAACCTCAAGCGCGTCCTCCGCCCGGCCCCGGCCGACCACGACTGGTCCGCCGACCCCGGTCTCACCCGCATGACCACCCTCCTGGAGACCAAGACGGTCTGGCACCCCAAGGGGGTGTGACCGCGGTTCTTGCCGTGTGGGTTTCGGTGCGGTCCGCGTGGTGGAGTCGGCTTGCGGGGTGCTGCCCCCGGAAGGGGCTTCTACTACGGGGGGTAGGATTGGCGCGTGACGCGGCTGGGGGACCTTGAACGAGCGGTGATGGACGTGCTGTGGGACGGCGCGTCCGGTGACACCGAGGGCGGGGCGACCGTCCGCGAGGTGGCCGACGCGCTGGCCGCCCGCGAGCTGGCGTACACCACGGTGATGACCGTGCTGGACCGGCTCGCGGGCAAGGGCATGGTGGAACGCGAGCGGGAGGGGCGGGCCTGGCGCTACCGCGCGGCCGCCACCCGCGAGGCGCACATCGCCCAGCTCATGCTCGACGCGCTCGACCTCGGCGGCAGCCGGGACGCGGCGCTGGTGCGCTTCGCCCGGTCGGTCACCGGCACCGAGGCCGACGTGCTCCGGGCCGCGTTGAACGCGCAGGCGGGCCGGGCGACCGGGCCGGGACGCCAGCCGACCGACCCGGTCGACGCGACACGGGAGCCGACGCCGGTCGACAAGAGCCCGGACCGGTAGGGCGCGGGCCGTGGCGTACGCCCTGCACTTCGCCGTGACGGTGCTGGCCTGCTGGCTGACCGCCCAGGTGCTCGCCGCCGCCAGCTGGCCGGGACGCAGTCCCCGGGTGGCCATCCTCTGCTGGCAGGGGGTCGGGCTGGCGCTCGGCCTCTCCGCCATGGGGGTGCCGATCGCCCTCGGGCTGGCGCCGTACGGCCTGCCGACCGGAAGTGCGCTGCTCGCCCTCGCCGACGACCTGGTCCACGACACCCTGCCGCCCGGCCTCGGGGTGTTCCACCTGGCGGGGGTCGGCATCGGGTTCGGCATCGGCACGATGCTGCTGGCCACCACCGTCCGCAGCGTCGTCGGCACGGTACGCGCCCAGCGCCGGCACCGGGACCTGCTCGCCCTGGTCGCCCGGGACGACCCGGCGGTCCCCGGCGCGCTGGTGCTCGACCACCCGTGCGCGGCGGCGTACTGCCTTCCCGGGATGCGACCCCGGGTGGTCGTCAGCGCCGGCACACTCGACCTGCTGGACCGCGCCGAGCTGGCCGCCGTGCTCGCCCACGAGCGGGCGCACGCCCAGGAGCGGCACGATCTGGTGCTGCTGCCGTTCACCGCGCTGTCCCGGGCGCTGCCGTGGTTCGACTGGGTCCGCGCCGCACACGAGCGGGTGGCGCTGCTGGTCGAGATGCGCGCCGACGACAAGGCCCGGCAGGCGCACACCGAGGTCCCGCTGGCGGATGCGCTCCGCCGGTTCGCCGCCGCTGGCAACCGGGTCACCCCCGCCGGCGCGCTCGGGCTCGGTGACCGCGACCTCGATCTGCGGGTACGACGACTGCTGGTCGCGCACCGGCCACCCCGGCTCCTCGGGGCCACCGTGCTCGCCCTGACCACCACGCTGGCCGCGCTGCCGGTCACCCTGTTCCTGAGCTGAACCCCGGCCGGCGTGGCCGCCGGTGGACCCGGTCCGACCCGGTGACGGACGTCGAGCCGCCGGGCGACACGCCGAGAACTACAACTCGTAGTAAAAGATGTGCATAAGTAGGTGATCTACCTGTAGGCTCCCGGGAAAAAGCGACACTCCCCATTGGAGCCGGCCATGGACCCGCTGCTGTTAGCGCGACTCCAGTTCGCCACCACGACGTCGATCCATTTCCTCTTCGTCCTCGTGACACTGGGCCTGATCACGTTACTCGTCTACCTCCAGACGGCGTGGGTTATCACAAAGAAACCGGTCTACGAGCGGATGACCCGCTTCTGGGGCACGCTCTACGTGATCAACTACGTGCTCGGCATCGCCGCCGGCGTGGTCCTGGAGTTCCAGTTCGGGCTGAACTGGAGCGGCCTGTCGAAGTACGTCGGCAACGTCTTCGGCGCGCCGCTGGCGATCGAGACGCTGACCGCGTTCTTCCTGGAGTCCACCTTCCTCGGCATGTGGATCTTCGGCTGGCACCGGCTGCGCCGGGGCGTCCACCTGGCGCTGCTCTGGGGCGTGGCGCTGACCGCGTACGTCTCGGCCTTCTGGATCATGGCCGGCAACGCCTGGATGCAGAACCCGGTCGGGTACGAGATGCGCGACGGCATCGCCCACCTCACCGACTTCTCCGCCCTGGTGACCAACCCGGCCTTCACGATGGCCTTCGTGCACGCCACGCTCGCCGCCCTGGTCACCGGCGGCATCCTGATGGCCTCGATCAGCTCCTGGCACCTGATCCGACGCACGGCCGACTTCGAGCTGTTCCGCAAGTCACTGCGGATCGGCCTGGTCACCGCCGCGGTCACCGTCGGCCCGCTGCTGCACTTCGGCTTCATCCAGCTCGCCGACATGACCCCGCTCCAGCCGACCAAGTACGGCACCCCGGAGCAGAAGGAGGCCAAGATCGCCGAGCTGACCGCCACCTTCGGCCCCGGCGACTACGAAGCGCCGACGGCCTTCCTGCACAGCCTCAGCTTCATGTTCATCATCGGCTTCCTGCTGGCGCTGATCTGCCTCCAGTTCGTGCTGCTCCCCAAGGACCGGCTGATCCGGCTCCGCTTCCCGCTCTGGATCCTGCTGTTCGCCCTGCCGCTGCCGTTCGTCGCGGCCATCCTCGGCTGGCTCGCCCGCGAGATCGGCCGTCAGCCCTGGGCGGTGTACGGGGTGCTCCGGGTGGAGGACGCCGTCTCACCGGTCAGCGGCGGGATGATGCTCACCTCGTTCCTCGGCTTCACCCTGCTGCTCGGCACCCTCGCGGTCATCAACTGGACCCTGATCGCCAAGCACGCCGCCCGGGGTGCCCACGACGACCTAGCCCTCGGCCGCCCGCCCGAGCAGCATCCCGCCGACGACCGTCCCGACCCCGCCTTCGTCTGAGGAGCCGACCGTGGAACTCGCCTGGTACGCCCTCCTGGGCGCCTTCTTCGCCGCCTACCTGGTGCTCGGCGGCTACGACTACGGGACCGGCCTGATGCTCGCCCGGACCGGTGACCCGACCGCCCGGCGGGGCCTGCTCAACGCGGTCGGCCCGTTCTTCCTCGGCAACGAGGTCTGGCTGATCGCCGCCGTCGGCATCCTCTTCGGCGCGTTCCCGATCCTGGAGGGGGAACTCCTCGCCGGCCTCTACCCGGCCTTCGCCGGGGCGCTCACCGGCGTGATCCTGGTCACCGCCGCCGTGCAGTTGCGCAGCCGGCCGGCGGGCGACCGGGCGCGTGCCGCCTGGGACCGGGTCATCGTCGTCGGCTCCGCGCTCGCCGCGCTGGGCTGGGGCGCGGTGCTCGCCGGCATGCTCCAGGGCGTACCGCTGAACGCCGAGGGCAGGGTGGTCGGCATCGGCCACCTCTTCACCCCGTTCGCGCTGGTCGCCGCGGTGACCATGGTGGCGCTGGTGGCCGTGCACGGCGCGGCCTTCCTGGCCCTGCGGCCCCCGACCGACGAGGCCGGGCCGATCACCGCGCTGGGCCGCCGGCTGGTACCGGTGGCGCTGGCCGCGAGCGTCGTCACCACCGCCGTGGGTCTGCTCTCCGACCGGGTACGCGACGCGGCACAGCAGCCGGCTGCCGCGATCGCCATGCCCGTATTGCTGGTGGTGGCCCTGCTGGTGGCCCTGGTCGGGTTCGGCCGCCGGAGCCCCGGCCTGGCCTTCACCGCCACCAGCGCGGCGCTGGCCCTGCCGGTGCTGCTGGTCGGGGCGACCCTCTGGCCCAACGCGCTGTACTCCACGATCGACCCGGCGGCCAGCCTGACCGTCGCCGACGCGGCGGCCAGCGGGCCGACCCTGCGCCTGCTGGGCTGGCTGACGGTGCCGCTTCTGCCGGCCCTACTAGGCTTCCAGGTGATGTTGTGGTGGGTCTTCCGCGGACGGACCGGCGGCAGGGCACCGGTGTACTGGTGATGCATCGGTGAACCGTCGTCCCTTCGACCCGCGTCTGCTGCGCCGGGTCCCCGCGGTCCGGCGTCACCTCGCCGTGCTCGGCGGGCTCGGCGTACTGACCGCGCTCCTGGTCGTCGCCCAGGCCACCGCGCTGGCCGTCCTCCTCGCCACCGCCTTCGACGGGCGGCTGCACCGGGGGGCGCTCGCCGGCCTCGTCGCGGCGGTCGCCGCCCGCGCGGCGGTGGTCTGGGCCCAGGGGACGGTGACGGCACGGGCCGCGGCGACGGTCAAGGCCACCCTCCGCGCCGACCTGCTCGGCGCGGTGGGGCGGCACGGACCGGGCTGGGTGGCCGGGCAACGGGCCGGGCAGCTCGCCACCCTGGCCGGGCGCGGCCTGGACGCCCTGGACGCCTACTTCACCGGTTACCTGCCCCAGCTCGTGCTGAGCGTCACCGTGCCGGTCGCGGTGCTGGCCCGGCTGGTCCTCGCCGACTGGAGTTCGGCGCTGATCGTCCTGGCGACGCTGCCGCTGATCCCGATCTTCGGCGCGCTGCTCGGCTGGCAGGCGCAGGCCGCCACGGAACGGCAGTGGCGTCGCCTCTCCCGCCTCGGCGGGCACTTCCTCGACATGGTGGCCGGGCTGGCCACCCTGCGGGCCTTCGGCCGGGCGCGGGCCCAGGTGGACGTGGTGCGGCGGATGGCCGACGGGCACCGGGTCGCCACCATGCGCACCCTGCGCAT
Organism: Micromonospora inyonensis; assembly: GCF_900091415.1. Taxonomy (NCBI): domain Bacteria; kingdom Bacillati; phylum Actinomycetota; class Actinomycetes; order Micromonosporales; family Micromonosporaceae; genus Micromonospora; species Micromonospora inyonensis. Next base: position 2,608,796 of record NZ_FMHU01000001.1, on the reverse strand, counting down.
CGCCTTCCTCTCCGGGCTGGTGCTGGAGCTGGTCGCCACCCTCTCGGTGGCGCTGGTCGCCGTCCCGGTCGGCGTACGGCTGCTCGGCGGCGGGCTCACCCTCACCACCGCGCTGCTGGTGCTCCTGCTCACCCCGGAGGCGTACCTCCCCCTCCGGGCGGCCGGTGCCCGGTTCCACGCCAGCATGGAGGGGCTGAGCGCACTCAACGACGCCTTCGCCGTGCTGGAGGGGGCGGACGCCACGCCTGAGGCACCGACAGATGAGGCACCGGCCCCCGAGGTGCCGGCTGGTGAGGTGCCTGCCGCCGAGGTGCCTGCAGGGGCCCCCTGTTCGACAAAAAGCGGTAGCAGGGGACCCCTGCTACCACCCCACCCCGGCGAGATCCGGTTCGAGGCGGTCACCGTGGCCTACGAGCGGACCATCGCGCTGCGGGACGTCACGCTGACCGTCCGCCCCGGCGAACGGATCGCCGTCGTCGGGCCGAGCGGGGCCGGCAAGAGCACCCTGATCGGCCTCCTGCTGGGCTTCGTCACCCCGACCAGTGGCCGGGTCACCGTGGACGGCGTCGACCTGTCCACCGTCGACCTGGACGACTGGCGTCGCCGGCTGGCCTGGGTGCCCCAGCGGGCCCACCTGTTCGCCGCCACGCTGGCCGACAACATCCGCCTCGGCGCGCCGGAGACCCGTCCGGGTGCGCTCGCCGCCGCGGTCCGGGCCGCCGCGCTGGACGAGGTGGTCTCCGCGCTGCCCGACGGGCTGGAGACCCGGCTCGGCGAACGCGGCCACGGCCTCTCCAGCGGTCAGCGGCAGCGGGTGGCGCTGGCCCGGGCGTTCCTCCGGGACGCCCCCGTCGTGCTGCTCGACGAGCCCACCGCCCGGCTCGACACCGCCTCGGAGGCCGTGGTGCTGGACGCGACCCGTCGGCTCGTCGCGGGGCGTACCGCTCTGCTGGTGGCACACCGTCCGGCGTTGCTCGCCGACGCCGACCGGATCCTGCGGGTGGTCGACGGGCGGGTCACCGAACTCACCCGGACCGGAGAGGTTGTCGGATGAGCCAGCCGGACGCCGGGTCACCGGACGGATCCGCCACGCCCCTGGCGGGGGTGTCGGGGCGACTGGGGGCCGAACGGGCCGTCCTGCGGCTGGCCCGGCCGTACCTGCGCCGGCTGCTCGGCGCGGGCCTGCTCGCCACCGCCACCGAACTGGCCGCCCTGGCCCTCATGGCCACCGCCACCTGGCTGCTGATGAGCGCCGCCGGCCGGCCGCCCCTGGACCGGCTGACCGTGGCGATCGTCGCGGTCCGGGCGCTCGCGATCGGCCGGGGCGTGCTGCGCTACACCGAACGGCTCGCCGGGCACGACGCGGTGCTCCGCATCGTCACCGACGTGCGCGCCCGGGTCTTCGCCACTCTCGCGGCCCGCCGGCCGACCGCCGAGCAGCGCTCCGGGGACACCCTGAGCCGGCTGGTCTCCGACGTGGACACCGTCCAGGACCTGCTGCTGCGGGTGCTCGTACCGGGAGCGGCGGCGGCCCTGGTGAGCGTGCTCGCGGTCGTCGGGGCGGCGCTGGTGTCCCCGGCAGCGGCCGGCTGGCTCGCGGTGGGTCTGCTGGTGGTCGGCGGCGCGCTGCCGCTGCTGGCCGCGGTGCTGACCCGGCGCGGTGCCGCCGAGGTGGCACCGCTGCGCGGCGCGCTCGCCTCGGACGCGGTGGACCTGACCCACGGTGCCGCCGACCTGGCCGCCTTCGGGGCGACCGGTGCGGCCCTGCGCGCGGCGACCGAGCGGGCCGACCGGCTCGCCCGGTTGGAGCGTCGCCTCGCCACCACCGGCTTCGCGGTGGACGCCCTCGGCGTGCTGGTCGCCGGGGCGACCTGCGCGGCGGTCGTGGTCGCCGCCCTCCGGGCCGACGTCTCCGGGGTGCTGGTCGGAGTCCTCGCGGTGGGCACCCTCGCCGCTGCGGAGGTGACGTCGGCGCTGGTCGGGGCCGCTCGCCAGTGGACCGGGCTGCGGGCCGGGCTGAGCCGGGTCGCCGCGTTGCTGACCGCCCCGACGGATGCCCCGTCGACCGGGGACCGGCCGGTGCCCGGCGCAGCCGGACACCACGTACGCCTCGACCGGGTGAGCGTCCGTTACCGGGACGGTGCCCCACCCGCGCTGGACGGGGTGGACCTCGATCTTTCCGCCGGCCGCCGGGTCGCCGTCGTCGGGCCGAGCGGGGCCGGCAAGAGCACGCTGGCGGCCGTGCTCACCGGCGTGGTGCCACCGGACCGGGGCCGGGTGACCCTGGACGGGGTCGAGCTGTCGGCGTACCAGGCGGAGGAACTGCCCCAGGCCATCGGCGGCCTGTTGGCCGAGGCGCACGTCTTCCACGCCACCGTCCGGGAGAACCTCCTCCTCGGCCGCAGTGGGGCCGACGACGCGGCGCTCGACTCGGCCGCCCGGGCGGCCGGGCTGCTCGACTGGGTACGCGATCAACCGGAGCAGTGGGACACCGTGGTCGGCGAGGACGGCGGGCAGCTCTCCGGCGGCCAGCGGCAGCGGCTGGCGCTGGCCCGGGCGCTGGTGGCCGCGCCGGGTCTGCTGGTGCTGGACGAACCAACCGAGGGACTCGACCCGGTCGCCGCCGACGCGGTGCTCGCCTCGACGCTGGCCGCGGTGCCCGCCGAGCACTCGGTGCTGCTGATCAGCCATCGGCTCAGCGGCCTCGCCGGCTTCGACGAGGTCGTGGTGCTGGACGCCGGCCGGGTGGTACAGCGGGGGCGCCACGACGAGTTGGTGGCGACGCCCGGCTGGTACCGCGACCAGTGGCTGATCCAGGCTGCGGCCGAACAGGGCTACCTGGCCCTGGCCCCCTGACCGAGGGCGGACCGGCGGCGGACCGGCGACACGCCCGGGCCGGGGCAGGCGGTCGCCGGGCCGGTCGGGGTCAGGCCGTCGGCGGTGGCGCGTCCGGGCCGGTCGGGTCAGGCCGTGGCCGGCGGCGGCGCGTCCGGGTCGAGGAACCGCCCGACGGTGGAGCTGAACTCACGCCAGCCGGCCCGCTCGCCAGCCAGCGCCCGCCGCCCCGCGTCGGTGAGCTGGTACGTACGCCGCTCCCGCCCGTTGACGGTGTGCCAGGAGCTGGCCACGTAGCCGGCGCGTTCCAGCCGGCGCAGCGCCGGGTAGGTCGTGCCGGTGGGCAGATCCAGGCTGCCGCCGCTACGGACCCGGAGCGCCTCGATGATCGCGTATCCGTGCAGCGCACCATCCTCGAGCACCGCCAGGAGCAGGGCGTCGAGGTGTCCGTGCAGCGTCTGGCCCTTCACGACACCCACGCTACTGACTGTCCGGGACGTAGCCAACGGGGTGCGGGCACCGGTCCCGCCGGATCGCCCACTAGGGTATGTGCGCAGAGTCACCCGGCGGCACGGACTACCGCCGGGTGGGCAGCCCGAAGCACACGGAGGTCAGCGTGGCCCGCCAGTCGCCCCAACGGCCCGACGCCGACGAGCCCCAGCTCGACGAAGCGACCGCACCGACCGAGCCGGAGGAGGCCGGCGACACCGTCGCCAGTGCCGGCGAGCCGGACCGGTCGCTCTGGGAGGAGCTGCGGATCGCCCCGGTGGAGATCGCGCTGCCGGCCGGTTCCGGCTTCACGCTGCGCGCGTACCGGCCGGCCCGGGAGCTGACCCCCACCGACGTCGCCGAGCGGGACTCCGACGACCCGTTCCTGGCCCGCGGCCGGGAGGTCGTCGAGGAGGATGAGGACGACGAGACCGTCGTGATCCTCGACGAGGAGCTCGCGGATGAGTTCGCCGAGGCCGACGAGGAAGAGAAGAAGGCCGCCCGGAAGGACGACGAGCCCGAGGCGGACGCCGAGGACGAGACCGAGGACGAGGACGCCGCCGGCGACGAGGAGGTGCCCGTCTTCCTCAGCCACCGGGGTCGGCTGCTGTTGTTCAAGACGCCCGAGTCCCTGGTGAGCTTCGTCCGCTCCGGCGCTCCGCACGACATGTCCCAACTGGACAGTTGGGATGAACTGTCCGAACGGGTGGAACCGGCGGACATCGTCCCCCTCGACGAGGACGCCTACGAGCTCGACCTCGTGGTGGAGAACCTGCGCGGCGGGCACGACACCTGGGACGCGACCCTGCTCATCGAGGCCGGCGAGGTGGCCCGCGACCTGGCGTACGCGCTGCGGCTCCCCGCTGTGCTCGACATGCTCTCCGCCGGGTCCAGTCTGGACGACCTGGACGAGGCCCTGCGCGCCACGGTCGGCGGCGGGATCGGGGGCTTCATGGGCCGTCGGCGGCTGAAGAAAATCGGCGCCCAGACCGCCAGCCTGGGGTGGCGGACCATTGTCGGGAAGATCTCTGCGGTCGTGGACTGGCGCGACTGAGCTGTAACAGGGAGCATCAGTCTCTGGCACAGAAACCCGGGAGGAGGACGACGCCGTGGCGCTTGTGCGCGTGTACTGCGGTCTTGCCTCGGCCGACTCAGCAGACCGACCGGCTTCGGCCAGTTCGACGCTGACGTCCGCCGTGGTCGACGACGCAGGCCGGCTGCTCCACGTCTGCGAGATCGGCGACGATCCGGCCGGCTACGCCCGGCTCGTGGCGTTGCTCGTGGAACGGTCAGGCGGCCCGAGCGGTGCGGCGATCGCCGCCGACAGCGACGACCACACGGTCACCTCGCTGCTCAGCGCGGCCGGTCGGCCGCTCGCGATAGCCGACGACGACTCCGTCGACGACTTCGCCGAACGGTTCGCCGACGACGACTCGCTGGAGGAGATGCAGTCGCCGCCGGCGCAGCGCCGGGCGGTCGGGCTGGCCCGCGCGCTCCAGGCCGGCGCGCTCTCCGCGGTCACCCTGCCGGCCCCCCGCGACCTCGCCGGATACAAGCAGGTCCTGGCCGCGCACGCCGCGCTCGCCAACGGCCGGCACACCGCCGCGGTGGCCCTGCGTGAGGTGCTGCGCGAGCTCTATCCGGCCGCCCTGCGCGCCTACCCCGACCCGGCCGAGCCGGTCTCGCTGGCCGTGCTCGACGCCCTCCCGGAGCCCGGCATGCTGGGCGGCACCGTCGCCCGTGGCCGGGACGTCTCGGTCGCCGCGGACGCCATCGTCGCCCACCTGGCCGCCGACGGGGTGGCCGACGCCGACTCGATCAACGACGCGGTGACCGCGCTGCGGGTGGCCATCACCGAGACCCCGCGCCGGGCGGCGGTCAGCCGGGCGCTCACCTCCGCGGTGGCGGAGACGGTACGCCAGGCCGTCGCCGCCGTCCGCGCCTGCGACGCCGGGTGCGACGCCCTCGTCGGGGCGCTCGGTGCCCGGATCAGCGCCCCCACCCCGGTGTCCGGTCGGCGCGCCGCGCCGGTCGACGCCCGCACCGAGGTGGGCACCGGCGGCGGACTCCGCGCCGTCGACCCGGCCCCGCCGCAGCCGACCGGGCGACGTAGCCGGCCGGAACCCGTCGGTGGCGGTCTGCCCACTCCGCCGCGTCCGCTCGGCCCGCCCCCGGTGGCTCCGGCCCCGGTCGCGCCGCCACCCTCCGCGCCAGCTCCGGTCACTCCGGCAGCCTCGGTCAAGCCGCCGGTCAACGGCGCGCCGGGGCGAGGCGACACCCCGGTTCTCCCGGCGGCCCGCCGGGTGGACGGGCCGACGAACCGGCCGGTGTCCGCGCCGCCGCCACCCCCGCCCGGCATCACCCCGATCGCTCCGGCCCAGCGGGGCAACTCGCCGGCCGACGCGGGTGAGCCGTTCCGTCCCACCCTGACCACGGCCGCGATCAACAACGCCCGGGCCGAGCGGCAACGGACCATCATCCCGCCGCGTCCGAAGACCACCGGGGACTCCCCGACCGGCGGGTTCGCGGTCACCGACCTCAGCGTGCCGGTGCCGAACCCGGAGCAGGAGGCACCGCCACCGGGGTCCCGGGCCAACTGGCCACTGGTCAACAACCCGGAGGACCCGGCCGACAGTTCGCCCCGCAACCCGGTCGCGCAGTCCGCCCACGAGCGGGGCGAGCGGCAGATCGACGCGCACACCGACCCGGGGCGCCCGGAGGGCCGGGTCACCCCGCCCTGGCTGGCGGACGACCTGCCCCCGGAGCCACCGATGCTGCGCCTGGTGGAGCAGCAGGTGCCCGGCCAGGCGGACGCGCAGTCGGCCCCTGGCCCCCGGACCGCCCCGCGTACCGAGCGCGGCGGCGACCCCGTCGGCCCGAACGCCGACCGCAACGCCCGCACCGGGTTCGTGGCCCCGGCCGACGACCGGACCGTCGTCAATCCCCCGGCTGCTTCCCGCCCGGAGAACCCGCCGCTGCGGCTGGTGGACCGGAAGGACGCACCCCGTCTCCCCGAGCGGCCCACCGCCGAGCGCCGCCGGCCGCCGGTCTCCGACGAGAACGACGGTGACCTGCTCATCTTCGCCCAGGCCAAGTCCGCCTGGTTCGTCGGGCACTCGGACGACACCGACCTCGAATGGTCCAGCACGGCCGACAGCGGCTGGCAGGCCGCGGAGCAGGCGGCGAAGCCGGTCAAGGGAGACGAGACGCCGGCCGGGCTCCCCCGGCGGGTCCCCCAGGCCAACCTGGTGCCCGGCTCGCCGCTGCGCGAGGAACGTCCGCTGCGGATCGTCCGGGACGCGGCGCGCATCGCCGAGAACACCACCGGCTACTTCCGGGGCTGGCGTCGCGGGCAGGAGATCGGCGGATTCGCGGTGGGCGGTCGGCCGGGTCGTGAGGCCGCCGGTGGCTGGGACTTCACCCGCGACCACGGCGACCGCGACGACGACCGGGAGTACGAGTACCGCTCCGCCGGCCACCGCTCCTGACCCGACCGAGCCGCTTCCGTCCGGCGCGCCCCGCTCCGGCACGTGACGGTGGCTGGTCACGGGCGGCACTTCTGCGGTAGGCCCGCAGCGGTGTCGCCCGGCGGAGGCCGTTGGCGGACCGCCCCGGGGCGGCACGGCGACTCGGCGTACCGGCCCGTTCAAGGCTGCGTGCGCCGTACCGCCACCGAAGACGACGCACCGCCCGGCGCCGGCCGGAGCCGGCACCGGGCGGTGCGTGGGTCGATCAGGCCGGGGCGACCGCGCGCGAGCGCCGCATGGTGAGCACGTACTCGACCAGCGAGATCAGCACGTGCTTGGTCGACTCCCGCTGCCGGGCGTCACAGGCGACCACCGGCACCTCCGGGGAGATCGCCAACGCGTCCCGGACGTCCTGCGGGTCGTGGTACTGCATCCCGTCGAAGCAGTTGATGGCGATCAGGTACGGCAACCGCCGGTGCTCGAAGAAGTCGATGGCCGCGAAGCAGTCGGCCAACCGGCGGGTGTCCACCAGGACCACGGCGCCGATGGCGCCCCGGACCAGTTCGTCCCACATGAACCAGAACCGCGTCTGACCCGGTGTACCGAAGAGGTACAGGATCAGGTCACGGTCGATCGAGATACGACCGAAGTCCATCGCCACCGTGGTCGTCGTCTTGCCCGGCACCTGCCGAGTGTCGTCGACGCCCACACCGGCCGAGGTCATGATCGCCTCGGTGGTCAGTGGCGTGATCTCCGAAACCGAGCCGACCAGCGTCGTCTTGCCAACGCCGAACCCACCGGCGATTACGATCTTCGCCGATGTCACGCGCCCGCTCGACGGAGTCGGCGGCCGGTGCGACATGTCAGAGCCTGCGAAGTCCACTCAGCACCCTCTCCAGCAGTTCAGTGCCCACCGCGTCGTCGGAGTCGTCCAGGATGGTCGGCTCGTGCACCGCGACCAGGCCGTCCGTAGCCATGTCGGCAATGAGCACCCGGGCCACCCCGAGTGGCAGCTGCATCCGCGCCGCGATCTCGGCGAGTGACTGCAGCCGGCCGTCACACAGCGCGGCGATGTACTGGTGCTCCCGGCCCTGACCACCGTTGCCGTTGGCAGCAGTCCGACCGCGCACCGTCGTCTCGACGAGCGCTTCCAGCGCGATGTCGAGGCGGGGACGGGTACGACCGCGGGTGACGGCGTATGGACGGACCAGTGCGCCGGTCGGCTCGTCACGATCGACCATGTCGCCGCTCACCTCCTTCCGCGTACCCGCCACCGACTCGCTGCGGTGGAACCCGTCGACTCATTCGTAGTTGGTCCGCCGACCCTACGGTCAGCGCCCGTGTCAACCCAGCATTCCCGCGGCGGCGCGCGGCTGCGGGGTCAACGCGTCGCCGACCCGGTCGACCAGCAGCGCCATTTCGTACCCGACCTGCCCCACGTCACAGCTCCTGGCAGCGAGCACCGCGAACGACGACCCGTCGGAGATGGACATGAGGAACAGGAAGCCATTGTCCATCTCGACCACTGTCTGGAGCACCGCACCACCCTCGAAGCAGCGAGCCGCTCCCTGGGTGAGGCTGACCAGGCCGGACGAGATCGCCGCCAACTGGTCGGCGCGGTCACGCGGCAGGTCCCGTGACGACGCGAGGAGCAGACCGTCCGCGGAGACGGCGACCGCATGCGCGACGCCGGGCACCCGGTCGGCGAAGTTGGCCAGCAGCCAACCGAGATCCTGCGTAGTTGTCATCCTTCATGCTCCTTCTGCCTGCTCCCGGCCAGTGGGCCTGAGCCAGACTGCGAGGACTGCTGCCTGCCCGGAGCCGCCTCCAGGCCGGACGAGGGGCTGTCCGCGTGGTTGCTTCGGCCGCGTTGCACGCCACGATGGTATGCCGAGAGAAGTCCGCGTACCGCCTCCGGCGTACGGCGTTGCACAGACGTCACCGGCTTCTCGACCCCACCCGGCACGAGCTGCGCCATGGGGACCCGCTTGGGCAGGCCGGTCTGCGTGGTCTCGACCACCGGCACCTCTTTGGCCGCGATGGCGGCACGCCAGCCGTCGTCCGCCGCGGTCTGCCAACCGCCGGTCGGCTGCGGGGTGCGCCGGCCGGCAAGGCTCTCGGCGTACGCGGAACCGTCGCTCCCGTTGGTCGCCGCACCGTTGTCGTGCGACGTGCCTCCGGTGTTCGTTGCCATCGGTGCGTTACCTGTCGTCCCTGCTGGTTTCTGGACAGCCGGACGGCTCCGCTCGACCGCAGCGAACTGCTGCGTCCGGGCGTCGTCAGGGCCCCCGAGGGAGGCCCGGGCACCGCCGGCCGTCTCGTCGTTGACCGATCGCCGGGTGCGGAACCAGGCGGATTCCAGCTCCCGGAAGATCGGCAGTTCCATCGTCTCGTCCGCGTACCGCTGCCGGCCGTGGACCGCCGGAGCGGACGCCGGCTGTCCGGCCGGGGCGGAAGGGCCGTTCGGAGCGGCCGGCGGATCCCCTGCCGAACGCGGCAGCCGGGGCAACTCGGTGGTCATGTCGAGCGCCGCGGCGAGCCGCTCGGGCACGGGTGGGGTGGGTACCTCCCGCTCCGTCCCGGCCACCGGCGGCCAGGCCGGCGGAGCCGGTGCGGCCGGGGCCGGCCGGGGCGGCGGTGCGGACACGGGCGGGGCCGACATCGGCGGACCGGAGACCGGCGGCTGACCGCCCCCGGTGGGCTCCTCGTCAGCGGTCGCGCGGCGCTGCGGCAGCGCGTCCGCCTGCTGCCCGGTGGCCGGACGCGGAGTGAAGGCGTCGCTGCCGTTGGCCCGGACGTCCACACCGGTCAGGTCGGACCATGCGGGCAGCGGCCGGCCGGTGCTGCCCGGCGTGCCGTTGCGCGGCCCGGGCTCGAACGGCCGTCCACCGAGGGTGACCTGGTTGCCGGAGCCTCCGGGGCGCGGTGCCGGTGCCGGCGACGGGGCGTTGCCCAGCGCCGGCAGCGTACCGATGGTGGGCAGCGGGGTGGCCGGAGCGGGGCCGGGGGCGGGCAGCCCCGCCGGCTGCTGCACCCGACCGGAGAGCGTACGCGGCACCAGGACCGAGATGGGCAGGTCTACCTCGGCGACCATGCCCCGCTCGGTGCCGGGCCGCAGCTCGACCCGGACCCCGTGCCGGGCGGCCAGCCGGGCGACCACGACCAGGCCCATCATCCGGGAGACCGCGACGTCCACCTGCGGCGGCGTGGCGAGCCGCTGGTTCAGGTCGGCGAGCTGCTCGGCACTGATGCCGATGCCCCGGTCCTCGACGTAGAGGGAGGCGCGGTCGCCCACCCGGCGGGCCTCCACCATGACCTGGGAGTCCGGCGGGGAGAACGCGGTGGCGTTGTCGAACAGCTCGGCGACCAGGTGGACCAGGTCGTTGACGGCGTGCGCGGCGACCTCGAGGTCCCGGTCGATCACACCGAACTCGATCCGGGTGTAGTGCTCCACCTCGGACTGCGCGGCCCGGAGCACGTCGATCAGGGCGGCCGGCTGCCGCTGTACCCGGGTGGAGTCCGCACCGGCGAGGACCAGGAGGTTCTCGTCGTTGCGGCGCATCCGGGTGGCCAGGTGGTCGAGCTGGAACAGCTCGGCCAGCCGGTCCGGGTCCTCCTCGCCGCGCTCGAGCCGGTCCAGGTGGCCGATCAGCCGGTCGACCAGGATCTGGGACCGGCGGGCCAGGTTGACGAACATGGTCGCGACGGAGGCGCGGAGCGCGGCCTGCTCGGCCGCCGTCCGGACCGCCTCCAGGTGGACGGCGTTGAACGCCTCGGTCACCTGGCCGAACTCGTCCTTGCTGCGCACCGGGAGCGGCTCGGCGATCTGGTTGGCGAGCTGCATCGGGGTGAGCTGACCGGTGACCTTCGGGTCCCGCAGCCGGGCCACCGCATGGGGCAGGCCGTACTGGGCGATGGAGAGCGCGCCCTGCCGCAGGTCACGCAGGGAGCGGGCCATCGACCGGGCCACCAGGTAGGCGAAGAAGATCGCCAACAGCAGCATGCTGAGCAGCAGGCCGGTCTCCAGGAAGACCCGACGCTGCACGTCGGAGCGGAGCTGGTCGGCCAGGCGGACCACGTCGCCGTCGAGCTCGGCCTCGACGGTACGGATCAACTTGGCGTTCGCGACCATCGCGGCGTCCCACTCGTTCGCCCCGAACGGCGCACCGGTCATGCTGTCGGTGGTGTTGCCGTTGATCCAGCCGAGGTAGTTCTCGACCTGGCGCTGGTCCGAGCCGGCGACGGTCTGCTGGTACAGCTCGGACTCGGCCTGGTTGGCGACCGCCTGGAAACTCTGTAGGGCCTGCTGCTGTCCGGTGCCGGTGGCGATGTAGTCGGTGCGGAGCACCGGGCTCATCGAGCCCTGGATCAGCGCCCGGTGCACCACGACCCGGCGGACCGAGAGGAACTCCTTGGCCCGGGCGCTGGCGGCCACGGCGCGCATCCGCTCACTCAGGTCGGTGTCCCCGGCGAGCTGGCTCGCCGAGTCCCGGATGTCCAGCAGGTCGTTGATCAGACCCTCGTAGGACCGGGCCGCGTCGGTGAGCGGGAGCTTGTTGTTGAAGACCTGGCTACGGGTGCCGGGCAGGTCTCCGAGGCCCTGGTCGATCCGGTCGAGGACCTTCTCGAAGTTGTTGGGCAGCCCGTCGAGTCCGGCCCGCTGCCGGGAGTACGGCCCCCGGGCCCGGTCGACCCGCTGGTGCACCTCGGTGTAGGCCTTGTTGTACTGCTCCCGGGTCTGGGCGTTCGCTCCGAGCAGCAGCACCGCGGCGGCCCGCTCGTCCTGGAGGGTGTCGACCAGCTCACCGGAGTAGCCGGTGAGGTTCGCCAGGTCACCCGCGCGGTTTGCGTTGTTCAGCGTGTCCAGGTGATCGATCAGACCGTTGGTGCCGACGACGACTGTGGCGATGATCGGCACGATCATGATGAGGCCGAGCTTCGACCAGATCGGCATGTCGCGAAGCCGACCAGCTGGCCGGCGCATTCGCGACAGGAAGGAGCCCGCCGTCTTTGGTCGTTTGCTCACGTCACCGCCCTCGCGATCTCAGCATCCGCCGCGTTGCTCCGGGCAACGCCCAGCGACCGACCCGACGGGTCGGACCTCCGAGATTCCATCACGCCGCCTCTCAAAGAGAAAGCCCAGGTTGTCCCTCGCCGGGAGTGTGATGAGATGTTGAGACAGTTTGATCGCAGCCCGTCTGGCCGGAGTCACCTACCGTAATGGAAACCCCGCACCGTGTCGTCCTGCTCGCCGGCCCTTCGGGCTCCGGAAAGTCCTACATCGCGCACCGAACCGGACTTCCGGTGCTCTGCCTGGACGATTTCTACAAGAATGGCGACGATCCTACGTTGCCCCGCCGACACGGCCGAATCGACTGGGATTCGCCGCACGCCTGGGATGCCGGGTCCGCCGTGGAAACCATTGCTCGACTGGCTCACGACGGCAAGGCCGAAGTGCCGGTTTATGCGATCGGCGAAGACCGTCGAGTAGCCACCCGGACATTCGATCTCGCCGGGTCGCCATTCTTCGTCGCCGAAGGGATTTTCGCCGCCGAGATCGTCGCCGAATGCCGTGAGCTGGGCCTTCTCGCCGGTGCATACGCTCTTCGCCGGCCGCGTGGCGCGACTTTCGTCCGCCGCCTGAGCCGGGACCTGGCGGAACAGCGCAAGGCACCGCGGGTGCTCCTCCGCCGCGGCCTGACGTTGCTGCGCGAGGAACCCGCGGTGTTGCGCCGGCAGACCGGACTGGGCGCGGAGGCGGCGAAGGCACGGGAGGTGTTGCGGCGGGTGGCCGCGTTGCTCTCCGGCCACCCGCACCAACCCTGAGCCCCACCCGGCCGCCACCGGGCGGGCGGCCGGGCTCAGGAGAGCAGCTTCGCGTACGCCGGCTTGATGACGTCGTCGATGATCCTGAGCCGCTCGTCGAACGGGATGAAGGCGCTCTTCATCGCGTTGATGGTGAACCACTGGAGTTCCTTCCAGCCGTAGCCGAAGGCGTCCACCAGCAGCGCCATCTCCCGCGACATCGAGGTGCCGCTCATCAGTCGGTTGTCGGTGTTGACCGTGACCCGGAACCGCAGGTCGCGCAGGAGGCCGATCGGGTGTTCGCCGATCGACGGCGCGGCACCGGTCTGCACGTTGGACGACGGGCACAGCTCCAGCGGGATCCGCTTGTCCCGCACGTACGCGGCCAGCCGGCCGAGCTGCGGATGGTCGTCGCCGACGGTGATGTCGTCGACGATCCGCACCCCGTGCCCGAGGCGGTCCGCGCCGCACCACTGGATCGCCTGCCAGATCGACGGCAGGCCGAACGCCTCACCGGCGTGGATGGTGAAGTGGAAGTTCTCCCGCTGGAGGTACTCGAAGGCGTCCAGGTGCCGGGTGGGCGGGAAGCCCGCCTCGGCACCGGCGATGTCGAAGCCGACCACGCCGGTGTCCCGGTGCCGGACGGCCAGCTCGGCGATCTCCTGCGACCGGGCGGCGTGCCGCATCGCGGTGAGCAGCGTGCCGACCCGGATCGGGGTGCCGGCACGGGCGGCCAGCTCACTGCCCTCGGCGAAACCGGCGAGCACCGCCTCGACCACCTGGTCGAGGGTGAGGTCCTGCTCCAGGTGCTGCTCGGGTGCGAACCGCACCTCGGCGTAGACCACCCCGTCGGCGGCCAGGTCGAGCGCGCACTCCCGGGCCACCCGGGTCAACGCCGAAGCGGTCTGCATGACCGACACCGTGTGGGCGAAGGTCTCCAGGTAACGCTCCAGTGAGCCGGAGTCCGCCGCCTCGACGAACCACCGGCCCAGCGCCTCCGGGTCGGTGGTGGGCAGCTCGTGGCCCACCTCGGCGGCCAGCTCGACCACCGTCGCCGGCCGCAGGCCGCCGTCGAGGTGATCGTGCAGCAACGCCTTCGGGACCTTGACGATGTCCTCGTATCCGATCGCGACCATGCTCAGACACTAGTCAGCCGCCGCACGGACCGTACGATGGCCTCCGTGGATCCGGAGATCGTCAGCCGGCTGCGCTGTCCGGTCTGCGCCGGGTCGCTCGCGTCGGCCACCGCCGGCACCGCGCAGGCCCTGCGCTGCCCACGCGGCCACAGCTTCGACATCGCCCGCCAGGGGTACGTGAACCTGCTGGCCGGGCGCACCCCGCACACCGGGGACAGTGCCGCGATGGTCGCCGCCCGGGCGGACTTCCTCGCTGCCGGACACTACGACGTGGTCTCGTCGGCGCTCGCCGACGCCGCCGCACGGGCACTGGCCGACCACCGGCCGAGCACCGGAACGCCGACCGACCGGGCGACGCCGACCGACCCGGCCCCGGCTCGGCCGACACCGACCGACACGGTGCCGGCCGGTGGGGCGTACCCGCTGGTGGTGGAGCCGGGGGCGGGCACCGGCCGGCACCTGGCCGCGGTGCTGGCGGCGCTGCCCGACGCCGTGGGCCTGGCGCTCGACGTCTCGAAGCCGGCGTTGCGCCGCGCGGCCCGCGCCCACCCCCGGGCCGGCGCGGCACTCGCCGACACCTGGCAACGGCTTCCGCTGGCTGATGCCTCGGTGGCCGTGCTGGTGAACGTCTTCGCCCCCCGCAACGGGGCGGAGTTCCGCCGCGTCCTCGACCCGACCGGCACGCTGCTGGTGGTCACGCCGGTCGCGGATCATCTGGCCGAACTGGTCGACGCGCTCGACCTGCTGCGGGTGGACCCGGCGAAGGCCGAGCGGGTGGCCGGCAGCCTGGCCGGCCACTTCACCGGGATCGGCACCACGCAACACCGGGCGCGGCTCACGCTGACCCGGTCGGAGGTCGAGACGCTGGTGGGGATGGGGCCGAGCGCCTGGCACACCGAGCCGGCCCGGATCGCCGCGCGGATCGCCGCCCTGGCCGAGCCGGTCACGGTGACCGCCGCCGTCCAGCTGTCCCGCTACCGCCCGGCCTGACCGACGACCGTCCCGAGCGGAACCGTCGACCGCCCCGAGCAGAGAGCCGGACCGGGCGGCCCGAGCAGAGAGCCGGGCGTCCCGGGGAGCCGGTCGGCGGTCTCAGGTGGAGAGGTCGACCTCTTCCCACCCCGGGGGCGGGTCGTGGTACTGGCCGCGCAGCACCACGGCCCACTCCAGCGCCCACCGTCGCTGCCCGATGGAGTGCGAGTCGATCTCCCCCGGCAGCGGCAGCCCTTCCCGCTCCGACTTCAGGTACGCCCAGTCCAGGCAGTAGTGCAGGTCCAGCAGGGCCGCCGCGTCGGCCGGATGCTGCGGGGCGACGAGCAGCCGTCCCCGCCACCTGTCGAAGGTCTCCCCGCCGACGATGTTCGGCAACTTCGCGACCAGGTCCTGGTCGACCGGCAGGGACGGGTCGAGCTGCCTGGTCAGGCCGAGCACCCAGGTCAGCGCGAAGAGGGCGTCGTGGTGCAGGACGAACGACCGGTGGTCGCCCTTGCCGGCGGTGACGAAGTCCCATTCCGGTGGGGTGACCGAGTCCACCAGCCGCGAGGCGAGCAGCCAGCTCATCGCCGCCTCGGTGGACATCCCGAAGCAGCGGGCCAGGATCAGGTGGAGTACGGCGATCCGCGCCTCGACCTCCACGGTCGGCCGCAGCTCGACCTCGTCCCCCGACTCCCACACCAGCGGGAAGTTCTCCGGCGGCAGGGGCAGTCCGAGCCGGCCCAGCTCGTCGAGGCTCGCCTCACGGACGGCCCCCGGATCGGGTACGGGTACGGCGGTCACCTCGGCCCGCCCGCCTCAGGCGATCCGCTCGATCACCAGCGGCGTCGCCGCCGGCGCGGTCGGGGTGATCCGGACCGCCCCCGCCGCCTCGGCCAGCGCGGCCGGGATCCGGCCGGCGTCGGAGGCGCGCAGCTCGTAGAGGGGGTCGCCGGCCCGGACCGGATCGCCGGGGCGCTTGTGCAGCACCACCCCGGCCGGGACGCTGACCGGGTCCTCCTTGCGGGCCCGGCCCGCGCCGAGCCGCCACGCGGCCACCCCGACCGCGTACGCGTCCACGGCCGCGACGAACCCGTCGGCGTCGGCGCGGACCACCTCGACCTCGTCGGCCTTCGGCATCGGGGCGTCCGGGTCACCGCCCTGCGCCCGGACCATCGCCCGCCAGGAGTCCATCGCCCGACCGTTCCGCAGCGCGGCGGCCGGGTCGGCGTCCGGCAGGCCGGCGGCGTCGAGCATCTCCCGGGCCAGGGCCAGGGTCAGCTCGACGACGTCGGCGGGGCCGCCCCCGGCGAGCACCTCCACCGATTCGGTCACCTCGACGGCGTTGCCGACCGCCAGACCGAGCGGGGTGGACATGTCGGTGAGCAGGGCGACGGTCCGCACGCCGTGCGCGCCGCCCAGCTCGACCATGGTGCGGGCCAGCTCGCGGGCGTCGTCGACGGACTTCATGAACGCCCCGGAGCCGACCTTCACGTCGAGCACCAGCGCGCCGGTGCCCTCGGCGATCTTCTTGCTCATGATCGAGCTGGCGATCAGCGGGATGGCCTCGACGGTGCCGGTGACGTCGCGCAGGGCGTAGAGCTTGCGGTCGGCCGGGGCGAGTCCCTCCCCGGCGGCGCAGATCACCGCGCCGACGTCGCGGAGCTGGGCGATGAACTCGTCGTTGCTCAGCGCGGCCCGCCAGCCTGGGATGGACTCCAGCTTGTCGAGGGTGCCTCCGGTGTGTCCCAGGCCCCGCCCGGAGAGCTGCGGCACCGCCGCGCCGCAGGCCGCGACGAGCGGGGTCAGCGGCAGGGTGATCTTGTCACCGACGCCGCCGGTGGAGTGCTTGTCCACCGTGGGCCGGTCGACGGCGGAGAGGTCCAGCCGCTCGCCGCTGGCGATCATCGCGGCCGTCCAGCGGGCGATCTCCGGGGCGGTCATGCCGCGTAGCAGGATCGCCATGGCCAGCGCGGACATCTGCTCGTCGGCCACCAGCCCCCGGGTGTACGCGTCGACCACCCAGTCGATCTGCGCGTCGGAGAGCACCCCGCCGTCCCGCTTGGCGCGGATGACGTCGACTGCCGCGAACCCGCTCATCGCTCTTCTCCTTCGGACTCGCCGGGCCACCGGACCGGGATCTCCACCGGTGGTTCGCCCTCGCCGGCCCAGTAGATGGTGCCGCCCGCGTCGACCACCACCACCCGGGGCGTCCGGGCGAGCCCCCAGGTGATCGCCGCAGCCGGGTCGTCCCAGTTCGGGGCCTCCTCCAGCACGCCGGTCTCGGCGCCGACGTCGTCGCCGGCCGACCGTTCCCAGTACGCCGTCCAGACCTGCTGCCCGGCGTCGAGGTCGGGATGCACGAAGACGGTCCCCCGGCCCCGCCAGGCGGCCAGCCGCTCCGGCACCACCGGCACCGGAGCCTCGCCGACCACCGCCTCCAGGTCGTTCACGTCGAACGCGTGCGGCAGCAGCTCGGCCATCCGCAGCGGGCCGCCCTTCGCCTCGATGAGGCACTCCGGGCCGCCGTGCTCCCAGAGCAGCTGCCGGCACCGGCCGCACGGCATCAGCGGTTCGCCGGTGGCGTCCACGCAGGAGAGGGCGAGCAGCCGCCCGCCACCGGAGGAGTGCAGCGCGGAGACCACCCCGCACTCGGCGCAGAGCACCACGCCGTACGCGGCGTTCTCGACGTTGCAGCCGACCACCACCCGGCCGTCGTCGACCAGGGCGGCGGCCCCGACCGGGAAACGCGAGTAGGGCACGTACGCGTGCCGCATGACCTCGGTGGCGGCGGCACGCAGCCGTTCCCAGTCGATGTCCATGCCCCGGATTCTGCCGTACCCGCCGGTTGACCTGCGGTCGGGTCAGCGGTGGTGCGGTACGGGCGAGCCGGGGTCCGCAACAGTTGACCGTAGGGCAGCGTGCCGGTCCATCTTCTCGGGGGAAGCCGGCCGACGTCACAGAGAAGAGCATCCTCCGAGGGCTCCCACCGCATCTACAGTTGACGACGCCTGTGCCGCTTCGCGTGCGTCTGCGGCTGGATCGGCCGCAAACGCTGGAAGCAGTCGGGAGGCAGAGATATGGGATATCTGGAACTGTTGCGCGCCACGCATGTGTTGCGGCTGCTGACGGGCACCCTGACAGGCAGACTGCCCAGCGCGATGGCGACCCTCGCCATTCCGCTCGCGCTACGTGAGGCGGGTGCCTCGTACGGGTTCGTCGGCATCGCCACCGGAACGTTCGCCATCGCGACCGCAGTTGGTGGCCCACTCCTGGGCCGGGCGGTCGACCACGTCGGGCAGCCGAAGGTGCTCGTTCCCACGGCCGTTCTCGCGGGGATGGGCTTCACGTTGATCGGTGTGGTGCCGGGGAAGCCGGCCTGGGTGCTGGTGGGGGCGGCACTGGCAGGCGTCGCGACGCCCCCGTTGGAGCCGTGCCTGCGGGTGCTCTGGCCGAGGATCCTCCCGGCAGCCCGGCTGGACCGGGCCTACGCCCTGGACGCGGGCGCACAGGAGTTGGTCTTCGTCGGTGCTCCGCTGATGGTCGCGGGCACCGTGGCCGTCACGTTCCCGGCCATGGCGCTGTGGCTGGCGGCTCTGCTCGGCGCGCTCGGTGTACTGATCGTGGTGACCGCGGCACCCTCGCGGGAGTACCGCGCCGAAGAACGTGCCGCACACTGGCTGGGCCCGCTGCGCAGCAGGGGTCTCGTGGTGCTCCTGACCGGCCTCGTCGGCACCGGCGTTGCCATCGGCACCCTGAACGTCCTGGTCATCTTCTATGCCGAGCAGCACCGGCTGCCCGGTGGCGCGGGGACGTTGCTGGCCCTGAACGCCGCAGGCGCACTGGTCGGCGCGCTCGGCTATGGAGCGTTGCGCTGGGAGATGCCCCTGCCGCGCCGTGGCCTTCTGCTGGCTGGCGGGATGACGATCGGCTACGGCCTGCTCATCCTCCTGCCCGCACCGCCCCTGATGGCCGTTCTCATGATCCTTACCGGACTGTTCCTCGCCCCGCTGCTGACCGTGAGCTTCGTCCTGGTGGACCGGCTCGCCCCGCCGGGCACCGTCACCGAGGCGTTCGCCTGGCTGATCACCGTCTTCACCAGTGGCATTGCCCTCGGGGCCGCCGTGGCGGGTGCGGTGATCGAACGGGCTTCCCCGACCTGGGCCGCCGTCGGCGGTGCTCTGGCCACCGTCGGTACCGTCGTCGTCCTGCTCGCCGGACGGAACACGCTGGCCGGTCGGGTCACCGTGCCGGCCACCGACCGGGTGCCGGCGTGATCGCGGCTCCCGTTGCCCGAGGTCGTCCGTCGGCACGGGAAGCGGCCGGCGCGGGACGCCCCGCTGCGGTCGGGGCGGTCGGCCCGGTGCGACGTGCCGCACCGGGCCGAACCGGGAGGGGCTGAGATCAGCCCTTGATGTACGGCTTGCCGTCGGCGGCCGGCGCACGGACCTTGCCGACCAGCCCGGCCACCGCCAGCATGGTCGCCAGGTACGGCAGCATCGCCAGGAACTGGCTGGGGATGATGCTGTTGATCGCGCCGAGGTAGGTGCCGAGCTGGTCGGCGAAGCCGAAGAAGAGCGCGGCGAGCAGCGCCCCGGTCGGGCTCCACCGGCCGAAGATCAGCGCGGCCAGAGCGATGAAGCCCTTACCGCCGATCATGTTCTTGGTGAAGGTGTAGAGCGCCAGGGTGTACGACGCGCCACCGATGCCGGCCACCATCCCGGCCAGGATCACGTTCCGGTACCGCAGCGCCAGCACCTTCACGCCGAGCGTGTCGGCGGCGGTCGGGTGCTCACCCACCGCCCGGGTCCGCAGCCCCCACCGGGTCCGGAACAGCGCGACGTGGATGACCAGGACCAGGACCAGCCCGAGGTAGAGGAAGATGTTGCCCCGGAACAGCGCCGGCCCGATCACCGGGATGTCCTCCAGCACCGGGATCGCCCAGGTGCCGAAGCGCGGCGGCTGGTTGTAGCTCTGGGTGTCGGTCTGCATCAGCCGCTCGTAGAGGAAGCCGGTCAGGCCGAGCGCGAGCAGGTTCAGCACGATGCCGATGACCACCTGGTCGACCAGGTAGCGGATGGCGAAGACGGCCAGCAGCAGCGAGATGAACGCGCCACCGATCGCGGCGGCCACCAGGCCGACCCAGACGCTGCCGGTCATCGTGCCGAACAGGGCACCGGCGAAGGCCCCCATCAGCAACTGGCCCTCGATCGCCACGTTCACCACGCCGGAGCGCTCGCAGAGCACCCCGGCCAGCGCACCGAAGATCAGCGGCAGGGCCAGGATGAAGGTGCCCCGGACGATGTTGACCATCGGCATGAAGTTCTGCCCAGCCGGCGCGGCGGAGACCTGCCAGCAGAGGAACGACGCGACGAAGCCCACCACGCCGACCGCGAGCACGGTGGTGAACCAGCGCTTGGGTACGCCGGCCAGCAGGGCCGCCCCGGCGACGACCGCGAGCACGCCGAAGACGATCGCGCCGATCGTGCCGTCGACGGCCAGCGCCGCGCCCTCGGCGTCCTCGCTGAGCGTGAAGCGCGCCTGCTCGTCGGTGGCGAGCGCGCCGAAGAGGATCGCCGCGAGCAGGCCGAGCGCCAGCAGCACCACGCCGATCTTGCGGTTACGGGTCCAGAAGCCCTCGTGAACGGGGGCGACGGCGACGTCGTCGACAGCCATCGTGGACATCAGCTCGGGTCTCCGTTCACGACTGCGGGACTCGTCGGCTCACTGATCGTGTGCACCGGTCACCAGCCCTTCGCGAGGCTCGTCTGCAACCGGGCGGCGCGGGCGGCCCGGAGCCGGAAGATCGCCTTCACCAGCGCGGGGGCGGCGATGAAGATGACGATCAGCGCCTGGAGCACGGTGACCAGCTCCAGCGAGATGCCGGAGTAGGACTGCATCCGGTTGCCGCCGGCCTGGAGCGCGCCGAACAGCAGCGCGGCCAGCAGCACGCCCCACGGCTTCACCCGGCCGAGCAGCGCCACCAGGATGCCGTCGAAGCCGATCTGGGCCACCACCAGCGGGGTCAGCGCGGCGGCGGTGGTGCCGAGCACCATCTGCGCGCCGCCGAGCCCGGCGAGCGCCCCCGCCAGCGCCATCATCAGCGCGTACGTCTTCCCCACGCCGATGCCGGCGGTGCGGGCGGCGTCCGGGTTGGCGCCGACCGCGCGCAGCTCGAACCCGAAGGTCGAGCGGTTGAGCAGCCAGCCGACGAACCAGGTGGCCGCCACCGCGAGCAGGATGCCGGCGTGCACCCGCAGGTCGGCCCCGAGCAGTCGGGGCAGTTGGGCGGAGCCGTCCACCGAGCGGCTGATCGCGTCGGTGCGCTCCGGGTCCTGGACGCCGTTCTGGACGATGATCCAGGAGAGGAAGTAGACGCCGACGTAGTTGAGCATGATCGTGTTGATCACCTCGTGCGCCCCGGCGCGGGCCTTCAGGATGCCCGGGATGAATCCCCAGATCGCGCCGCCGAGCGCACCGGCGATCACCGCGACGAGCAGGTGCACCACCGGCGGCAGCGGCAGCAGGAAGCCGGTCAGCGCGGCGAGGATGACGCCGATGGTCGCCTGGCCCTGGGCACCGATGTTGAACAGGCCGCCCCGGAAGGCGAGCGCCACCGAGAGGCCGGTGAAGACCAGCGGGGCGGCGTAGGTGAGCGTCTCGGAGATCGGCGCGAAGACCGGCTCCCAGCCGTTGCTGCCGTTCAGCCAGCCGGAGAACGCCTCCGGGTCGAAGACCGAGCCCTTGAAGAGGTTGGCGTAGCCCTCGCTGACCGCTGCCCAGCTCGCGTTGATCGCGTCCGAGGGCCGGGCGGTGATGTAGCTGTAGGTGGCCAGCACCTCCGGGTCGGAGATGATGATCAGGACCGCGCCGACCAGCATCGCCAACACCAGCGCGAGCACCGTCACGGTGACCGTGTTGGCGGCCCAGAGGTTGGCCAGGAAGAGCTGGCCGAGCGAGGGGCGTGCGCCGTCGTCCCCGGGCCGCTTCGCTCCGGCCGGCGTGGTCGTGGCCGGCTGCTTCGTCCCGGCCGGCGTGGTCGTCGCCGTCGGGTCGGCGGCCCGGCCGGTGCCGCCCGCCGCGTCACGGGCGGCCTGCTCCGGGGTCGCCGGCGCCTTGTCCGGGGACCCGGCGTCGGGGTTGGGGTTGGTCATGCCTCGTCCTCGTTCACTGGGCCGTCGGACGCCGGGGTGGCCGTCGCGCCGTCGGTCGTGGCGTCGCCGGACCGGGCATCGGTGCCCGCCTGGTCCGGGGTGATGCCGGCCATCAGCAGGCCGATCTCCTCACGCGGGGTGTCCGGGGGGACGATCCCGATGATCCGCCCCCGGTACATCACCGCGATCCGGTCGGCCAGGCCGATCACCTCGTCCAGTTCGCTGGAAACCACCAGCACGGCGGTGCCGGTGTCCCGCTCCCGGATGATCTGGCTGTGGATGAACTCGATCGAGCCGACGTCCACGCCCCGGGTCGGCTGCGCGGCGATGAAGAGCTTGAGCGGCCGGGAGAACTCCCGGGCCACGATCACCTTCTGCTGGTTGCCGCCGGAGAGCGTGCCGACCGGCGCGTCCGCCGAGGAGGTCCGGATGTCGAACTGCGCGATCCGCTCCCGGGCCGACTTGGCGATGGCGTCCGGCTTCAGCGCCAGGCCGGAGGCGAACGGCGGCTGGTCGTAGAGGTCCAGGACCAGGTTCTCCGCGACGGAGAACTCCTTGACGATGCCGTCGACGCTGCGGTCCTCGGGGACGTAGCCGACCCCGGCGCGGAGCACCTTCTTCGGCGACCAGCCGTCGATCCGCTCCCCGTTCAGCGAGACGCTGCCGGCGAGCACCGGCCGCAGCCCCATGACCGCCTCGACCAGCTCGGTCTGTCCGTTGCCCTGCACACCCGCGACGCCGAGCACCTCGCCCGCGTGGACGGTCAGGTCGACGCCGTCGACCGCCCGGATCTCCCGGTCGTCGTCGACGACCAGCCCGGCGACCTCCAGGACGGGCGCGCCCGGCTGCGCCGGCTCCTTCTGCACGGTCAGGTGCACGCTGCGGCCGACCATCAGCGCGGCCAACTCGTCCCGGCTGGCGCTCGGGGAGGCGGTGCCCACGGTCTTCCCGCGCCGGACCACGGTGATCCGGTCGGCGATCGCCTTGACCTCGCCGAGCTTGTGGGTGATGAAGACGATGGACTTGCCGGCCGCCTTCAGCGACCGCATGACGGTCAGCAGCTCCTCGGTCTCCTGCGGGGTCAGCACCGCGGTCGGCTCGTCGAGGATGAGCAGGTCCACCTCGCGGGTGAGCGCCTTGACGATCTCCACCCGCTGCTGGATGCCGACCGGCAGGTCCTCGACCACCGCGTGCGGGTCGACCCGGAGGTTGTACTTCTCGGAGACCTCGGCGACCTCCCGACTGGCCCGACGCCGGTCGAGGAAGCCGGCGAGCCCGCCGCGCACCTTCTCCGCGCCGAGCATCACGTTCTCGGCCACCGTGAAGACCGGCACGAGCATGAAGTGCTGGTGCACCATGCCGATGCCGGCCGCGATCGCGTCCGACGGCCCCCGCAGCTTGAGCGGCTTCCCGTCGACCAGGATCTCGCCCTCGTCGGGCTGGTAGAGCCCGTAGAGGACGTTCATCAGGGTCGACTTGCCCGCGCCGTTCTCGCCGAGCAGGGCGTGAATCTCTCCAGGCTCCACCGTCAGGTCGATGTGGTCGTTGGCGACCAGATCACCGAACCGCTTGGTGATGCCGCGCAGTTCGAGTCTCAGCGCAACCTCCTGGAGTGCGAGCCGTGGAGCGACCTGGTCGCCACGGGGTGGCCGTCGGCCGCGTGGTGGGGGACGTCGTGCAGATCGGCCGCTCCGGCGGCAGGGATTCGCATCCGTGCCGGCCGGAGCGGCCGTCGTGGTGCGCGACCGCCGGTCACCCCTTCCGCGGTGACCGGCGGCGGGTCACTTCGGCTGGGCCGGCGAGGTGACCTGGACGGTGCCGGCGGAGATGTCGGCCTTGAGCTTGTCCAGCTCGGCCTTCAGCTCGGCCGGGACCTTGCCGTCGAACTCGTGGAACGGGGCGAGCGAGACGCCGTTGTTGGCCAGGGTGCCCAGGTAGCCCGGGGTGGCCACCAGCTTCTCGCCCTTGGCCGCCTTGACGACGGCCTCCTTCACCGCGTCCGGGATGTTCTTCACCACGGTGCTGACGATCGCCGGGCAGTTCGGGGTGCTCTCGCAGCCGTCGACGTCCACCCAGATGGTGTTGTACTTGCCGCCGCTGGCCTGCGCGGCGGCGGTGGTGCCGAGCCCGGCGCCACCGGCGACCGGCATGACGATGTCGGCACCCTGGGCGACCAGGGCGTCCCCGACCTTCTTGCCCTCGTCCTGCTTGACGAAGTCGTTGGTGAACGACCCGTTCTGGGTGGCCTTGTCCCAGCCGAGCGCCTGGACGTTGGCGCTCTTGGTCTTGTTGTAGTGGGCGACACCGTCGACGAAGCCGTCCATGAAGATGGTCACCGGCGGGATCTTCATGCCCCCGTAGGTGCCGACCTTCTTGCTCTTGCTCATCCCCGCCGCAAGGTAACCGGCGAGGAAGCCGGCCTGCGCGGTGTCGAACTGCATCGGGTAGACGTTGGTCTCCGGCACCTTCGCGTCGACGATGCCGAACTGCTGGTTCGGGTTCGCCTTGGCGATCTTCGACGTGGCGGTGCCCATCAGGCCACCGACGGCCAGGATGAAGTCGCACTTCTGGTTGACGTACTGGGTCAGGTTCGGCTCGTAGTCGGCCTCGGCCTTGGACGCCACGTACTTGATGTCGATGTTGCTGTTCTCCGCCTCGGCGGCCTCCAGGCCCTTCCAGGCCGAGGTGTTGAACGACTTGTCGTCGATACCGCCGACGTCGGTCACCATGCAGGCGCTGAACTTCTTGCCACCGTCACCGGCGCCGTCGTTCTCCTCCGGAGCCTCGCCACACGCGGCGGCACCGAGCACCAGCCCACCGACCGCGAGCGCCGAGACGACCCGCATCCCACGCACAGAGCGCAAGACGACTCCCTCCCCATCGCCACCGCGCCAACGGACGGTGACAGTCATCAAGCCGGCCTGCGCCTTGCCGCCGGCGTCTCACGTTACGGACGCGAAGCGTAGCCGCACGCCCTCCCGCCGGCCGACAATCGTGCGCGACTGTTGGGCGGCCGTTACCGCTACGTGACCCTCGCGTGCGGCAGGTCACTCGTCGGGTGCACGGCAACCCGCCGGGCTGTCACTGGACGCCGGCTCCCACGCCGGCGCCCGGCCGCCCGGAGCGTCACCGCCAGAAGACCGCCACCGCCGCGTTGACCAGGGTCAACCCGACGATCGCCAGGAAGTGCCCACGATTGACCGAATCCCGCTTCCGGGAGAAGAAAACCATGACGAAGATGAGCAGCGCGAGCACCAACTTGGTAACAAGCTTCGCCGGGGCGGGCTCGTCGCCGTCCCGGAGCGGGGCGGAGAGGCCCAGCCCGGTCAGCAACTGGACGACCGCCCCCCAGAGCATGGCGGGGTTGATCTTGATCCGCCCGGAGACGAGCTGGGCGACGCTACCCCCGAGCAGCAGCGCGAACCCGATCAGGTGGGCGTAGAGCAGTACGAGCCGGATAGCTTCCACGCCGGACATCCTCCCCTATCAACGACACGTCGTAGTAGCCGCCCCTCGGGCGACTGGTGGTTGCAGGGGACCCTTCCTCGACAAAATGCGGTAGGAGGGGGCCCCTGCATCCACCCCAGCCCGGCGCGGCCGGGTGTCGGCTCAGGTGGTCCGCCAGACCTGGAAGGTCGGGCCGTCGGCGGGGAGGGTGAGGGTGCCGTCGGCGTCGGGGCGCAGGGGCGGCGCGCCGCCGTACACGTTGTCGGCGGGCGGCAGGCCGGTGAGGCGGACCGGACTGCCGGGCGCGCGGCGGGCCAGCACCACGGCCGTGCCGTCGACCGCCTCCCGGGCGAAGACCACGGTGTCGGCGTCGGCGTGCAGCCAGCGCAGGCCACCGTGGCGCAGCGCCGGCTCCGCCCGCCGCAGCGCGATCAACGACCGGTACGTCTCGAACGTCCGGTGGTCCCAGGTCTCCGGCCGGTGCCAGGGCATCGGGGTACGGGAACCCTCCCCGTTCGTCCCGGTGAGTCCCAGCTCGTCCCCGGCGAAGATCATCGGGGTGCCGGGCATGGTGGCGAGCAACCCGGCCGCGACCTCCTGCCGGGCCGCGTCCCCGACCACGGTGCGGATCCGGGCCGAGTCGTGCGAACCGAGCAGCTGCCACGAGTGGGTGTACGACCGCCAGGACACCAGCGACCGGTATGCGTTCATGGTGGCGAGCACGGCGTGGGCGTCGCGCCGCACGACCCCACCGGGGGTGCCGAGGAAGTTCGGCACCGGGTCGTCCCCGGCCCGCAGCCAACTCCACACCGGGTCGGTGAAGCCGACGTAGTTCATCGTCCCGTGCCAGCCGTCGCGGTCCAGGTCGCCGGTGTGGTCGTGACCGTGTTCGGCCATCACCAGCGCGTCCGGGCGGGTGTCGGTGGCCACCGCCCGCAGCAGCGCCGCCACCTCGTGGGTGTACGCGTCGGTGCCCCGCCGGCCGGTCATGTTCGCCACGTCCACCCGCCAGCCGTCCAGCCCGTACGGCGGGCGCAGCCAGCGGCGCAGCAACGAGTCCGGGTCGGTGGCGAACCGGCGGCGCAGCTCGGCACTGCCCCAGTTCAGCTTCGGCAGCGACCGGACCCCGTTCCAGGACTCGTACGACGGCTCCAGATCGCGGCGCGGCGTCAGACGCGCCGAGCTAAAATTGTCGCAGCCGTCGGCGTCGAAGTAGTACAACTCCCGCTCGGGGGCGTGTGCGTCGGCGCGGGCCCGGACGAACCACTCGTGCCCGTCGCCGGTGTGGTTGCTGGTGATGTCGCCGAGCACCCGCCAGCCGCGCGCGTGTACGGCGTCGGCGAGCCGGGCCAGCGCGGCGTCGCCGCCGAGCAGCGGGTCGACGTGGTCGAAGCTGGCCGCGTCGTACCGGTGGTTGGAGCGGGCCGGGAAGACCGGGGTGAGGTAGACGGTGTTCACCCCCAGCCGGTCCAGGTGGTCCAGGTGCCCGGTGATCCCGTCCAGGTCACCGCCGTAGAACTGGTAGGGGGTCTCCGGGCCGCGCCCGACGACCGGGGTGTCCCAGTCGCAGGGGACCGCCCAGTCCGGGGCCGGCCGGGTGGCAGCTCCCGCCGAGCGGGCGAAGCGGTCCGGGAAGATCTGGTAGATCACCGCGTCCCGGGCCCAGGCCGGCGGCGGATCGTACGTGACGAGCTTGAAGTCACCCGCGTCCGGCACGTCGTGGTCGACGTGACCGGCGGCGTTCAGCCAGCGGGTGCCGCGCCGGCCGGTGAGCAGGAACCGGTAGTTGGTGACCGGGTTGCGGACGGAGACGTCGGCCCGCCACCAGACGTCGTCGCCCTCCCGCCGGTCGACGACGGCCTCGGCGAAGCGCGGCTCGCCGTCCGGGGTGGTACGCAGGTGCACCTGGCGTACGTCGGCGTCGGCCGGGACCCGGACGTGGACCGGCACGGTGTCGCCGATATCCGGCGTCTGCTCGGGTACGTAGCGGGCGGATCCGTCGTGGTGCGGCTGCATGCTGGAGCCCTTTCCGGGTGGGGTACGGGGAAAGAACGAGCTGCCCGCCGGGTCGGGTGACCCGACGGGCAGCTCGTGACTGCTCCGGTGTACGTCGTCGCCGACGCCCTTGCCGGTGGGCCGTGGAGGGCGAGCCCTCGACCGCGCGCGGCGGTCAGCCCTTGACCGCTCCGGCGGTGAGGCCGGAGACGATGTAGCGCTGGACGAACTGGAAGACCAGCACCGTCGGGATCGCGGTGAGCAGGGTGCCCGCCGCGAAGATGCCGAAGTTGTTGTTCCGCTCGCCGGCCACCAGACCGAACATGCCCACCGCGAGGGTCTTCGACTCGGCGTCGGTGAGGAACACGTTCGCCATCAGGAACTCGTTGATCGTGCTGATGAAGGCGAGCAGGCCGGTCACCGCCAGGATCGGTGCCACCAGCGGCAGCAGGATCCGGAAGAAGACCTGGGAGTGCGAGGCGCCGTCCATGGTCGCCGACTCGTCCAGCTCCTTGGGGAGCGTGTCGAAGAAGCCCTTCATCAGCCAGGTGTTCACCCCGAGCGCCCCACCGAGGTAGAGCAGGAGCAGGCCCCACGGGGTGTTGAAACCGATCGCGGGCCACAGGTCGGTCACCGTGGTGAAGATCAGGAAGATCGCCACGATCGCCAGGAACTGCGGGAACATCTGGATCAGCAGCAGCGCGAGCAGCCCCGGCCGCCGGCCGGCGAACCGCATCCGGGAGAACGCGTACGCGGCCAGCGCGGAGAGGAAGACCGATACGAAGCTGGCCAGCCCGGCCACCAGCAGAGAGTTGAGGAACCACCGCTCGAAGGCGGTCCGCTCGAACAGGCCGGTGAAGTTCTCGAACGACACGCCCTCGGTGGGCACCAGGTCGGTGGAGCTGAGCGTGCCCAGCGGGTTGAGCGCGGCCGAGAGCACGAACAGGATCGGGAAGAGGCTGAACGCCACCGCGGCCACCCCGACCAGGTGCCGCCAGCCGACCTGGGCGAACCAGCGGCTCCGGCGTCGGCCGGCGGTCCGGTTGGCGACCGGCGCCTGTGCGGATGTCACGAGTACACCTCCTCCTGCTGCCGGGTACGCCGGAAGCTGACCGCCGAGACCACCGCGACGATGGTGAAGATGAAGATCGACACCGCGGCGGCCAGGCCGTACTCCGCACCCTGCGCGCCGAAGGCCAACCGGTAGGTGTAGGTGATCAGCAGGTCGGTGGCACCACTGGTCGGGTTGTCCGCCGGGAACGGCCCACCCTCGGTGGTCAGGTAGATCGCGTTGAAGTTGTTGAAGTTGAACGCGAACGACGAGATCAGCAACGGCGAGAGCGCGACCAGCAGCAGCGGCAGCGTGACCGATCGGAACGACTGCCAGGCCGACGCCCCGTCGACCGAGGTCGCCTCGGTCAGCTCCCGGGGGATGGCCTGCAACGCGCCGGTGGCGACCAGGAACATGTACGGGTAGCCGAGCCAGAGCTGCACCAGGATCACCGCGACCCGGGCCGACCAGTCCTGCCCGAACCAGTCCACGCCGAGCCCGAACAGGTTGTTGATCAGGCCGAAGTCGGTGTTGAACATGTCCCGCCAGACCAGCAGCATCGCGAACGACGGCATGGCGTACGGGAGGATCAGCAGGACCCGGTAGATGTTGGTGCCGCGCATCCGGGGCGAGTGCAGCGCCAACGCGATGGCCATGCCGAGGACGAACGTGAACCCGGTGGAGCCGAGCGCGAAGGCGAAGTTCCAGAGCAGGGTGCCGAAGAACGGCCCGGAGATGTCCGGGTCGGTGAGCACCCGGCTGAAGTTGCGCAGCCCGACGTTCACCTTCCAGCCCTGGGCGAGCCGCTCGCCGTCGGCGGCGACGAACGCGCCGGTATCGGCGTCGGCCGTCCAGGTCTTGCCGCTCTCGGCGTCCCGGATGCAGTC
Source organism: Micromonospora inyonensis (assembly GCF_900091415.1). Classification (NCBI taxonomy): domain Bacteria; kingdom Bacillati; phylum Actinomycetota; class Actinomycetes; order Micromonosporales; family Micromonosporaceae; genus Micromonospora; species Micromonospora inyonensis. The sequence continues at coordinate 2,579,558 of NZ_FMHU01000001.1, read as the reverse complement.
GCAGCCCTTGTCGTACGCCCGGACCGCCTTGCCCTCGTAGGCGCGGGAGAGGCCGGACGAGCGCAGCGCCCCGGAGTCGGTCGGCACCACCAGGGCGGTGATCTCCTCGCTCCGCGCGCTGGCCTGACCGACGTTGAGCACGGTGTAGCCCTCGGCCGCGGTGACCTTGCCACCGGCGGCGACGGTGACGTCCGCGGCGTCCAGTTCCCGCAGGCCGCTCGCGTCACCCGCGGAGACCTTCCCGGTCTGCGGGTCGCTGACCAGGAAGACCAGCGCTCCGGTGGCCGGATCGCCCTGGGTGGCGACGGAGAGGGCGTACTCGCTCGAGCCGGGCACCTGCTTGACCGAGGCGATCTGGATGGCGACGATCGCGGCGTCCTTGGTGCCCCGGTGGCCGTCGCCGAAGTTGGTGAACGCGGTGCTCGCCGTGTAGAGCACCGGGACGATCTGGAACGCGATCAGGAAGAGCGTGCCGGGGACCAGGTACTTGGCCGGGACGTGCCGACGGGTGAGGTAGAGGTAGAACAGGCCGGCGGTGGTCGCCAGCAGCAGGGCCAGTCCGGCCCACCTCTCGGCGTCGATGAGCGGGAAGGCCGCCCAGACCGCGATTCCGGCGGTCAGTCCGAGCAGGATCACCTTCACCGCGAGGCCGGTGAGGGTGATCGGCGCGTCGTGTGACGAGGCGCGGCGCGCGGGCCGGGAGCCCGTGGGCTCCCGGCCCGGGGTCTGTGTGCCAGACCCCGAGCCGGACAGCGAGGTGGTCATTACTTGATCTGGCCGGCGATCGTCTTACCGGCGGCGGTGACGGTCTTCGCCGGGTCGGCGCCACCGATGATGGCGGCCTCGGCCTTGCCGAACGGGTCCCAGATCGCGGCCATGGCCGGGATCGCCGGGAGCACCTGGCCGTTCTTGCCGGCCTCCTGGAACTTGGCCAGGTCCGGGTCGGTCCCCTTGACCTGGTCGAGGGCGGCGGTCAGCGCCGGCGGACGCGGCTCGGCGTTGTAGAGCGCCACGGCCAACTCGGGGGTGCTGACGCGGTTCGCCACGAACTCCTGCGCCAGGGCCTTGTTCTTGCCCTTCGCGGCGACGTAGAACGCCTGCACGCCCACGAACGGCTGGGCCTCCTTGCCACCGGCGAAGCCGGGGACCGGGGAGATGTCGTACTTGATGCCGGCCTTCTTGGCGTCGGTGACGGCCCACGGCCCGGAGACCAGGAAGGCGCACTTCTTGCCGGTGAAGGTGGCGATCGAGTTCTCGCCGGTGATGGAGCGCTTGAGCGCGCCCTCGCCCTTCTCCCCCAGCTTGGCGATCTTCTGGAACGCCGCGATCGACTCCGGCTTGCCGACGCCCAGGTCCTTGGGGTCGTAGTCGCCGTTGGCGGCGGTGCCGAAGAGGTAGCCGCCGGCCGAGGTGTACAGCGGGTAGATGTGGTACGCGTCGCCGTTCTGGCCGGACTGGAGGCAGAGGATCTCGGTGGCCTTCTTCTCGGCCTTGAGCTTCTTGCCGGCGGCGACGAGGTCCTCGATGGTCTTCGGCGCCTCGGGGGCCAGCTCGGTGTTGCGGATCAGCGCCAGATTCTCCATCGCGTACGGGACGCCGTAGAGCTGGCCGTTGAAGGTGACCGCCTTGATGGCGGTCTCGTTGAAGCCGCTCTTCTGCTCGGCGGCGAGCTGCACCGGCTCGATCGCACCGTTCTGGACCATGTTGCCGATCCAGTCGTGCGCGCCGACCACGACGTCCGGGCCACTGCCCTGCTGGGAGGCGGTGACGAAGTTGATCTGGAGGTCCTTGGAGACGGCCTGCACCTCGACGGTGACGCCGTTCTCGGTGCCGAACTTCTCGGCGTAGGGCTTGAGGGCCGCGGCCCGCTTGTCGTCGGCCCAGATCACCAGCTTGCCACCAGAGGCCTTGGCGGACTCCTTCGCGGCCGGCTCGTCGTTGTTGTCGCTGCCGCCGCAGCCGGAGGCGGCGAGCGCCAGCGCGACGGCGGCGACCACACCCGCGGTACGGATGCGCATCGGTACTCCTGTCGTCATGGCAGGCCCGCCGGGGGAAGGGCGGCCCGCCAGGGGGAACGTCGGTAGAATTTGTGTCAACCGGCGCGGTGTGCTGCGCCGCTGCTCTCGCGTGTTGCCGGGACGTTAGCAAGACGTTGCAGACAATGGAAGTGCTTGCAGAGGTGTTCGCAAGAAGTTGCGGTTGAGCTAGAGTGCGGCCCATGCGCGCTCGACTGTCCGACATCGCCCAACAGGCCGAAGTCAGCGAGGCCACGGTGTCGCGGGTGCTCAACGACCGCCCCGGCGTGGCCCCCGAGACCCGGCAGGCTGTGCTGACCGCCCTCGATGTACTCGGTTACGAGCGCCCCGCCCGGCTGCGCAAGCGCAGCGCCGGGCTGGTCGGGCTGGTCGTGCCGGAGCTGGACAACCCGATCTTCCCCGCGTTCGCCCAGACCATCGAGTCCACCCTGGCCCAGAGCGGGTTCACCCCGGTGCTCTGCACCCAGACCCCCGGCGGGGTCACCGAGGACGAGTACGTCGAGATGCTGCTTGACCGGCAGGTCTCCGGGATCGTCTTCGTCTCCGGCCTGCACGCCGACACCGCCGCCAACCACGACCGGTACCGCGCGCTCATCGGCCGGCCGCTGCCGATCGTGATGATCAACGGTTTCGCGCCCGGCATCGCGGCGCCCTTCGTCTCCTGCGACGACCGCGAGGCCACCGAGCTGGCCGTGGCCCACCTGGTCGCCCTCGGGCACCGGCGGATCGGCCTGATCACCGGCCCGGACCGGTTCGTGCCCGTCCAGCGCCGGGTCGCCGGCTACAAGGCCGCCATGCGGCGCCTGGTCGAGCTGGACGAGGCCGAGCTGGAGCCGCTGGCCGAGCTCTCCCTGTTCGGCGTGGAGGGCGGCGAGGCCGCCGCCGCCCGGCTGCTCGACCGGGGCGTGACCGGCATCGTCTGCGGCTCCGACCTGATGGCGCTGGGCGCGATCCGGGCCGCCCGGCAGCGTGGCCTCTCCGTGCCGGCCGACCTCTCCGTGGTCGGCTACGACGACTCCCCGCTGATGGCCTTCACCGACCCGCCGCTGACCACGATGCGGCAACCGGTGGTGGCGATGTCGGTCGCCGCCGTCCGGGCCCTGGTCGACGAGATCAACGGGCACGGCGCCCCGCACTCGGAGTACCTCTTCCGCCCGGAGCTGGTGGTCCGTGGCTCCACCGCGGTCGCGCCGGCCGACACGGCCCGACCCGGCCCGGTCCCGACCCCGCAGCGGCCGGTCCCGCCCGCGCTGGCCGTACCGGCCTGAGAGGGAGCGGCGCCGGGCTCGGGCCCGGCGGGTGGCGACATTTCTTGCGCAAGTCCTGCTTGACTCTTGCAGCGCCGGGCCGGCATTCTGCACGCACACCCGCGCCGGCTCGTCGCGGGTCGCCGTCCCGCGCCAGAGAACGGGGTACGCCACCGTGACCGCCATCCGCCCGACGCCGCCCGCCACCGACCTCGACTGGTGGCGCTCCGCGGTCGTCTACCAGGTCTACGTCCGCAGTTTCGCCGACTCGAACGCCGACGGCGTGGGCGACCTCCAGGGCATCCGGGAACGGCTGCCCTACCTGCGGGACCTGGGAGTGGACGCGCTCTGGCTGACCCCCTTCTACACCTCCCCGATGGTCGACGGTGGCTACGACGTGGCCGACTACCGCGACGTCGACCCGATGTTCGGCACCCTGGCCGACTTCGACAACATGATCACGGATGCGCACGCCCTCGGCCTGCGGATCATCGTGGACCTGGTGCCGAACCACACGTCCGACGCCCATCCCTGGTTCCAGGCCGCCCTCGCCGCCGGCCCCGGCTCCCCCGAGCGGGCGCGCTACCTATTCGCCGAGGGCAGGGGTGAGGACGGCGACCAGCCTCCGAACGACTGGGAGAGCATCTTCGGCGGCCCCGCCTGGACCCGCGTCCCCGACGGCCAGTGGTACCTGCACCTGTTCGACCCGGCCCAGCCCGACCTGAACTGGCGGCATCCCGAGGTCCGCGCCGAGTTCGAGGACATCCTGCGGTTCTGGCTGGACCGGGGCGTGGACGGTTTCCGGATCGACGTGGCGCACGGCATGATCAAGGCCGAAGGGCTGCCGGACGTCGGGTTCAGCACCATGACCACCGGCCAGCGGCAGGTGGAACTGCTCGGCAAGGGGCGGCTCCCCTACTTCGACCAGGACGAGGTGCACGACATCTACCGCTCCTGGCGGCCGATCCTGGACAGCTACCCCGGTGGGCGGATGGCGGTGGCCGAGGCGTGGGCGGAGACCCCGCAGCGACTCGCCCGCTACATCGGCCCGGACGAGCTGCACCAGGCGTTCAGCTTCGACTTCCTCGACGCCACCTGGTCGGCCGACTCGTTCCGCAAGGTGATCGACACCGCGCTCGCCGAGTCGACCATCGTGGGCGCGCCGACCACCTGGGTGCTCTCGAACCACGACAAGAAGCGGCACGTCAGCCGCTACGGCGACGGCGAGGTCGGCCTGCGCCGGGCCCGCGCCGCCACCCTGCTGATGCTTGCCCTGCCCGGCTGCGCGTACGTCTACCAGGGCGAGGAACTGGGCCTGCCGGAGGTGCTCGACCTCCCGGACGAGTTGCGGCAGGACCCGTCGTTCCTGCGCACCGGCCAGAGCCGGGACGGCTGCCGGGTGCCGATCCCGTGGAGCGGCCAACTCGCGCCGTACGGCTTCGGCCCGGAGGGCAGCGAACTGAGCTGGCTGCCGGCCCCCGCCACCTGGGCCGCCCTCTCGGTCGCCGCGCAGACCGGCGTGCCCGGCTCGACGCTGGAGCTCTACCGCACCGCGCTGCGGATCCGGCACGAGCACCCGGCGCTGGCCTCCGTCGACGGCGGGATCACCTGGCGGGAGACCGACCCCGGCGTGCTGGCCTTCAGCCGCCCGGCCGACGACGTCGAGCTGACCTGCGTGGTCAACCTCAGCGGCGCACCGACGCGGATCAGCGGGTACGGCGAGCCGATCGTCGCCAGCGCGCCGCTCACCGACGCGAGTGACGGGTATCTCCTGCCGATCGACGCCGCAGTGTGGTTCGAGCGGCACCTGGTCGGGTAGACCTGAACTCACCTGGTCGTTCGCCGAGCTTCGCGCCGTCGGGCGACTGGGGCAGACGACCCCTTGTGGTGGGGGGTGAGGGCACCGGCGGCCCCGGGGAGGCTTCCCCGGGGCCGCCGGTGTCCGTCCGGGGCTCTCGCGACGACGACCGGTCGGGACCGGTCGCGCTAGCCCTCGGGGCGGCTCTCCGTCCGATCGGTGAGCCGGGCGGCGATCCGCCGGAACCCGGCCCGCAACTGCTCCTCGGTCGGCGGGGTACGCGGCTCGCCGTGCGGCTCCCGGGCCGACGCCTCCTCCAGTTCGTCGTCGATGGTGTCCTCGAAGTCGCCGTACAGGTCGGACTCCTCGATCCGGGCGCTCTCGTCCTCGGCGGCGATCCGCGCCGAGGTGATCTCGCCCCGGATCTCGTCGGCGGAGACCGCCGGCAGCAGCGGCTCGACCACCGCCATCAACTGCTCGTCGGCGACCACCGACTCGGCCAGGGCCAACGCGTGCGGGCGCTCGTACGGCCCACAGACCACCGGCTCCCACTCCTCGGTGTCGCCCAGGGGGCCGAAGGTGATGATCCACGGCAGGCCGAGCATCGGCGAGTCGTCCGGCAGGTCCAACGTCACGAGTGCGCCCACGCGCCCATCATCGTCCCTGCGGCGGGATGATGAGTCCGGTTCGCCCCGATTATCGGCTATGCGGGGTCCAGTTCCCCGTCCGGCACGGCGGCCCGCCACCGGCGCGTCCACTCCGCGCGCAGCCGGTCCAGGCCGGCGTCGTCCAGCCCGTACGCGCTGACCACCAGGCTGACCGGGCCGGCGGCATCGTCGGTCAGCGGGGTCTCCGCCATGGCGGCCAGCAGCCGCCCCTCGGCGTCCACCACGATCCGCTGGAACCGGCTGTCGTGCCACTCCTGCGTCGGCCCGGCCTCGTCGAGGACGGCGAGCAACTGCTTCCCGGTGGCCCCACCGGCCAGCCGCACCGTGCGCCGCTGCCCCGCCGGGCGCCGTTCCAGCAGGTACCGCAGCTGCTCGAAGAAGGTCCGCCAGCCCTCCTCCAGGCCGTCGTACCCGTCGGCCAACTCGCCGTCCAGCGCCCCGGGCATCACCGCCCGCACCCGGGTCCGCTCCCCGTCGGCCTCCGCCTGGAGCTCCTGGCCGGCCTCCAGCGCGATCCGGTCCGGCGGGTACGCCTCGGCGTGGTCGACGAAGATGTGCCGGATCTCCTCGGCCAGTCCCTCGAAGTCCCAGCCGAACCACTGCCCGATCAACTCCGGCTCGGTCAGCGCCGACCAGACCGTCTGTTGGTCGGCCGCCACGACCACCTCGACACGGAACGGCTTCGGCTCGGTCATCTGCGACACCTCTCAGATTCAATCGCTGGTCGGGGGCGCGGAACGGTCCGGGGTGCCGGGCCGGACGCCACCGACCGGAGCGACGACCCTACCCCCGTCGGCCAGATCCAACACCCGTCCCTGCTCACTGGTCGCGGCCAGCGCCGCGCCGAAGAGCACCAACTGGTTGAGCAGGTAGAGGTAGAGCAGCAGCCCGACCGCGCCGGCCACCACCGCGTACGCCGGGTTCCGCTCGGCGCGGACCACGTAGTACCGGCCGACCGTGTTGATCAGGGTGATGCCGACGGCCACCACCAGCACCACCGGCCGCAGCCGGCGGCGGCTCATCCGAAGCCGGGGCACCAGCACCAGCAGAGCACTGGCCAGTACCAGGTTGATCAGGACGCTGAGCAGCGCGCTCACCGTGGTCAGCGCGACCGAGCCGGTGCTGCGCAGCAGCCAGCGCAGCAGGGACTCCAGCGCGTCGACGGCGGCCACCGACACCCCGATCAGCACGAAGAGCGCGACCAGGATGCCCAGGTCCACCAGGCGGCGGACCACCAGGTTGCCCGGCTGCTGGTTGAGGCCGTAGATCAACCGCTGCGACGAACGGATCGACTCCACCCAGCCGATGCCGGTGAACGCCAGGATGACCAGGCCGATCACGCCGACCCCGCCGCTGCTGTCGGCGATCTGCACCGGGTCGAGGAAGGGCAGGTTCTCCCGGAGGAAGTCGGCCGCCGCCCGGCTCACCTCGCGGTTGTCCTCGATGATCGCCCCGAAGACCGCGTAACCGATCAGGGCGAGGGCGAAGGCCGCGAAGAACCCGTAGTAGGCGATGGCCGCCGCGAGCCGCCCGGCGAGCACGTCGTTGTAGCGCATCCCGGCCCGCCAGACGTGGTCGAACGCACGGGACCGGCGTCGCAGCCCGGTGATCCACCGGTCGGCCTCGGTCTCGATCCGCCCGAACACGTTCACACGATCATCCTCGCCGATCCGCGTCCCCGCCGTCGGCCGGTACGCCTGTGCGGGTTCAGCCGCCGAGGCGGAAGTCGCGGCGGGGTCGCCAGCGGATCTGACCGGAGTGTGAGAAGAGGGTGAAGGCCTCCACCTCGAAGATGGCGGAGAAGTCGGCCAGGTCCTCGTAGACCCGGTCCAGCGCCTCCGGCGGCACGTCCTGGGCGACCGTCACATGCGGGTGGTACGGGAAACGGGTCTCCCGGTGCAGTTCGGGGGCGGCGCTGATCGCCTCGGCGAGCAGCTCGCACTCGCTGATCCCGGCGGCCACCGCGACGAAGACCACCTGGGTCACCGGGCGGAAGGTGCCGGTGCCCCGCAGGTGCAGGCTGAACGGCAGGTGCGCGGCGGCCACCTCGGCCAGGTGCGCCTCGACGACCGGCATGGCGTCGACCGGGATCTCGGTCGGCCCGAGCAGTGTCACGTGGGCCGGGATGTGGGCCGCCAGCGGGTCACCGGCCTCCGCCCGCCGACGGGTGAGGAGAGAACCCCACGGCTCCGGAATGTCCACCGCCACGCCGATCTGGGTGGTGGCGGCCGTGCCTGCCGTCGCGCCCCTACGATCCACGCCCCGCGCCACCCCTCCGGTCGCTGACCCGTCCACCGTCGACGTCATGACACCGACGTCACCCGACGCGTACCGGTGGGAAGAACCCGACCCGTTCGTACGCGGCCGCCAGCGTCCGGGCCGCCACCGCGCGGGCCTTCTCGGCACCCTGGGCGAGCAGCTTGTCGAGCTGGGCCGGGTCGTCCAGGTAGCTGCGGGTGCGCTCCTGCACCGGCCGGACGAACTCCACCACCACCTCGCCGAGGTCCTTCTTGAGATCGCCGTAGCCCCGGCCGGCGTACGCGGCGACCAGGTCGTCGATGCTCCGCCCGGTCAGCGCCGAGTAGATGGTCAGCAGGTTGGCGATGCCCGGCTTGGCCTCGGCGTCGAAGACGATCTCCCGGCCGGTGTCGGTGACCGCCGAGCGGATCTTCTTGGCCGAGCGGGCCGGCTCCTCCAGGAGGTTGATGATGCCGGCCGGCGAGGACGACGACTTCGACATCTTCGCGGTCGGGTCCTGAAGGTCGGTGATCTTCGCGGTGTCCCGGACGATGTGCGCCGCCGGCACGGTGAACGTCCGACCGAAGGTGGTGTTGAAACGCTGGGCCAGGTCCCGGGTGAGTTCCAGGTGCTGGCGCTGGTCCTCGCCGACCGGCACCGCGTCCGCCTGGTAGAGCAGGATGTCGGCGGCCTGGAGGATCGGGTACGTGAAGAGGCCGACGCTGGCCCGCTCGCTGCCCTGCTTCTGCGACTTGTCCTTGAACTGGGTCATCCGGCTGGCCTCGCCGAACCCGGTGACGCAGGAGAGGATCCAGGCCAGCTGGGCGTGCTCGGGCACCTGGGACTGGACGAACAGGGCGCAACGCTCCGGGTCCAGCCCGACGGCGAGCAGCTGCGCGGCAGCCGTCCGGCTGCGCTGGCGCAGCGACCTGGCGTCGTGCCCGGCGGTGATGGCGTGCAGGTCGACGACGCAGTAGAAGGCGTCGTGGGTGTCCTGGAGGGCCACCCAGTGCCGTACCGCGCCCAGGTAGTTGCCGAGGTGGAACGAGTCGGCCGTCGGCTGGATGCCGGAGAGGACGCGGGGGCGGGCAGGCACGTCGGACATGCCGGCAATTCTGTCAGTAACACCCGGCGTACGTCATGACGGGCCGGTGGTCGACTTCCCCACCACGGCGGCCGGCGACGGCTGGCGTGCAGGAGCCGGAGGAACGGGAGGCACGGCGGGAGTCGGTGCGGCGGCCGGCTGGTTGACGGCCGGCAGCGTCGGCCGTCCCGCGACCGCCACCCGGGCCACCCGGCGTCCCTCCAGCGCGAGCACCCGCAGCGACCAGCCGGCCGCCGGAGCCGGTTCCGCGACCGGGTGCGTCGTTCCGCCGCCCGGCGACCGGTTCGCGGCGCCGGCCGCGCGTCGGCCGGGCTCGGCGGCCACCGGCACCTCGTCGCCGACGACCGGCAGCCGACCGAGGGCGGCCATCACGTACCCGCCGACCGTCTCGTACGGACCGGTGGGCAGGACCACCCCGGTGCGCTCGGCGAAGTCGGCGAGGTTCAGCCGGCCGTCCACCACGCCGGGGAGGCCGGCGTGCACCGGGTCGGGATCGGTGTCGTACTCGTCGTGGATCTCCCCGATCAGCTCCTCGATCAGGTCCTCCAGGGTGACGATGCCGGCGGTACCGCCGTACTCGTCGACCACCACCGCGAGGTGGTGCCGCTCCCGGCGCATCTCGGTCAGGGCCGCCAGCACCCGCTTGCTGCCGGGGAGGCGCTTCACCTCGCGGGTCAGCTCGCCGACGGTCGTCCGGGGGTCCGGGTCGGGCCGGAGCAGCAGGTCGCGCAGGTGCACGAAGCCGACCACGTCGTCGTGGGTGCCGTCGATCACCGGGTAGCGGGTGTGTGTCTCGGTGCGGGCCAGTTCGGCGGCCTCGGCGACGGTGAGCCGTGCCGAGAGGAAGACCACCTCGGTACGGGGCATCATCACCTCGCGGACCAGGCTCGCCCCGGCCGCCAGCACCTCGTCGATGATCCGGCGCTCGTCGGCGTCGAGGAGGGTGTTGGCGGCGACCAGGTCGCGCAGGTCCGCCTCGCTGATCCGCTCCCGCCCGGCGGTGGGGCCCGCGCCCAGCAGGTGCGTCACCAGCCGGGTCGCCCCGTCCGCGGCCCGGACCACCACCCCGGCCACGGCCCGCGCCACCGGCCCCGGTTCGCGTCGCGGTCGTCCCGTTCGTCGTGACCGTCCCGGCGGTTGTCGCCGGGACCGGGAACCGCCCGTCTCCCGCATACCAGAGATGGTAGACACCCGGCCCCTCAGCGGATCCCCGGTGTTCGACTCTGTTCGACCCTGGAAGTTCATGGTGGAATAGCTCCCGGCGACGGACCGGGCCGCGCACGGCCGTCGGTCGTAGGGTGAGCTACGGAACGCGGCCACCAACCCGAGGTCGCCGTCAGGAGGGGGCCGACGTGAAACTGCTCGTCACCGGGGGGGCCGGCTACATCGGCAGCGTGGTGACCCGGATGCTGCTCGACGCCGGGCACGAGGTGGTCGTCCTGGACGACCTGCGCACCGGTCACCGCGAGGCGCTCGCCCCCGAGGCGACCCACGTCGAGGTCCCGGTGCACGAGGCCGCCCGCGTGCTCACCCCCCGGGCCGGATTCGACGGGGTGCTGCACTTCGCCGCGTTGATCGCCGCCGGGGAGTCCATGGTGCGGCCGGAGCTGTACTGGCACACCAACACCGTCGGCTCGCTCGCGCTGATCGACGCCGTCCGCGCCGCCGGAGTGCCGCGCCTGGTCTTCTCCTCCACGGCCGCCGTCTACGGCAACCCGGTCGAGCTGCCCATCCCGGAGACGGCGGTCAAGGCCCCCACCAACACGTACGGCGCGACCAAGCTCGCCGTCGACATGGCGCTCACCTCCGAGGCGATCGGGCACGACCTGGCGGCGGTCTCACTGCGCTACTTCAACGTCGCCGGGGCCTACCTCCGGGGCGATCTGGCCATCGGCGAACGGCACGACCCGGAGACCCACCTGATCCCGATCGCGTTGGAGGTCGCCGCCGGGCGGCGCGACAAGCTCCAGCTCTTCGGCGACGACTACCCCACCGTCGACGGCACCTGCGTCCGCGACTACATCCACGTCGAGGACCTCGCCCGCGCCCACCTGCTCGCGCTGGACGCGGCGACCCCCGGCCAGCACCGGATCTACAACCTCGGCAACGGCAACGGCTTCACCAACCGGCAGGTCGTCGAGGTGGTCCGTGAGGTCACCGGCCACCGGGTCCCGGTCGAGATCGCCGCGCGCCGCGAGGGCGACCCGGCCGAGCTGGTCGCCTCCTCCCGGCTGGCCCGCGCGGAACTCGGCTGGGTGCCGGAGAAGCCGACCCTGCACGACATGGTCGGCGACGCCTGGGCCTTCTACCGCACGCACATCCTGGAGCGGTCGTGACCACGCACCCCGTCCTCGCCGGTGACGTCGCCGACCGCGCCACCGCCGGCTTCCGGCAGCGGTACGCCACCGAGCCTGCCGGCCGCTGGGCGGCTCCCGGACGGGCCAACCTGATCGGCGAGCACACCGACTACAACGACGGTTTCGTGCTCCCCGTCGCCCTCTCCCTGCGGACCGTGGTGGCCGCCGCCGGGCAGCCCGACGGGGTCTGGACGGTCTGCTCCGAACTGGCCGACGAGTCGGTCGAGTTCACCGCCGACGACCTCGCCCCGGGCCGGGTCACCGGCTGGGGCGCGTACGTCGCCGGGGTGGTCTGGGCGCTGCGCGGGGCGGGGTACGCCGTACCGGGCGCGCGGCTCGCCATCGCCAGCGACGTACCGCTCGGTTCCGGCCTCTCCTCCTCGGCCGCGCTGGAGGCCGCGGTGCTGGCCGCCCTGGTCGACCTCGGCGGGCTGGACCTTCCCGCCGAACGACGGCCCCGGCTGGCCCAGCGGGCCGAGAACGCCTACGTCGGCGCGCCGACCGGGATCATGGACCAGTCCGCCGCGATCCGCTGCCGGGCCGGGCACGCGCTCTTCCTCGACTGCCGCACCGAGGAGGTCGAGCACATCCCGTTCGACCTCGACGCCGCCGGGCTGGCCATGCTGGTCGTCGACAGCCGGGCCCCGCACCGGCACGCCGACGGCGAGTACGCGGCCCGGCGCAGGTCCTGCGAGCAGGCCGCCGGTCTGCTCGGGGTGCCTGCCCTGCGGGACGTACCCGCTGCCGATCTGGACGCGACGCTGGGCCGGCTGCCCGACGACGAGACCCGGCGACGGGTCCGGCACGTGGTCACCGAGGACCAGCGGGTCCTCGACACCGTCGCGCTGCTGCGCGCCGGCCGGGTACGCGACATCGGCCCGCTGCTGACCGGGTCGCACGCCTCGATGCGGGACGACTTCGAGATCACCGTGCCGGAGATCGACCTCGCGGTCGAGGCGGCGCTGGCCGCCGGGGCGCTCGGTGCGCGGATGACCGGGGGCGGCTTCGGCGGCTGTGTGCTGGCGCTGGTGGAGGCGGCCTCGGCCGACACGGTCGCCGCCGCCGTCACGGCCGCGTACGCCGAGCGCGGCTTCGCCGCACCCGGTCACGTCCGGGTGCGGCCCGCCCCAGGTGCCAGCCGACTCGACTGAGGCGCTTGCCGGTACGCCCGCTCATGGTGGGCGCACGGCCGCAGCGCTGCGTGGTAAGTGTCGTGCGCTGTTCGGGTGGTTGCAGGGGGCCCTTCCTACCGGTTTTTGGTGAGGAAGGGCCCCCTGCATCCGGGGTGGGGGTTAGGTGGTTTCGACGATCATGGCGGCGGCGACGGTGCGGTTGGTGGCTTCGTCGATGATGATGAATCCGCCGGTGGTGCGGTTGCGGCGGTATTCGTCGGCGAGGAGTGGCACGGTGGTGCGGAGTCGGACCCGGCCGATCTCGTTGAGTGTCAACTCGGTGGCGGTGTCGTCGCGGTGCAGGGTGTTGATGTCGAGGCGGTAGTGCAGGTCCCGGACGATCGCGCGGGCGGTGCGGGTGGTGTGTTTGATGGTGTACCGGCCGCCGATCTGCAACGGTCGGGTCTCGTCCATCCAGCAGACCATCGCTTCCACATCCTGGGTGGGGGTGGGGGCGTTGTTGGGTCGGCAGATCATGTCGCCGCGGGAAATGTCGATCTCGTCGGTGAGGCGGACGGTGACGGACATGGGTGGGAACGCCTCGGCGACGGGTCCGTCGGCGGTGTCCACGGCTGCGATGCGGGAGGTGAACCCGGACGGTAGGACCATGATCTCGTCGCCGGGTTTGATCACGCCGGAGGCGACCTGCCCGGCGTAGCCGCGGTAGTCGGTGACGGTGGTCGACTGGGGGCGGATGACGTACTGGACGGGGAACCGCACGTCGACGAGGTTGCGGTCGGAGGCGATGTGCACGTGCTCCAGGTGGTGGAGCAGGGAGGGGCCTTCGTACCAGGGGGTGTTCTCGGATCGGGTGACGATGTTGTCGCCCTTGAGCGCGGAGATCGGCACGACCGCGAGGTCGGGGACGTCGAGTTTGGCGGCGAAGGCGGTGAACTCGTCGGCGATCTGGTCGAACACGTCCTGGGACCAGTCGACCAGGTCCATCTTGTTGACGCAGAGCACGAGGTGCGGGACGCGGAGCAGACTGCACAGGAAGGCGTGGCGGCGGGACTGTTCGACCAGGCCCTTACGGGCGTCGACGAGGATCAGGGCCAGGTCGGCGGTCGACGCGCCGGTGACCATGTTCCGGGTGTACTGGATGTGCCCGGGGGTGTCGGCGATGATGAACTTCCGCCGTGGGGTCGCGAAGTACCGGTAGGCGACATCGATCGTGATGCCCTGTTCCCGTTCCGCCCGCAACCCGTCGGTCAACAACGCCAGGTTCGTGTACTCGTCACCCCGCGCCGCCGAAACCGCTTCCACGGCCTCCAACTGATCCGTGAACAACGACTTCGTGTCATACAACAACCGGCCGATCAGCGTCGACTTGCCGTCGTCGACGCTGCCGGCGGTGGCGAAGCGCAACAGGTCCATCGGGCGGGCCGACGTCTCCGGGGCGATCGTCTCGGCACTCATCAGAAGTAGCCCTCCCGCTTGCGGTCCTCCATGGCGGCCTCACTCACCCGGTCGTCCCCCCGGGTCGCACCCCGCTCGGTGACCCGGGTCGCCCCGACCTCCTCGATCACCAACTCCACCGAGTCCGCGTCGGAGCGAACGGCAGCCGTGCACGAGGCGTCGCCGACGGTCCGGTACCGCACCCGCGCCTTGAACCGCTCCTCGCCGGCCCGGGGCTGGATGAACTCGTTCACCGCGTAGAGCATGCCGTCCCGCTCGATCACCTCACGCTCGTGCGCGAAGTAGATCGACGGCAACGCGATCCGCTCCCGAGCGATGTAGTGCCACACATCCAACTCGGTCCAGTTCGACAACGGAAACACCCGAATCGACTCACCCGCATGATGCCGACCGTTGTACAACGACCACAACTCCGGACGCTGATTCTTCGGATCCCACTGCCCGAACTCGTCCCGGAACGAGAACACCCGCTCCTTCGCCCGCGCCTTCTCCTCATCCCGACGCGCCCCACCGAACAACGCATCGAACCGGTGCTTCTCCACCGCGTCCAGCAACACCGGCGTCTGGATCCGGTTCCGGGTGCCGTCCGGGCTCTCCCGGACCAGGCCGCGCTCCAGCGCCTCGGGGACGCTCGCCACGATCAACTGGAGACCCAGCTCGGCGACCCGCTGGTCGCGGTACTCCAGGACCTCGGGGAAGTTGTGGCCGGTGTCGACGTGCATCACCGGGAACGGGATGTTCGCCGGAGCGAACGCCTTCTCCGCCAACCGGAGCATCACGATCGAGTCCTTGCCACCGGAGAAGAGCAGCACCGGCCGCTCCATCTCCGCCACCACCTCACGCATCACGAAGATGCTCTCCGCCTCCAACGCGTCCAGGTGGGAGACGCGGTAGGCCGTAGGGGCGGTCATGACACGGGCCCGCTTCGGGCGGATCGGCTCATGGATTCCAGACCTTTCCGGTCGGACACCTCAGGAAGTCGGGTCAGGCTACCCCGGAATGCCTCTGCAGCGCTGCAAGCAACCGGCTGGCGAGATCCTTGCGACAGACCAGCAGGTCAGGCAGGCGCGGATCCGCCTCGTTGTATTTCAGCGCAGATCCGTCAATCCGGGAAGCGTGCAGTCCGGTGGCCGTCGCCACAGCCACCGGCGCGGCCGAGTCCCACTCGTACTGCCCCCCGGCGTGGATGTACGCATCCACCTCACCAGTCACCACCGCCGCGATCTTCGCCCCCGCCGACCCCATCGGCACCAACTCCGCACCGATGTCCTCGGCCAGGTCGGTCAGGAAGACCGGCGGGCGACTGCGACTGGCCGCCAGCCGCAGCGTCCGTCCGCCCCGCGCGGTCGCGGCCTCCACCGTCATCGGCGGGTACGCGGGCGGTTGGTCGGTACCGAGCACCCGGTGCTGCGCCGGCAGCGCCACCGCCCCGGCGACCAGCCCGTGCGAGGCGGACCCGTTGCGCGCCCAGAGCGCCACGTGCACCGCCCAGTCCGACCGGCCCTCCTCGGAGAACTCCCGGGTCCCGTCCAACGGGTCGATGATCCACACCCGGTCGGCGGTGAGCCGGGAGACCGCGTCCGTCTTCACCTCGGCCGCCCAGGCCAGGCGGGAACCCTCGTCCTCCTCGGAGAGCACCGCGTCCGCCGGGCGCCAACGCGCCAGTTCGGTACGGATCAGATCGTGCGAGATCTTGTCCCCGGCCGCCTTCAACGCGCCCTGGTCGGTGAAGCCCAGCTCGGCCCGGAGGTCCAGCAGGGCCTGCCCGGCCCGTGCCGCCAACCAGCGGGCGAACGCACCGTCGATCATCGGAGGACTGCCCATGCCACACTCCCGCCGTTCGGGCCACGCCAAAGCCGCAGACTACCGGCCGCCGGCACCCCCGTCGGCACGGCCCGCCCGGCTCAGCTGCCGTGATAGGCGTTCTGCGTCCATTCGACGCCCCGGCTGATCACCGACTCGACCGCATCCGCCGCCCGGTCGACCAGGAACTCCAGCTCCTTGCGCTCGACGCTGGAGAAGTCGGACAGGACATAGTCGGCCGGGTCCTGCCGCCCCGGCGGGCGACCGATACCGAAGCGCACCCGGACGTAGTCCTTGGTCCCCAGCGACTTCGTCATGGAACGCAGGCCGTTGTGGCCACCCTCACCGCCACCGCACTTCACCCGCAGCTGGCCGTACCCGATGTCCAGCTCGTCGTGCACGGCGATCACCTGCGCCGGAGGGATCTTGTAGAACTGGGCCAGCGCGGCCACCGGGCCACCGGAGAGGTTCATGTACGTCAGTGGCTTGGCCAGCACGAGCTTCGGCCCGCCGAACCCGAGCCGCCCCTCGGCGGCGTCGGCCATCGCCCGCCGGTGCCGCCCGAACCTGCCACTCACCCGGCTGGCGAGCAGATCAGCCACCATGAAGCCGACGTTGTGCCGGTGACCGGCGTACTCCCGGCCCGGGTTGCCCAGGCCGACCACCAGCCACGGCCGGTCCTCGTCCGTCACGTACCGCCCTCCCGTCCCGACAACCACGGCGGCATTCCGCCGGTTCCGCTGGCCGTGATACGACGACAGGCGCCCCCGAAGCGATCGGGGACGCCTGCCACACGGCTTCGATCAGGCCTCGGTGCGCCCCTCGGCCGGGGTCTCCTCGCCCTCGGCGGCCGGGGTCTCGGCACCCTCGGCCGCCTCACCCTCGGCGACCTCGGCCTCGACGGGCGTCGCCTCGGTCTCGGGCAGGGTCGCCTCGAGCTGCTCGGCGGTCGGCGCGGCGGTCACCGCGGCGACCGACAGCTCCGGGTCGGCGACCAGCTCGACACCGGCCGGCAGCTCGACGTCGGCGGCGGTGACCTGGGTGCCGGCCTCAAGGCCCTCGATGGAGGCCTCCAGGTGATCCGGGACCTTGGTGGCCTCGGCGGTCACCGTGAGGGTGTCGTGGTCGTGCACGATCAGGGTGTCCTTCGCGGCGTCACCGGTCAGCTGCACCGGCACCTCGACGGTGACCTTCTCGCCCCGACGGACCAGCAGCAGGTCGATGTGCTCGAAGGTGTCCTTGATCGGGTCACGCTGGATCGCCTTCGGCAGCGCGAGCACCTGGGTGCCGTCGCTGACCTCGATGGCGAAGAGCTGGTTGGCCCCACCCTTACGGATCGCCGCGGCGAACTCGCGGGCCGGGAGCGCGATGTGCTTGGGCTTCTCGCCGTGGCCGTACAGCACGGCGGGCACCTTGCCGGCCCGGCGGGTACGACGGGCACCACCCTTGCCGAACTCGGTGCGGGGCTCGGCGCTGATCTTTACCTCGGACACGGGGAAACTCCTGAATGCTTTCGCTGCGGCGGCTTTTAGTCGTCTGGCGGTGCTGGGGCGAGGGGCTCGCTGGGGCGCATGCGTCTGAACGACTGCCCGGAGCACCGCGTCGATGACGGTGCCTCCGTGCGGCGCTTCTCAGCAGCCCGCAGGGCACCCTCGCCGTGGCAACCGGACCAGTCTACCCGAGCGCATTCCGGGCTCTTCACCAGTCCCCACACTTCACCGCCCCGCCGGCCCGGGGCCGGCGGGGAACGGTGGCGCGACGTGGGCCGCACCGGCGGCGGGGCCCGCACCCCGCCGCCGCTTTCGTCAGCTCAGCCCACCGAAGAGGGTGGTCACCGACCCGTCGTCGAAGACCTCCCGGATGGCCCGGGCCAGCAGTGGCGCGATCGACAGGACGGTGATCTTGTCGAGCTGCTTCTCCGGCGGCAGCGGCAGCGTGTTGGTCACCACCACCTCGCTGATCGGGCTGTTCTTCAGCCGCTCGGTGGCCGGGTCGGAGAGCAGGGCGTGCGTGGAGGCGACGATGACGTCGGCCGCACCCGACTCGTGGAGGATGTCGGCCGCCTTGGCGATCGTGCCGCCAGTGTCGATCATGTCGTCGACGATCAGGCAGACCCGGCCCTCGACGTCACCGACCACCCGGTTCGCCACCACCTGGTTCGGCTTCATCGGATCCCGGGTCTTGTGGATGAAGGCCAGCGGGCAGCCGCCCAGCCGGTCGGTCCACCGCTCCGCGACGCGCACCCGGCCGGAGTCCGGCGCCACAACGGTCATCGGCCGGCCCGCGTACTTGCGCTCGACGTACTCGGCGAGGATGTCCATCGCGAAGAGGTGGTCCACCGGACCGTCGAAGAACCCCTGGATCTGCGCGGTGTGCAGGTCGACGGTGAGGATCCGGTTCGCCCCCGCCGTCTTGAGCAGGTCGGCGATCAGCCGGGCCGAGATCGGCTCCCGGCCCCGGTGCTTCTTGTCCTGCCGCGCGTACGGGTAGAACGGCAGGACCACGGTGATCCGCTTGGCCGAACCGCGCTTCAGCGCGTCGACCATGATCAGGGTCTCCATGACCCAGGTGTTGACCCCGTGCGTCACGGACTGGACGACGAACGCGTCCGACCCACGTACCGAGTCCTTGTACCGTACGAAGATCTCGCCGTTGGCGAACTCGTACGCGTCGGCGGAAGTCGGCGCGACGCCGAGCACCTCACCGATCTCCCTGGCCAACTCCGGAAACCCTCGTCCAGAGAAGAGCATCATGCTCTTGCGGTTTTCGGCGACGATGCTGCCCATGGCCCGTCTGCTCCCGTGGGTAGAGGTGGTGGTCCGGGACTACTCGGTTGCAGTATCTACCTCGCCGCCGGCCGTCCGAACCGGCTCGGCACCGCCGTGGATTGCCTCACCCTCGCGCGCGCCCGGCCCCTGTCCGGAAGCAGCCTCCGTGGCCCGCCGTGCGGCTTCTGCGGCGGCCGTACCGGCGCGGCGCATGGCCACCCAACCCGTGATGTTGCGCTGCCGCGCCCGGGCCACTCCCATCGCTCCCGGCGGCACGTCCTCCACGATGACCGAGCCGGCGGCGGTGTACGCCCCGTCGCCCACCTCGACCGGGGCGACGAACATGTTGTCCGCTCCGGTCCGGGCGTGGCTGCCGATCACCGTGCGGTGCTTGCTCACCCCGTCGTAGTTCACGAAGACCGTCGCGGCGCCGATGTTGCTCTGCTCGCCGATGGTGGCGTCCCCGACGTAGGTGAGGTGAGGGACCTTGGAGCCGGCCCCGATCTCGGAGTTCTTCACCTCGACGAAGGTGCCCACCTTGGCCTTCTCCGCCAGCTTCGCCGCCGGGCGCAGGTACGCGTACGGGCCGACGCTGGCCCGGGGACCGACCTCGGCGCCCACCGCGTGGCTGCGCACCACCGTCGCCCCCGCGCCGACCACGGTGTCCTCCAGCGTGACGTCCGGCCCGACCAGCGCACCGGCCCCGACCACACTGGCACCCTTGAGCTGGGTGTTCTGGTCGATCACCGCGTCCCGCTCCAGGGTGACCGTCACGTCGATCCAGGTGGTCTCCGGGTCGAGCAGGCTGACACCGGTCCGCATCCAGCTTTCGTTCACCCGGTCCCGCAGCAGCCGGCGCAGCCCGGCCAGCTCGACCCGGTCGTTGCAGCCCAGGGTCTCGACGTGGTCGGCGGCGACGTGCACCGCCACCGGCTCACCGGCCGAGGCGAAGAGCCCGAAGACGTCGGTGAGGTACTCCTCGCCCTGGTCGTTGTCGGTGCAGAGCTTGCCGAGCGCATCCCGCAGCCGCACCACGTCGAAGGCGTAGATGCCGGCGTTGATCTCGCGGATCGCCCGCTCCCCGGGGGTGGCGTCCCGCTCCTCGACGATCCGCTCGAGGCGGCCGGTGGAGTCGCGGACGATCCGCCCGAGGCCGGTCGGGTCGGGCACCTCGGCGGCCAGCACGGTCGCCGCGGCACCCGCGTCCTCGTGCGCCCCGACCAGGGCCGCCACCGTCTCCGGCCGGAGCAACGGCACGTCGCCGTTGATCACGACCACCGTGCCGGTCGCGTCGGGGACCGCCTCCAGGGCGATGCGGACGGCGTGCCCGGTGCCCAATTGCTGGGCCTGGAGGACCGGGGTCGCCTCCGGGGCGACCTCGGCCAGGTGCGCCCGGACCTGGTCCGCACCGTGCCCGACCACGACGACCGTGCGCTCCGCGCGCAGCGGCGCGGCGGCGGTCAGGACGTGGCCGACAAGGGTGCGGCCCAGCAGCGGGTGCAGCACCTTGGGCAATGCCGACTTCATCCGCTTGCCCTCACCAGCGGCGAGCACGACAACGATGCGGGGGTGCGGCTGGGACACGACGAATGCTCCCGTCGGCAGTCGGACAGTCTGCGGCCATGCTAACCACGCATCATCCGCTCATGTGTACAAGCTCCCGGGAGAGGACTCGAACCCCTACAATCAGGACCAAAACCTGACGTCCTGCCATTAGACGACCCGGGAAGGTCTGAAGCGGACAAAAGCCCGCGGCCCGCAACGCTCCCTACACCTTAGCGCCCCGACTCCGGATGCTCATCGCTCATTCCCGCCGATCTTCCGGGCGCGGGTCCCGGGAGGCGCCGTGTACCGGAGCAGACCGCTGCCAAACTGCGCAAACCCGACCGGGGAGCGGTAAACCGATCGATGCCGCCCCACGGGAACCTGGCAGTATTGCCGGGTGACCGAGCGCAGCGGGGGCGAACGCGGGCGGCCCGGGAGCCGCGCCGAGGGGGCGCCCTCCGGGTACGGTCGGTCCTTCCAGGACCGCGATCCGGACCGGCGCCAACGGCGCGAGCAGGTGAACGCGCCCAGCGGGGGCACCGTTCCACGACAGGGCGTCACCGAGCGTCCGCGAGGTGATGACATGGCGAGCGTCCCCGACGGCGACAGCGGTCCGGCCCGACGGCGGGCCGTGCCGCCATCGGCGAAACCGGTGCCCCGGGTACGGATGCCCGCGGCCCAGCGTCGTGAGCAACTCATCTCGATCGCACGGCAGATCTTCGCCGAGCGTGGTTTCGACGCGACCTCGATAGAGGAGGTGGCGGCGAGAGCGAAGGTCTCCAAGCCGGTGGTCTACGAGCACTTCGGCGGCAAGGAGGGCCTCTACGCGGTGGTGGTGGACCGGGAGGTCCGCTCCCTGCTGGACCGGATCACCACGGCGCTGACCGCCGGCCACCCACGGGAGCTGCTGGAGCAGGCGGCCATGGCGCTGCTCAGCTATATCGAGGAGGATGCCAGCGGCTTCCGGGTGCTGGTCCGGGAATCGCCACTGCTCTCCGCCACGGGCAACTTCAGCAGCGTGCTCAACGACGTCGCGCACCAGGTGGAGCACATCCTCGGCGCCGAGTTCAAGAGCCGGGGGTACGACCCGAAGCTGGCGGAGCTGTACTCGCAGGCGCTGGTGGGCATGGTGGCGCTGACCGGCCGCTGGTGGCTGGAGGTGCGCAGGCCACGCAAGGAGACGGTCGCCGCGCACCTGGTCAACCTGGCCTGGAACGGCCTGTCGCACCTGGAGGCGAAGCCGGGGATGATCACCGTGCGCGGTCGGTGAGGCGGGCCGTCGACGGCCCCGTGGTGGGAACGGTGCGTCCGCGTCGCCGCCGCCCGGAGCTGGACCGGCCGCCCGCTCAGCGGGGACCGGTGATGACGTGGTTCCGCTCGCGTCGTTCGCTCTCGGCGTACTCGGGCGGGCCGACCTTGTCGTAGAGGCCGGTGGCGAGGAGCAGCAGCCCGAAGACCATCGAGACGATGACCGTGGACATCGAGAAGTTCAGGATGTTCGCGTCGGTCTGGAGCACGCTCATCATCAACACACCGGTGACCATGAAGACCACCCCGGCCGTGAGGTTCATGTAGTGCCCGAGGTTGCTCCGGCGGGACGCGCCGATCAGCAGCACGATGCCGAAGAGCACCGAGGCCAGCGAGAAGGCCGGGTTGGTGCGTAGCCCGAGGGCCCAGTGGCTGCCCCGGTCGAAGAGGGGCTCGCCCCACGTCTGCACGACGCCCCAGACACCGAAGACCAGGATGTAGAAGCCGACGAGGCCGGCGAAGACCCGGTAGAGCGGGCGCGCCGGATGGTTGACCGGGAAGTGCGGCATGACACCCTCCTCCGAATCCGGGAGCAATCTCTGCGGATTGTCACCCGGAACGGGGGAGGGTGTCCGACGAACCGCCGAGGCCGGTGCCGGAATCGCCTCAGAGCAGCAGCCGGGCCTCCTGCCAGGCCTTCTGGTCCTCCTCGGTGCCGACCTTGCCGTACATGCCGACCATCAGCAGAACCAGGCCGAGGACCATGGTCACGATCACGGTGGCGATGGTGAAGTTGAAGATGTTGACGTCGGTCTGGAGGAAGGCCAGCTCGAAGAGGCTGAGCGCCAACAGCCCGTACGCCGTCCACTGGTTGATCGCGACGTCGCGGTTGCGGCCGAGGGCGGTGCCGGCCAGCACGGCGGCGCCGATCACGATGGTGAGGAGGGAGAATCCGAGATTCGTCCCCTGGCCGAGGACCTTGGTGTCATCCTGGGCGAAGAGCTCGTCGCCCATCGTGGTGACGACACCGAGGACACCGAAGACCACCAGGTACAGACCGGTCAGCCCGCCGATCGCCCGGTAGATCGGCCGCGCGGGGTGGTTGACGGGGGTGTGGGCCATGTCTGAGTCTCCAACGCCGGTCGGTTGAGGGGTTCGTGAGTGATTCTCCCGCATACCGTGTGGTGACGCCGCAACGGACCCCGCCTTTGTGACCGTGGGCGGCCGGACGTGGTCAGCTCTCCGGGATCTCCTCGGCGAGGCCCAGCCACGACTCCTCGGTCCGCTCCCGCTCCGCGCGTACCTCCTTGAGCTGCGCGTCGAGGTCGGCGACCCGGGCGTAGTCGGTGGCGTTCGCGGCGAGCTGGTCGAGCAGAGCGGCCTCCTTCTGCTCCAGCTTGCCGATCTGCCGTTCCAGCCGGGCGAGTTCCTTGCGGGCCTGCCGGGCCTCGGCGGCGGACATACCGGCGGCGGCGGAGGCGGTGGACGTCGTGGCGCTGGTGAGGGCCGGAGCCGGCGCGGCCCGCCCGGCGGCCCGGGCGAGGTACTCGTCGACACCGCCGGGCAGGTGCACCAGACGGCCGTCGCCGAACATCCCGTAGACCACGTCGGTGACCCGTTCGACGAGGTACCGGTCGTGGCTGGCCACGACGATCGTGCCGGGCCAGGAGTCGAGCAGGTCCTCCAGGGCGGCCAGGGTGTCGGTGTCCAGGTCGTTGGTGGGCTCGTCGAAGAGGAGCACGTTCGGCTCGGCGGCGAGCAGGCGGAGCATCTGGAGCCGGCGCCGCTCCCCGCCGGAGAGGTCGCCGACCGGCGTCCAGAGCCGCCGGTCGTCGAAACCGAAGGTCTCGGCGAGCTGGGCGGCGGAGAGTTCCCGGTCGCCGAGCTGCACCCGGCGGGCGACCTCCTCCACGGCCTCCAGCACCCGCAGGTGGCCGGGGAGTTCGGCCAGCTCCTGGGAGAGGAAGGCCGGCCGGACCGTGGAACCGGTGACCAGGCGACCGCCGTCCGGGCGGGTCACCCCGGCGAGCATCCGCAACAGGGTGGTCTTGCCGGCCCCGTTCGCGCCGAGAATGGCGATCCGGTCGCCGGGCCCGACCTGCCAGGTGACGTCGTGCAGGATCTCCTTGGGGCCGGCGTGCAGGTCGACGTGCTCCAGGTCGTACACCTGCTTGCCGAGCCGGGCGGTGGCCAACCGTTGCAGCGACATGGTGTCGCGCGGCGGTGGCACGTCGGCGATCAGCGCGTTGGCGGCGTCGATCCGGAACCGGGGCTTGGAGGTCCGGGCCGGCGGGCCGCGCCGCAGCCAGGCGATCTCCTTGCGGAGCAGGTTCTGCCGGCGGGCCTCGGTGGCGGCGGCGACCCGTTCCCGCTCGGCGCGGGCGAGCGTCCAGGCGGCGAAGCCGCCCTCGTAGGCGCGGACGGTCTGGTCGGCGACCTCCCAGGTGGTGGTGCAGACCGCGTCGAGGAACCAGCGGTCGTGGGTGACCACGACCAGCGCGCCCTTCCGCCCCACGAGATACCTGGCCAGCCAGTCGACGCCGCCGACGTCGAGGTGGTTGGTGGGCTCGTCGAGGATGAGCAGGTCGGACTCCCGGACCAGCAGCGCGGCCAGCGCCACCCGGCGTCGCTCGCCACCGGACATCGGACCGACCGGCTGGTCGAGGCCGAGGTGTGGCATGCCGAGGCCGTCGAGGATGGCCCGGACCCCGGCGTCGCCGGCCCACTCGTGCTCGGCGCCCATGCTCTCGCCGAGCCAGGCGGTGCCGAGGACCACGTCCCGCACGGTAGCGTCCGGGGCGAGCGTCAGGGTCTGCGGCAGCCAGGCGACCCGCAGGTCGCGCCGGTGGGTGACCCGGCCGTCGTCCGGCTCCTCCTGCCGGGTGAGCATCCGCAGCAGGGTGGACTTGCCGGCCCCGTTGAGCCCGACCACGCCGATCCGGTCGGCGTCGTCGAGACCGAGCGAGACGTCGGTGAGCAGTGGCCCGGCGGCGCCGTACCCCTTGGACACCCGGTCCAGGTTGACGATGTTGGCCACTCCCCCACCTTTCATGATCAAGGCGCCCCGGTGCCGGACGGGCACCACGGGACGCCGGCCCCAAGCGTAGCCGCCCCGACCGTCCCGCCCACCGGCCCCGTGCCACGCCGTGCCACGCCGCCCCGCGCCGTGCCGTTCCGCGCCGTGCCCTCCCGCCCCACGCCGTGCCCTGCCGCGCCGCCCTGCCGCGCCGTGCCCTGCCGCGCCATGCCGGCTTCCGCTCCCGCTTGGGGCACGTCGGCGAGACGCGCGGCGTCGTCAGCCCCGGATACCGCAGATCGGGACGCCGGCCGCGGACGGCCGGGGGGAGCGGCAGGCGGTGGGGTCAGCAGATGCGGGCGCCGGCGACCGGGCCGTGGGCGGGACGGGCCTGGCGGCACACCCCGGCGGCGGTCAGCTCCCCGGCCACCCGTTCCGCGTCGTCGGCGTCCTTGGTCAGGAAGACGCAGGTGGGGCCGGAACCGGACACGATGCCGGCGAGCGCGCCGGCCGCCTCCCCGGCCCGGAGCGTGGCGGCCAGCGTCGGCCGCATGGACAGGGCGGCGGCCTGGAGGTCGTTGCCGAGCACGGCGGCGAGCACGGCCGGGTCCCGCTGACGCAGGGCGGCGAGGAGCGCGTCGGTGCTGCCGATCGGACCGGGGGCGTCGCCCGTGTCGCGGAGCCGGTCGAGTTCCCGGTACGCCTCGGGGGTGGAGAGCCCGCCGTCGGCGATCGCCACCACCCAGTGCCAGGAGGTGGGGCGGACCAGCACGGGGCTGACCGCCTCGCCCCGGCCAGTGCCCAGCGCCGTCCCGCCGTGGATGAGGAACGGCACGTCGGAGCCGAGGTCGGCGGCGATCGTGGCGAGCTCGTCGCGGGACAGGCCGGTGCCCCAGAGCGCGTCGCAGGCGACCAGGGTGGCCGCGGCGTCGGCGCTCCCACCGGCCAACCCGCCCGCGAGCGGGATCTGCTTGCGCAGGTGCAGTCGGGCGTGCGCCGGGCAGCCGGTGTGCGCGGCCAGCGCCCGGGCTGCCCGGACCACCAGGTTGGAATCGTCCAGGGCCAGCTCACCGGCGCCCTCGCCCTCCATGGTGAGGGTGAGGGTGTCCCCGCGACGGGCGGTCAGCTCGTCGTGGATCGAGATGGCGTGGTAGACGGTGTTCAGCTCGTGGTAGCCGTCGGCGCGGAGCGGCCCGACCCCGAGATGCAGGTTGATCTTGGCGGGTACCCGGACCCGGACCGGACCACCGGCCCCCTGCTGCTGGTCGTCCTCGTCCGGTCGCCATGCCCCGGTCACGGGGTGACGTCCCGGACGCGCAGGCGGATGTCGAACGGCTCTTCCACGGTCAGCTCCTCGGCGAAGTCGGGGGCCGGCTCGTGGTGGCCCTCGACCAGGTCGTCGGTACCCGGGTCCGCCCGGCGGGGGCGGACTCGCGGGTCAGCCTACTGTGCGGGCGGCGTACCGGCGGGAGCCGACGCGGCGATCGCGGCGAACTGCTCGACGGTGAGCTGCTCGCCCCGGGCGCCGGGGTCCACCCCCGCCGCGGTGAGCGCCGCCGCGGCCCGGTCCGCGCTCCCCGCCCAGCCGGCCAACGCGGCGCGCAGGGTCTTGCGGCGCTGCGCGAACGCCGCGTCCACCACGGCGAAGACCCGCGTCCGGGGTACGTCCGGCCGGGGCGGGTCGTGCCGGGTGAAGGCGACCAAGCCGGAGTCGACGTTCGGGACCGGCCAGAACACGTTCGGCGGGACGCGGCCGGCCGACCGGGCGGACGCGTACCAGGCGAGCTTGACCGAGGGAATGCCGTACACCCGGGAGCCGGGACCGGCGACCAGCCGGTCGGCGACCTCCTTCTGCACCATCACCAGGCCGCTGCGGAGGCTGGGCAGCTCGGCGAGGAGGTGCAGCACCACCGGCACGGCCACGTTGTAGGGCAGGTTGGCCACCAGGGCGGTCGGGGCCGGGTCGGCCAGCTCGGCGGCGGTGACCCGCAGCGCGTCGGCCCGGTGCACGGTGAGCCGGGCGGCGTCCGGCCCGGCGAACCGGGCGGCGGTCTCCGGCAGCGCCCCGGCCAGCGTCGGGTCGATCTCCACGGCGTGCACGTGCGCGGCGGCCGGCAGCAGCCCGAGGGTGAGCGATCCGAGGCCGGGGCCGACCTCCAGGGCCACGTCGTCCGGGGTGAGCCCGGCGGCGGTGACGATCCGGCGCACCGTGTTCGGGTCGTGCACGAAGTTCTGGCCGAGCTTCTTGGTCGGTGCCACGCCCAGCCGGGCGGCCAGATCCCGGATCTCCGCCGGGCCGAGCAGGTCTACGGCCATGGCCCCACACCCTACGTCGCCGCCCGCCGCCCCTCGGCCGGGGTGGTGGGGGAAGGTGGGGGGCAGAGGTGGGCCGGGGCGGGCCGGGGCGGTAGCAGGGGTCCCCTGCTACCGCTTTTTGTCGAGGAAGGGTCCCCTGCAGACACCCGGCACCCCCGCACCGCCCCGTGAACTCACCGCCACGGGCCGAAGACCCGTTCCCCGTTCGCCGACAGGTGCGCGCACAGGTCCGCCAGGTCGGTGCCGGTGGTGGCGGCCAGCGCGCGGACGGTCAGCGGGATCAGGTAGGAGGCGTTGGGCCGCCCCCGGTGCGGCATCGGGGTGAGGTACGGCGCGTCGGTCTCCACCAGCAGCTGCTCCGGCGGGGTCGACGCGGCGGCCTCCCGCAGTGCCCCGGCGCTGGCGAAGGTGACCGTACCGGCGAAGCTGAGCAGGTAGCCCCGGCGTACGCACTCGGCGGCGAAGTCCGCGTCGCCGGAGAAGCAGTGCAGCACCACGGTGTCCGGCGCGCCCTCGTCGTCGAGGACCCGCAGCACGTCGGCGTGCGCGTCCCGGTCGTGGATGACCAGCGGCTTGCCGTACCGCTTGGCGATGGCGACGTGCGCCCGGAAGCTCGCCTCCTGCGCGGCGCGCCCCTCCTGGCCGGTACGGAAGAAGTCCAGTCCGGTCTCGCCGATGCCGCGTACCCGGTCCCGGGCGGCCAGCGCCTCGATCCGCCGCAGCGCCTCGTCCAGGTCGGCCAGGCGGGGGGCCTCGTTGGGGTGCAGGGCGACGGTGGCGACCACCGCCGGGTACCGGACGGCGACCTCGGCCCCCCAGACGGAGGAGTCGACGTCCACGCCGACCTGGACCAGCCGGTCGACGCCCACCCCGGCGGCCACTCCGATCGTCGCCGCGACCGGGTCGTCGGCGGGACCACCGGGCGTGCCGGCCTCGCTGACGGTGATGTCGAGGTGGGTGTGACTGTCCGGGACGGGGTGGGGCAGCGGCTCCGGGGCGGGCGGGAACTCCCCGGCCCGGCGGGCGGCACGCTGACGGCGGGATTCGGTCGGCTCACTCATCGTCGATGAGCATCACACACCATCCGCGACCGCCGTCCCCGACCCGCAATCCACTGTTAATCCCTGCGGTACCCAGGGCCTTTACCGTTCGGCTGGTGACTGCCCCCACCCAGACCGACGACGCCACCCCGGCGCGGGTCGGGCCGCGCGTGACGTACCGGGGCGCGGTGTACCCGGCGGAGCAGATCGCCCGGGGTGCCGCGTACGAGATCTTCAGCGGGGTGGAGCTGCCCGGCTTCGCGTGGGCGCCCCGCCCCGGCGCGCCCCTGCCGTGGCGACGCTTCGTCCACGCGACCGAGGTGACGGCGGTGCAGGATGGACCGGGGCAGGCGGACGAGGAACCGGACGCGCCGCT
Source organism: Micromonospora inyonensis (assembly GCF_900091415.1). NCBI lineage: Bacteria > Bacillati > Actinomycetota > Actinomycetes > Micromonosporales > Micromonosporaceae > Micromonospora > Micromonospora inyonensis. Next base: position 2,551,409 of record NZ_FMHU01000001.1, on the reverse strand, counting down.
GCTGGTACCGCTGCACCGGGACCGCACCTGGACGCAGATCCAGCAGCTCACCCAACAGCCGTCCGCCGCCGGGGACCCGGTGCTCGCCACGCTGCGCGCCTCGGCCGTCATCCGTCGGGGCACCCGGATGGTGAAGGTGCTCTCCGCCCGCCAGCTCGCCGGCCACGTACGGGGACTGCTGCCGCACGGCTTCTGCCACCGGGAGCACGACGTGGCGCATCTGCGTACCCCGTCGGCGCTGGCGGTGCTGCGCACCGACGACGGTCCCGCGCCGGACGTGGTGTACGCGCTGCGCTGGCGGGCGGCCGACCCGGCCGACTACGACGCGCCCGCCGGCGGGGCGCACCGGGGACTGGTGGAGCTGGCGGCCGGGGAGCGGGTCGGCGCGGCGGTGCTCGGCACCGGCTTCGCGCCGAGCAGCACCCAGGTGGTCCCGGAGTTCGTCACCCGCGACTTCGCCGACCTGCCGATGCCGGCGAACGCCACCCTGGTCGCCTACCCGGCCGAGGGGGTGGAGGTGGTGCTCTACGCCTACCAGGCCGAGCAGCGGGGCTGGCTGCGGATGGTCGGGCCGCGGTGGCGGCACCTCCTCGCCACGGTGCCGGGCCTCTCCTCCGAGCAGGAGTACGTGCCGATCGCCGAGCCGGCCGCCTCGACCCGGCTGGTCGGCGGCTACGCCGGCAGCGAGTACGAGGCGGTGGCCGACCTGCCCGGGGGGTTCCGGATGCAGGCGTTGACCCGGACCGCCCGGTACCCGGTGGAGTCGGTCGCCCGGCGACTGCGGTACGCCCGCTGGCGCGACGTGGACTGCGTGGTGCTGCGGGAGGAGACGGGCTGGCTGCGGCTGCGGCTGTGCCGGCCGGGACCGGAGGCGGTGGCGGCCACCGGCGCGCAGTGCCACGAGCGGGGCGTCTACGAGGCCTGGGCCCCGGCCACCGAGGTCACCGACGACCGCGTCGTCGACCTGCCGTACCCGCTCTGACGGTCGGGGTGTCCCAGCCCGCCGGAGCGCGGTCGACGGGCATAACCCCCGGCGGTACGGGAAGACGCCGACGTCCGACCGTCCCGTCTCGGGGAGACCACATGCCCTTCGTCACCGTCGACTCGGAGAACTCCGGGCCCATCGACCTCTACTACGAGGACCACGGCACCGGGCAACCGGTGGTGCTCATCCACGGGTTCCCGTTCAACGGCGCCACCTGGGAGAAGCAGACCCTCGCCCTGCTGAACGCCGGCTACCGCGTGATCACGTACGACCGGCGGGGTTTCGGCAATTCCGGCCAGCCCACCAACGGGTACGACTACGACACGTTAGCCGCCGACCTGAAGATGCTGGTGGACCAGCTCGACCTGCGCGACGCGGTGCTGGTGGGGCACTCGATGGGCACCGGTGAGGTCACCCGCTACCTCGGCGCGTACGGGTCGGACCGGGTGAGCCGCGCGGTGCTGCTGGCCCCGCTCGCACCGTTCCTGCTGAAGACGCCGGACAACCCCGAGGGCGTCGAGCAGCAGCTCTTCGACGGCTTCAAGCAGGCGATCGCGGCCGACCGGTTCGCCTTCCTGACCAGCTTCTGCGACAACTTCTTCAACTACCAGCAGAACAGGGGCCGGCTGGTCAGCGAGGAGGCGTACCGGGCGCACTGGCACATCGGCGCGCAGGCGTCGGCGAAGGGCACCCTGGACTGCGTGGACGCCTGGCTGACCGACTTCCGCGCCGACCTGCCCCGGATCGACGTGCCGGTGCTGATCGTGCAGGGCGACGCGGACGCCGTCCTGCCGTTCCCGGTCACCGGGCAGCGGCTGGCCTCGATGCTGCCGGAGAGCACCCTGGTCACGTTGCGCGGCGCGCCGCACGGCATCCCGTGGACCAACGCCGACGAGGTCAACCGCGCCCTGATCGAGTTCATCGGCACCCGCGCCATGGCCCATGCCTGACCCGACCGCCGGACGGCTCGGGGCCGTCGGCGAGCCGCCGAACGGTCCCGGCCCGACGGTGCCCGTGGATCGCCCCCGGGACCCCTGGCCCCGGGGGCGCGTGGCGGTCAGCCGGCGAGGCGGGCCAGTTCCTCGTCGACGATCGACGGGTCGAGCTTGCGGAAGACCGGCTTCGGCGCGGCCAGCGGACGGCCCACCTCCAGCGGTACGGACGCCCAGCGCGTGCCCTGCGTGTAGTCACCGGTCAGCACCGGGTACGCCGGCCCGCCGTCGAGGTCCTCGACCTCGACGATGGACGGCATCGGCGCGTGCACCCCGGTGCCGCCGAGCAGTTCGTGCACCTTCTGCGCGGAGTGCGGCAGGAACGGGGTGAGCAGCGTGTTGGCGTCGCTGACCACCTGGAGGGCGACGTGCAGGATCGTGCCCATCCGGGGCTTGTCGTCCTCGCCCTTCAGCTTCCACGGGGCCTGGTCGGAGAGGTACCGGTTGGCCTCGGCGACCACCTTCATCGCCTCGCCGATGGCCTGCTTCTGCCGGTGCCGGGCGATCAGGTCGCCCACCGTGTCGAAACCGGCCCGCGCCACCGCGAGCAGCGCCTCGTCGGCCCCGGTGAGCCCGGCCGGATCGACGGGCGGGATCGCCCCGAAGTTCTTGGCCGCCATCGAGATGGACCGGTTGACCAGGTTGCCCCAGCCGGCGACCAGCTCGTCGTTGTTCCGGCGGAGGAACTCCGCCCAGGTGAAGTCGGTGTCGTTGCTCTCCGGGCCGGCGACCGCGATGAAGTAACGCAGCGCGTCCGCGTCGTACCGTTCGAGGAAGTCCCGCACGTAGATGACCACCCGGCGGGACGAGGAGAACTTCCGTCCCTCCATGGTCAGGAACTCGCTGGAGACCACCTCGGTGGGAAGGTTGAGCCGCCCCAGCGCGCCGGGTTCGCCGTCCTTCGCCCCCTGGCCGGAGTAGCCGGAGAGCAGCGCCGGCCAGATCACCGAATGGAAGACGATGTTGTCCTTGCCCATGAAGTAGTAGGCGAGGGCATCCCTGCCCTCGGCGTCGGTGGACCACCACTTCCGCCACGCCTCCGGGTCACCGGAGCGCCGGGCCCACTCGATCGAGGCGGAGAGGTAGCCGATGACCGCGTCGAACCAGACGTAGATGCGCTTGTCGGGACGGTCCCGCCAGCCGTCGAGCGGGATCGGCACGCCCCATTCCAGGTCCCGGGTGATGGCCCGGGGCTGGAGGTCGCCGAGCAGGTTCCGGGAGAACCGCAGCACGTTGGGACGCCAGCCCTCCCGGGTGTCCAGCCACTGCCGTAGCACGTCGGCCAGGGCGGGCAGGTCCAGGAAGAAGTGCTCGGTCTCGACGAACTGCGGGGTCTCGCCGTTGATCTTCGACTTGGGGTTGATCAGGTCGACCGGGTCGAGCTGGTTGCCGCAGTTGTCGCACTGGTCGCCCCGGGCGCTGTCGTAGCCGCAGATCGGGCAGGTGCCCTCGATGTACCGGTCGGGGAGGGTCCGCCCGGTGGACGGGGAGATCGCGCCCATGGTGACCTTCGGGACGATGTACCCGTTGCGGTACATCCCCTCGAAGAGTTCCTGCACCACGGCGTAGTGGTTGCGGGTGGTGGTCCGGGTGAAGAGGTCGTACGACAGCCCGAGGCCGTGCAGGTCCTCGACGATCACCCGGTTGTACCGGTCGGCGAGGTCACGGGCGGTGACGCCCTCCGCGTCGGCCTGCACCTGGATCGGCGTGCCGTGCTCGTCGGTGCCGGAGACCATGAGCACGTCGTGGCCGGCCATCCGCATGTACCGGGCGAAGACGTCGGATGGGACGCCGAAACCGGAGACGTGGCCGATGTGGCGCGGGCCGTTGGCGTACGGCCAGGCTACCGCCGCAAGTACGTGACTCATGACCAGCAAGCCTAGCTAGCCCGATGTCGCGCTCGCGTGCCCCCACCGTCCGGGAATGTTGCGCAGCTCGATCCGGCCGATGCTGGTGGGCACTGCCGGTTCGACCAGCAGCCGGTCCCCGTCCGGCTCCAGGCCGAGGATGACGCGCAGTAGCAGCAGCGGGGTACCGGTCGACCAGGCCTGTGGGCTGCAGGCGGTCGGGTACTCGACGGGATAGCGGGTCAGTTCCCGGTCGTAGCCGGCGAATGCCTCAGGCAGCCGGCCGTGGAAGAACTCCGCGGCGTCGATCATGCCCGCGGCGATGCGTCCCGCCTCGGCCCGGAAGCCGTAGCGCCACAGCCCCCAGGCGATGAGCGAGTTGTCGAACGGCCAGACGGTGCCCACGTGGTAGCCGATGGGGTTGTAGCGCCCCTCATCCACGGCCAGCGTCCGCACCCCCCAGCCGGAGAACAGCCGGGGCCCGAGCAGATGCCGCGCGACCGCCTCTGCCCTGGACGGATCGACGATTCCGCTCCAGAGGAGGTGCCCCATGTTCGACGACAGCGAGTCGACCGGCCTGCCGTCGGGATCCAGGCCCAGGGCGTAGAACTCCCTGTCCTCTACCCAGAAGTCGCGGTTGAACCGCGCCCGGAGATCGGCGGCCTCCCGCTCCAGCCGGTCCGCGTATTCCGGGTCGCCCCAGAAGTCACGGGCCAACCGGGCGCCCCGCACCTTCGCGTCGTACGCGTACCCCTGAAGTTCACAGGTCGCGCGAGGAAAGTCCGGCAGGCGCCCGTCGTGGAAGGAGATCGAGTCCCAGGAGTCCTTCCAGCACTGGTTCACGAGGCCGCTCCGCTCGTTTCGGGTCTGGTACCGGATGTAGCCGTCGCCGAGCAGGTCGCCGTACTCGTCGATCCAGTCGAGTGCGGCACGGGCCTCCGGCTCCAACAGTCCGACCAGGTGGCTGTCGCCGCTCCAGCGCTCGTACTCGTCCAGCAGGATCACGAACAGCGGCGTGGCGTCAGCGGTACCGAAGTACGAGGTGTGCGGCTGCTCCTCGAACGCCGCCGACTCCCCGTACCGCCACTCGTGCATGATCTTGCCTGGTTCCTCGTCCCGGAAGTCATACAGCTTGTTGCCCTGCATGCTCGCCATCAGCGTCAGCGTGTTGGCGGCGAGGTCCGGCGTGAACGGCAGGGTCTGCAGGCTGGTGAGGATGCTGTCGCGGCCAAAGATGGTCATGAACCACGGCAGGCCGGCCGCGGGTATGTTGATCGTACCGTGGAGGAGCGGCGTGAGCTGGAGCGCGGCGAGGTCGACCAGACTGCGTCGGTACGACCGCTGTAGCGACTCGTTCTGGCAGGTGAGGTCGGGTGCCCGCGCCAGCCAACGCTCCAACTCCCGGCGCATCTGCCGTCTGGCCGGCGTGGGCTGGCCGTGCATGCTACGGCGAATCTCGCTTCCACGCGTTCCCAGCGTCGCCACGTGCAGCCGGGTCACCCACTTGCCGTGCGGTTGGATGCGGACATCGAAGGTCACCCCGTTTTCGTCGAACGTGCCGGGTACGGTCGACGAGACCAGCGTCTCCCGCCGGAAGGTCTCCCGTTCGTAGCCCAACCGCAGACGCCCGTGCTCGAGCCGGACGTACACGTTGCCCTTCTTGTGCCTCGTATCCTTGATCTCGAACAGGTCGGCGAAGTCGCTCTCGATATCCAACCGGATCATGAGGTCCACCGGCTCACGGCTGTGGTTGAGTACCGTCAGTTGCTCGTCGAGGCTACCGCCGACCGAGCGCTGGCGGATGACCGACACCTTGGCGTCGACGTAGTGGGTCGGTTTGCCCGGGACCAGGAAGAAACGTGTCTCGAAATGCTGCAGATCGTCGACTGACAGCGCCTGGAGGCGCTCGCCGTTGACGCTCAACTCCCACTTCGACAGGAATCGGGTGTCGAACGAGAACAGACCGGTCGGAAACTCCGGAGACGGGGTGATGTCGCCCTGCCTGTCGCTGACCACGAAGGTGTTGCCGTTCAGGATCCTGACCGTGTCCTGGCTCATCGCCGCAGCTCTCCGCGTCGCGCGACCGCTCGCGGATCCCGGGCTCCAGGTGGCCCCGGAAGGACCCGCTGGAAGATGACGAGCATGTACAGCCGGCCCACGAGCTCAACCTCGTTACGCAGCCAGGCCGCGTAGACGTCCGTCTCGCCGCGCACGATGCGCGCGAACAACGCCTCGTCGAGCCGGACGGTGCAGTCAGCGCGGCGGTTTTCCCGGGACACCCTGACGTCCCCCTTCTCGATCGTCATGAGCCAGTGGGTGGTGTGATGATCTCGTACGAGGTCGAAGCGGATCGTGCCCGTGACCTGCTTGAGCCGGTCGTACCTGCGGCGTACGACCCCGGCGAAAAACTCCGCAATGGGATCCGCCATCGATTCCTCCCCTCTCGGCTATCCCGACTAGCGTCCGACACCAGCGGAAGCCAGCCGGCATCCGAGACATCGCATCCAGGACCGAGTGACAGCCTCGCCCCGACCAGGGTGGGTGCGCATCACCCGGGTTGGGTGATATCAGCCGGGGCAGGGCCGCCGACATTCCTTCGCCTCGGCCGGGCTGACACAGAGCGGGGAGCCCACCCGGACGATTGGTGCAGCGATGCCACTCAACAGGTCATCGCGACTTCGGCACCAGTTGCCCGTGAGCTCGGCCGCCGCCCTGAACTGGTCCGCCGCCGAACTCGACCTGCCTACCCTGGCCGATTCCGGCTACGAAAGCGCAGGCCACCGCATCAAGACCCCGGTCAAGCAACCTGCCGACGGCCGCCGGCTCGCACCCGACAACCGCGCCTACAACCGACTACTACGCGGCCTGCGTTGGCAAGGAGAACGCGGCTTCGCGATCCCGACCGGACGCTGGAAAACGCTACGCGATACGACGGTCAGCCCACGCCGCATCGGTGACATCGTCGCCGGGGCCCTGCACCTGACCCACTTCGAGTACAAATACCTACCGGAAAGTCGATGAGATCACTTCAGTGCCCACGAGTCCCTGTCGCCCGGTCCTCGACGACCCAGACCGGCATCGACGCCGAAGTCACACTGGTCACAAATCCGACGCACGCGTGATCGTGGCAAGGCTTGACCACGATCTCCCCAGCGGCCAGAAGCGCGTCAGCCTCCTCGGTGGTCGCAGCCAAACCCTCGTACAAGGCAGCACCGAGGATTGCGCGTCGCTGCCCTCCCTGGTACTCCGACCAGGCATGTGGCGCTATGGTGTGCGTCGTCATGCCGGGCAGCGCATGCAGGGCTGGCACCACGTCAACCAACACCGGGTCCGTAGCGAGCAATTTCGTCACCGCCGCCTGATTGGCCGCAGCGCGTATCTCCGTGAGTCCGGACATCAGAGGAAGACCTTTCAACGCAGCCTGATCAGGACCATCGGCTGACGAAGTCTGTCACGGCCTGGTTCACTTCAGCGGGCTTGGAAGCACTCAGGAAGTGGTGCCCACCCTCGACGATCTCAAGCCGCGCGTCCACCGAATGGGAGAACAGCTTCACTTCCTGCTCTGCGTTCGCGACCGAGTACACCTGATCTGCCGTACCGTGCAGCCACAGCAGAGGTGTGGTCACCTCGTCGAGGCGCCCATACAGTCCATCGCGATCACGCAGGTTGATCGTGCACAGTCGCAGCCGGTGACGACCATCATCGCCCGCGAAGTTGCTGCGGTAGGTGGTCAGCCAGAACGCTCGTTCCTCGCTCGTCAGCCCACCGAGGGCAGCATCGAAGGTGTCGTCAACAAACTGGTCCGGGACAACCCAACTATCATCCACCGGATGCCCGAACTGGTCGATGAAGGGAGTGCAGAACGCAGGCCCGTCCCAGCAGCCGAGGTCCCGACTGCGCTGGCTCTCCCGATCCATGGACGTGCCCAGAGGGATCAGTCCCTGAACGACGTGGGGTGCGAGAAGTGCCATGCGGGTCGCGATCCAGCCGCCCTGAGAGGTTCCGAGGACGAATGCCTTGTCGATCTTGAGCGCCTCCAGGACCTGCAAGTTCGCGACTGCGCTGTCCCAGTAGGTGAAGTGCCGATAGGTAGCCCTGGTTCGGCCGTGGCCATAGGGCTCCAGTGCGAGCAGGTTCATCCTGCTGTTCAGCTCCTCGTCGCTGAACTGTGGGCGGTACAGCTCCGCAGACGTCGTGTAGGAGTTGATCATCACCAGCGTCGGCAGATCCGGGCTGTACGGCTTGGCGAAGGTGGCCCCGACAGTCGAACCACCGAGGTGGGAAATGCCCACGGTCAGTTCAGTCTTGCTCATGTCGGCTTTCCATTCTTCGGGTGAAGGTGATCGGTGGCTCTTCGGGTGAAGGTGATGGGTGGCGGTATGCGACGCCGTAGACGCCAGGCGGGGGACTCAGAATCCGGCTCACACCTGGCGTGCAGCCGTCACTGCTCTGCTTTAGATTAGCTAGTGACCACCGGGAACCGGTCGCGAACCAACAGGCCGGCCCGGGCCGCTCGACCGGTCCGGGCCGGCCGGACGAGCGCCGCACTTCCTGTCCGCTTTGGTCGCCGACACGCGGCCTGAGCTGCGTGTTCGCGGCGACGACTCGGTGTCCAATGAACGTCGTGACTGGCAGAGGAGCCGCCCGCGAGCACGAGCAGCCACCCCCCGGTCGCGTCGACCGCGAGCACGGGGAACCATCCCCCGGCCGCGCCGATCCCGAACCCGGGCTGCCCTTGCCCGAACACGCCGACCACGAGGCCAGCCGCGCTTCTGGAGATCGACATACCCGCCAACCTCATGATCCGCGGAGTCAGGGCGGCGGGCCCCCACGGCCCCGGCCACACCCTCCGGAGGCGCCACCGCCGGACCGGGCCCACACCAGGGTCGTTCCCGAACCGGCGACCAGAACGACGAACGGCGGACCAGCGGTCACCGCCACCGGGCTCGGGACGACGACCAGCGAACGGGAAACCACCTCCGCCGAGGCCGGGACGAAGACCGGCGCGCCGCACGCCACGGGGACCGGGACGGCGACCGGCGGGTCGACGCTGACAGCGGCGACCGGGGTCGAACCCACCACCGGTGCGCCGGTGGGGGCGCTGCCGCACCGGGTACCGATGCGGCAGCACCTCGGCTGGCCGCGGCCGGACGGGCCGGACGAGGGCGGTTCCGGCACCGACGGGAACGACCTCTGGCTACCGATCGAAGAGGTGCACTGGGACGGCACCCCGATCCGGGCCGAGCAGGCGATCGACGACGGATTCGCGGCGTCGGCCGTCCGGGACCGCGCCCGTCGCCGGACGAGACCCCGGGTGGTCCGGCAGCGGGACCCCGTGCCCGGGTTGGCGGGGCTGCTCGGCCTCGGCCTCCTGGCGGCCTTCTTCGCCTGGGTGAGCGCGGAACCGTTTTGGCTGGCCGTGGGGCATGGCACGACCGGCACGGTGGTGGGTGAGTGCACCGGCGGCGGCCTGGCCCAGCGGTGCCGGGGCACCTTCGTCGCCGCCGACGGCCGGTTCGTCGCGCACGGCGTACGCATCGGCGGGCTCGACACCGCCGGCCTGCGGACCGTGACGGCGGTGCCGGCCCGGATGACCGGGCCGGAGGGCGCCACGGCGTACGCGGACCGTGGCGGCACCCTGCACCTGCGCTGGTTACTCGGGTTCGGTCTGGTGGGGGCGTGCGCGGCCGGCATCGTCCGGGTGACCGGTACGGCGGGATTGTCCGGGCAGCGGGCCCGCCGGTGGGCGATCGCAGCGGCCGTCGGCGGACCGCTGCTGGTGACCGTGGGTTTCCTGGTCGCCGCGTTCTGAGCCGTCTCCGGCCACCGGGAATACTCATCGACACACGTCCCGGCAATGGAGACACGGCCTCCACCGGGCACCGGGCGGCCTACGATTCCGTGGTGACCCAGGCGTCGACAGCGCAGAGCGCGAGCGAAGGCCAGCCGGAGAGCGGCCTGGCGGAGCGGACCGACAACTCCGCCATGCGGTCCGCCGCCGTCCCGCCCGACGACGCCGGGGGTGGCCGGCTGCCGGAGGTCGTCCGCCGCCGTCTGGCCACGGTCGACGACCGGCTGGACGGGCGTTCCTGGCTCGCCACGGCCGTGGTGGTGGCGATCGCCGCGATCCTGCGGCTGGTCGGGCTCGGCGACATCAAGGGAAAGATCTTCGACGAGATCTACTATGCGCGGGACGGCTGGGGCCTCGTCGAGCACGGGGTCGAGTGGAACTTCAAGGACAACGCCCCGTCGTACGTGGTCCACCCGCCGCTGGGCAAGTGGCTGATCGGGCTCGGTGAGTGGGCCTTCGGCTACCAGGACACCGAGCACAACATCACGGTGCCGGGCCAGCTGCTGACCACCACCCCGGAGTTCGGCTGGCGGATCTCCGCCGCCGTCGTCGGCACGCTCTCCGTCCTGCTGCTGGTGCGCATCGGCCGACGGATGTTCCGGTCCACCGCGCTCGGCTGCGCCGCCGGCCTGCTGCTCGCCCTGGACGGCTTCCACCTGGTGCTCTCCCGCACCGCCCTGCTCGACATCTTCCTGCTCTTCTTCGTCCTCGCCGCGTTCGGGGCGCTGGTGCTCGACCGGGACGCGCGACGGCGACGGTGGGCCACCGCGCTCGACGCCGGTCTCGACCCGTCCCGCCCCGGCCGCGCCGGCCGACCGCCGTTCACCGTCCCCTGGTGGCGGCTCGCCGCCGGGGTGCTGATCGGGTGCGCGGTCGGGGTCAAGTGGAGCGCCCTCTACTTCGTACCCGTCTTCGCCCTCATGGTGGTCCTGTGGGAGGTCGGGGTCCGCCGGTCGGCGGGGGTCCGCCGGCCGTGGCGGGACGCCCTCCTCGACGAACTGCCCTGGCTGGTGCTCGCCGGGGTGGTGATGGTCCTCGCCTACCTCGCCACCTGGACGGGCTGGTTCCTCTCCGACGACGGTTACTACCGCACCCTGGCGCGCTACCCGAACACCCCCGGGCTGAGCGACACCCCGGTCCTCGGCGCGTTGCAGAACCTCTACACGTACCACCGGGCGGCGTTCGACTTCCACACCGGGCTGAGCACCCCGCACAAGTACCAGTCCTGGCCGTGGCAGTGGCTGCTGCTCGGGCGTCCGGTGGCCTTCCACTGGACGTGCCAGGGCACGTGCGCGGGGACCGCCCCCACCAGCGAGATCCTGCTGCTCGGCACGCCGGTGCTCTGGTGGTCGTTCCTGCCGGCGCTGGCCGCCGTGGTCTGGCTGGGCATCGCCCGGCGGGACTGGCGGGCCGGGGCGATCCTGCTCGGCGCGGCGGGCGGCCTGCTGCCCTGGTTCTGGTTCGCCCTCGACGGGCGGGTGATGTTCTCGTTCTACGCCGCGCCGGCCCTGCCCTTCCTGGTGCTGGCGGTCGTCTACGTGCTCGGGGCGATCATCTCGCCGGCCGGGGCGCGGGCGCCGGCTCCACCGGGGTCGGCCGCCGCGCAGGAGGCGTACGACCGGCGGCTGTTCGGTGGTGTCGTCGCGGGAGGGTACGTGCTGCTGGTGGCAGTCTGTTTCGCGTACTTCCACCCGATCTTCGTAGGCACACTGCTCCCCTACGCCGACTGGTCGGCCCGGATGTGGCTGGACGGTCGCTGGATCTGATCACCGCTGCCCCGAGGTGGTAGCAGGGGGCCCTTGCAGTACAAAAAACACCTGCAGGGGACCCCTGCTACCACCAAGGCGAGCGCGCGGCCCATGCGGAGAAGTGGGCACGGCGCGTGCGGAGAAGGGGCACGGCGAGCGGGTGCCGCGATGCGGACACAGAGAGACGCGCCCCTATCGCCTGCCACGGGGGAAGCGGGCGATTGGGGCGCGCAAGAGAGAGCTTAACCACGTCTGGTTCGCCGACACAACGGGTGCATCCGGTTCAGATTCCCGCCCCACGCCCCGCCCGGCAAATAGTTTACATCCGGCACATAACGGTCCGCGTCCCCGCACGGACGCCGGGACCGCTCCCAGCCACCCCACCATCGCCGCACCTCTATCGACCTTGCGGCAAGATATAGATAAATCTCTCTATCAGTTCCCGCGGTCGGGGAGCCGCCGGCATCTCCGGACACGTCAAATGACGGCAATACCGCGATCAGATGGAGATGTCATGAGTCGTGCCCTTCGTTGGGTCGGCGGCCTGCTCGCCGCCGTCACCGTCGCCTCCCTCGGCCTCACCGCCCCCGCCCAGGCGGCCACCGTGTCGGTGCCGCTGCGCACCCTCATCGCCGACCTGCCGGTGGCCAGCGAGAACCGTACCGGCTACTCGCGGGACCTCTTCCCGCATTGGATCGACGCCGACGGCGACGGCTGCAACACCCGGTACGAGGTGCTGATCGCCGAGGCGACCACCCGTCCGTCCGTCGGTTCCGGCTACACCCTCTCCGGCGGCCGGTGGTACTCCTACTACGACGCCACGTACTGGACCGTCCCGTCCGACCTGGACATCGACCACATGGTGGCGCTCGCCGAGGCGTGAAACTCCGGTGCCCGGAACTGGACCACCTCCCGCCGCCAGTCCTTCGCCAACGACCTGGGCGACGCCCGCTCGCTGGTCGCCGTCACCGACAACGTCAACCAGGCCAAGGGTGACCAGGACCCGACGACCTGGATGCCGACCCACGAGCGGTGCCGGTACGTCGCCGAGTGGGCCGCGGTGAAGACCCGCTGGCGGCTGACCGTCGACACCGCCGAGAAGAGCGCGCTCACCAGCCACGCGAACTCCTGCTCGAACATCCTGATCACGGTGACCCACGCGTTCTGACGCCCCGGTACCTGCTGGACCGGCCGTCGGGCGTCGACGCGCACACCGTCGCCGCCCGGCGGGCCGGCAGCTGACCTCAGCAACGCCACCGGAGGGATCCTCCTGGCGGCGACCGGGGAGGACGGTCGGCACCGGGAAGCGACACGGCCAGGAGCCGGTGGTCGATGGCCGGCCCGGGTCCGCCGGTACGGTGGGACCGGCTCGACGTCGACGCGGCCCGGCTTCGGTCGTACCTGGGAGGGGAGCCTGATGCGTGACCTGCTGCCACCGCCGGTCGCCGTGGTCGTGGCGGGGCCGGCGGACTTCACCGGCGAGTTGCTCGCCGCCGAGCAGGCATGTCTCGGCGAACGCGCGGTGGAGAGCCGCCGGCGTGACTTCACCGCCGGCCGGGTGTGCGCCCGACGGGCCATCGCCGCCCTCGGGCTCGCTCCGGTGCCGGTGCCGTCGGCGGCCGACCGGTCCCCGGTCTGGCCGACGGACGTGGTCGGCACCATCACCCACACGAGGGGCTACTGCGCCGCCGCCGCGGCCCGCGCCGACGAGGTCCGGTCGGTCGGCATGGACGCCGACCAGCACAAGATCCTCGACGCCGGGGTACGCCGGTTGATCCTCCGGCCGGAGGAGGTGGAGCGCTACGAACGGCTGCCGGCCGGCACCTCCTGGCCGGCGCTGATCTTCAGCGCAAAGGAGACCGTCTACAAGGTCTGGCATCCGGTGGTCGGCACCTACCTGGATTTCCAGGACGCGTCGGTCGAGATCGACCCGGACTCCGGTTCCTGGATTGCCCGGATCTCCCCGGCGAAGGTCGAGGCGGCTCGGGAGAAGGTCACCGACCCGCCCAGCGTGATCACCGGACGGTTCACCGTGGACGCCGGCCTGGTCCGCACCGCCGCCGTACTGCCGCACCGCTGACCGGCCCGCCGACGCTCCCACCAATGCAACGTGGGGCGTGCCGGGCGACAGGAGCCCACATCGCGATCAGTGACGGCAACGGCGGAATTCCGGACAAGCAGGGTCGGTCAGGCCACACGAACGACCCGTTCAGCCGACGACCATCACGGCGCGGCAGGGAAGGATGGTTCGGTGCGTCGGCGCGCCCGTGGGAGCACGTCGAGCTTTGACCCTCTGCATCCGGGAGCACCGTGAGTCACCCCCCAGGCCCGCCGCAGGATCCCTTCCCGGGCCCGCCCCAGGATCCGTACCAGCCGGACCCTGATCCGTACGCGTACCCCGATCCGCTGTTCTACCCGGATCCCACCTCCGCGCCACCGCCGCACCCCGGGCCGCCGGGCGCCGGCTCGTCGTACCCGGGGTATCCGCCGGAGCAGAGCACGCCGGTGCCCCCGCACCCGACCAGCGGGGCACCCGACGCGCAGTACCCACCGACCTCCGGTGCCCCCGGTTACCCGCCACCCCACTCGGGAGGGCCCAGCTATCCGCCGCCGACCTCGGGGGCGCCCGGCTATCCGCCACCGAGCTCCGGGGCACCCGGCTATCCGGAAGCACCGGGGCACCCGGCCGCCTCCGGCGTGCCCTATACGCCGGGGCCGACGCCGATGGGGTCCTACCCACCCGGCCCCGCCGGGCCGTACCCCGGCCTGCCCCTGCCGCCGTCGACCGGCTCCGGCGGGAAGAGCGCCGCGCTGATCGTGATCCTCGTCCTGGTCGGCGTCCTCCTGCTCTGCTGCGTCGGTGGGATCGTCCTCGCGCTGCTCGGTGACGACAGCGCCAGCCGGGACACCGGCCTCGGCCGGGCGGCCACGCCGCGGAACTCGTCCGCCCCGCTGGTCCAACCGACCGACGACCGGCCGCTCGGCGCGGCTGCCCCGACCACCGCAGTCCCGCAGCCGAGCAGCAGCGGGAAGGACGGCGAGACCTTCAACATGAAGGTCGGCGACACGCTGGTGATCACCGACGACGAGGGCACCGTCGAGATCACGATCACCCGGTTCACCACCTCGAACAAGGGTTGCCGGTCCTTCGCACCCGACCCGGACGAGGGGCTGTACCTGATCGCCGACGTGACGGTGCGGGTGATCAAGGGCACGGCCTCGGTGAACCCGTTCTACTTCGAGTGGGTGGCCGAGGACGGCAAGACCGCCAACGGACTGGTGGGCGCGCTGTCCGGCTGCGGTACCCCGCTCTCCTCGGGGGTGAACCTGCGCACCGGCAGCAAGCGCAGCGGCACGGTCGTCTTCGACGTGGCCGACCGGAAGGGCGTCGTCGAGTACCAGCACAACTTCGAGGCCGCGGGCTCCTGGAAGCCCTGACACCCTCACCCGACCGGGGCCGGTCCGCCTGTGCGGACCGGCCCCGGTCGCGTCGTCCGTGCCGTACGCGGCGTGGGTGAGACCGGCCAACCGGACGTCCCGGCCGTGGCCGAACGCCCTCGGCAGGTCGTGCGTCCTCCCGCGCGCCCGGTCCGGTACCCGTACGCGTTCGGGGGCTCCGCGGAACAGCCGTCGGTCACCAAAAGAGGTTATAGGCGACCAAGGTAGCAAATCGCCCGATAAGCACCGGTAGCGTTCCTGCTGCACCGCCCGACGAACTCTCGACACGCCCAGGAGACACACGATGCGAACACAGCTGAGCCGCGCCCTCGCGGTGGGGGCGATCGCGGCCGGGCTGCTGCTCTCGACCGGAGCACCCGCAGCAGCCCAGACGACGATCGATATCAACCCGGGCAACGTGCCCTCGAACGCCACCGACTTCCCGCAGAACTGCGACCCGAACCTCGGCGGCGGGCCCTACCCCGGCGAGGACGTCTGGGTGTTCAACCTGCCCGGGGACCCGGAGACCAGCGGCGTCTTCGAGTCGGTGACGGCCACCTTCGACACGCCGGACGGTCCGCTGACCGTCACCATCCCCGACGACGGCGGCGCCATCGTGAACAACATGGGGACGAGCAAGGCGTGGATCCGGGTGCCCGCCGGTGCCACGCTGGTGGAGGCGACCGCCGTCATCTCCGGTATGGCCGACTTCTTCGTGCTCTCGTCCACCTGCGCGGCGCTGCAACCGACGCCGACGCCGACGGCCACGCCCACGCAGCCGCCGACACCGACCCCCACTCCCACCGCGACGCCCACCCAGCCGCCGACACCCACGCCGACGGCCACGCCCACGCAGCCGCCGACACCGACCCCGACGGCCACCTCGTCCGTGCAGCCGACACCCACCAAGACGCACCTGCCGGTCACCGGCGTGTCGAGCAGCTCGACCCTGGTGCCGCTGGTCACCCTCGGTGTGGGGGCGATCCTCATGGGCGCGACACTGCTCGGCCTGCGCCGCCGACGCGGCTGACCCGTCCGGGACGCCTGGTCGCCGGCACGCCCGGCGGTGACGCAACGGTCACCGCCGGGCAGCCGGCGATCCGGCGTGCCGGCCCGACGACCTGCCACGCCTCGTACGGCCCGGTCTCGGAACCCGTCACCGGGTCCAGGTCCTTCTCCCGGTCGCACCCCGGGAACGCCAGGTAGGCCAGGCTGCCGATCATGGAGCGAAAATGAGCAGGGTACGCCTACCCGGACCGCGCCCGACCGTGGAAGGAGCGCTTCGGTGATCGATAAGTCCAGCGTGGTGACCTGGGTCCGGCGCTACGAGCGCGCGTGGCGGAGCGCGGGCACGAACCAGCTCGACGGGCTGTTCACCGCCGACGCCACGTACCGGATGACGCCGTTCGCGCCGCCGCATCGCGGTCTCGACGCCCTCCGCGTCCTGTGGGACGCCGAACGTGCCGGCCCGGACGAGGAGTTCGTGATGGACTTCGACGTCGTCGCGGTCGACGACCCACGGGCGGTGGTGCGGCTGGAGGTGCGCTACGGCCAGCCCGACCCGCAGCACTTCCGCGACCTGTGGATCCTCGACTTCGCTCCCGACGGCCGGTGCCGGGCCTTCGAGGAGTGGCCCTTCCGCTCCGAGCGTCCCGCGTCGCACCCGGCCCCCTGACCGGGCGCCACCTCCGCGACGCGCTGCGTTCCACTCTCCGCAGATGGACCCGATGCTCGCCGCGTTCGCGCACGAGATCGACGGTGTGTCGGCGGCGGCCGGCCGGGTGCCGGTGGTGTCCAACCTGACCGGGCTGCCGCTGGCCGCCCCGGACGCCGGCTACTGGGCGCGGCAGGTGCGCGGCACGGTCCGGTTCCGGGACGGGGTTCGCTGGCTCGCCGCGGCGGGCGCGGGCACCTGGGTGGAGTTCGGGCCGCACGGCGTGCTGACCCCTGCGGTGCGGGACTGCCTGCCGGACAGCGGAGCCGCCCTGCTGGTCCCGACGTTGAGCGCCCGGCGGCCCGAGGTCCGGTCGGTACTGACCGCCGCCGCCGAACTCGACGTGGCCGGAGTCGAACTGGACTGGCCGCAGGTGCTGCGCGGTGACCAGCCCCGCCCGGTGCCGGTACCCACCTACCCGTTCCAGCACCGGCGGTTCTGGCCCGAGGCCCGGCCGGCGGGGCTGGCCAGCGTCGGGCCGTCCTCAGCTGGGCACGGCCCGGCCGAGGACGGCCCCGTACCGGCCACCTCGCTGCCGGACCGGGCGGCGGTGGCGGCGCTCGTCACCGGCCAGGCCGCCGGCGTGCTCGGGCACCCTCCGGGGACGGCGGTTCCCGGCGACCGCCCACTGCTCGAACTCGGCTTCGACTCGATGGGCGCGGTGCACCTGCACCGGCGGTTGGCCCGGGCGACCGGGCTCGACCTGCCGCCCCGCACGCTCGTGGAACACCCGACGCTGGACCGGCTGACCGACCACCTCTGGTCCCGACTCGGCCGGCCGGAACCGACAAGTGGGTCCGGGCCGTTCACCGCGATGCTGCGTACCGCCGCCGACGCGGACGACCTGCCGCGCGCGGTGCGGTGGCTGAGCGACTCCGCCCGCTACCGCCCCAGCTACCACCGCGTCGGAGGGCCCGGCGCCGGTGAGCGTGCTGATCTCCGACGGGACGGCACCCACCCTGGTATGTCTGCCGTCGTTCCTCGCCGGGTCAGGGCCGCACCAGTTCGCCCGGTTCGCGGCGGCCCTGCCGGCCAGGCGGCGGACGACGGCGGTGCAGCTACCCGGTTTCGGCCCCGGGGAACGGCTCCCCCGCGACTGGGACACGCTGATGGACAGCCTGTGTGCCGCCGTCCTGCACGCCGCCGGGGCTGGCGAGTTCCTGCTGGTCGGATACTCGATCGGTGGAGTGCTGGCGCAGGGCGTGGCGGGCCGGCTCGCCGGCACCTCCCGGGCCCCCCGGCGGGCTGGTCATGCTCGACACGTTCGAGCCGGGGCGGGCCGACGGGGCCGACACCTTCGCCTGGGCGATGGACGCGATCCTGGACCTGGATCACGAGTACCTGTCGATCGACGACGACGTGGTGCTCGCGATGGGCGGCTACCTGGGGCGCTGGACGGCTGGACGGCCGAACCGGCCCCGGTGCCGACGCTGCTGGTGCACGCGCAGCCGACCGACGGCTCGGACCGGTGGCCCCGCTGGCAGGTCGCCGGCACGGTGGCCACCGTCGCCGGTGACCACTTCTCGCTGCTCCAGGAGGACGTGAAGGCGACCGCCGCAGCGGTCGACGCGTGGCTGACCGGGCGGGACGGCAGGCCGGACGGTCGGTGACCCCGCCCTGCACGGCTGACGGGGCAGCACGACGGCCGGACCGGCGGTGACCCGCCCGGCCAGCGGGGTCACCGCTCCGGGACGGGTCAGGCCCCGGCCTGCCAGCGGAACGCGGCGGCGGCGGCGAAGTCCCCGGCGTGGGCGAACCCGGCCACGACCACCAGGTCACCGGGACGGACCCGGCCGCCGCGCAGCGCGTGGTCCAGGGTCACCGGCAGCCCCGCGCCGTAGAGGTTGCCGAGAGTGTCGTAGGTGTCCACGTGCCGCTCGGGTGGGATGCCGAGGGCGTCGCGCCAGTTGCGCAGGAAGGTCCGGTTGGGCTGGTTGGTGATGAACACATCAATGTCGTGCACCTGGACGTCGATGTTCTCGCACAGCTCACGGACCACCTCGGGCACCACGCGGTTGCCGAGGTCGAGGGTCTGCTGGGTGCGGGCCGGGTCGAACCGGACGTCGACCTGCCCGGTCCCCGGCTCCCAGTACTTACGGCCCTCGGCAGCGACGCGCAGGTCGGCCGCCGCCGACGGGGTGTTCCGCACGGCGGTCCCGAGCAGTGGTGACCGGTCGTCGGCGGTGAGCGCCGCCACCCCGCAACCGTCGCCCGGCGTACGGGCATGCGGCAGGAGGCGGACCTCCGACTGGCTGAAGACCTGACCGCCGGCGTTCTGCACGTTGGCCAGCAGCGCCGTCCGCGCCTGGCCGGTGGAGATCAGCGCACCGGGCCAGCCGCATCATGTACGCGAACGAGGCGCAGCCGGTGTTGTGCAGGTCGATCGTCCATTCCGGGGCGCAGCCGAGCAGCGCGGCGGTCTCGGCTCCGCACCCGGTGAACAGCTCGTCGGGCACCAGCACGTTGGTGAGCAGGATGTCGATGTCGGTGGCGGCGATCCCGAGGCGCCCGAGCAGCGGCGTCGCCGCCCGGTGGATCATCTCGCTGGCCCGTTGGTCGGGTGCGACGTGGTGGCGCAGCGGGGGCGGCCCGACCAGCGGGCTGTGCAGCATCGGGTCGTCCGGCAGCGGTCCGTCGAAGAAGAAGTCCAGGCCCACCACCTTCTCCGGCAGGTAGGCACCGACCCCCGCGACGCTGACCGCCCGGCCGGCAGTGGACCCGCCGGTCACTGCGTCGCCCGCCCTCGCCGGTCCGCGTCGTCGGTCCGGCGCAGGAACTCGCGCAGCGCGGCGACGAGCGCCTCCGGCCGGTCCTCGGGGATGAGCGCGTACGAGTCGTCGATCTCGACCAGCTCCGCGTCGGGGCACTCGCGGGCCAGGCGACGGCCGTGCTCGACCGGCATGACCCGGTCCTCGGTCGCCCACACGATCAGGGTCGGCCGCTCGAAGGTGACGGCGCGCGTGGCGATGTCGGCGAGCTCCGCCTTGTCGGGGACGCTCAGCACGTACTTGCGCAGGTCGCGGCGGATCGCCGGATCCGTCTGCATCGGCTGTGACCAGCGGGCCATGACGTCACGGGGCACCGGGCGCTTGGCCATCAGGCCGAACGTGGTGGGCAGCCGCTGGAGCAGCCGGAAGCGCAGGGCGGTGGCGGCGAGCAGGAGCCCCCCGGGCAGCTTCGACATCTGGAACAGCGACTTGCCCGGCTGGCCGGGCGGGTAGTTGTCGTACACCTCGCACGAGGACAGCACCAGCCGGCCGACCCGGTCGGCGAGCCCGTCGGCGATGAGCACCTGCGGCCCGCCCCAGTCGTTGGCGACCAGCGCGACGTCACGCAGGTCGAGCGCGTCGAGGAACTCCGCGACCAGCTTCACCATGCCGTGCATGCCGAGGTCGGCGTCGGGGCGCATCGGCCGGCGGTGCCCCCCCGAGCGGCAGGGTCGGGGTGACGCAGCGGTATTCCGGGGCCAGGGCCGGCACCACGTTGCGCCACAGGGAAGCGTCCATCGCCACCCCGTGCAGGAACACGACAACGGGCCCGGCGCCTCCGGTGTCGTCGTAGTCGATGGTGCCCGCGGACAGGGTCACTTCCGGCACGTGGCCTCCTCGGGTCGCGACCGGACCTCCGGCACCGACAGCCCGATGCCCGGCGTCACTCTTCCAACAGCGGCAGAGGGCTGGCGACGTGTCGGAGAACGGGGCGACTTCTGCCGCCAACCGGCCCGATGAAGCATCGCATCCCGCACCCGATCATGCGCGCCGATCGTATCCCGGGCGGGTCGGGCGGGCCACCCGTACCGGCGCGGGTGTTCCTCATTGGAGGGAGCCGTCATTCCCTATTGGAGGACCGCGGGCCGGGCGCCGACGGTCCGAGCGTGTTCCGTCAGCGGCACCGGCGGGCGTTGAGTCGGGCGGCCTGGCGCGTCAGGTGGCCGCGTTCGGCGAGGTTGGGGGCCTTCCGGGCCGCCTCGGCGTACAGTCGTGCCGCCGTCGCCGGGTCGCCGTCGCGCTCGTGCAGGTACGCCGCCACGGCCGCGTGGCGGGGCAGTGAGTCGTCCAGCGCCGCGAGCACCGCCAGCCCGGCACGCGGTCCGTCGGCCTCGCCGACGGCCACCGCGCGGTTGAGCCGGACGACCGGGCTGTCGGTCAGGCGCGCGAGTTCGTCGTACCACTCGACGATCTGCACCCAGTCGGTCTCCTCGGCGGTGGGCGCGTCAGCGTGCAGTGCCGCGATGGCAGCCTGGGCCTGGAACTCGCCCAGCCGGTCGCGGGCCAGGGCCGCCTGCAGGATCTCGACGCCCTCGGCGATCGACGTCGTGTCCCACCGGCCGCGGTCCTGCTGGGCGAGCGGCACCAGACTGCCGTCGGGCGCGGTGCGGGCGGCGCGTCGGGCGTGGTGGAGCAGCATGAGGGCGAGCAGCCCCGCCACCTCGGGGTGGTCGATCGCGGCCGCGAGCTGGCGGGTGAGTCGGATTGCCTCGGCGGCGAGGTCGACGTCGCCGGAGTAGCCCTCGTTGAAGACCAGGTAGAGGACGCGCAGCACGGTGGCGACGTCGCCGGGCTGGTCGAACCGTACGCCGGAGACGGTGCGCTTGGCCCGGCTGATGCGCTGCGCCATGGTCGCCTCGGGCACCAGATAGGCCTGGGCGATCTGGCGGGTGGTCAGCCCCCCGACGGCGCGCAGCGTGAGCGCGACCGCGGACGCCGGTGTCAGCGACGGGTGGGCACACAGGAAGTAGAGCTGGAGCGTGTCGTCCACCGCGGGCGCGGGCCCGGGAGCCGGCTCCTCGTCGACGAGGTCCTCACGGCGGCGACGGGCGGCGTCCGCCCGGGTCGTGTCGAGGAACCGGCGCCAGGCCACGGTGACCAGCCAGCCCGTCGGGTCCCGTGGCGGGTCGGCCGGCCAGGCGCGGACCGCCTCGACCAGCGCGTCCTGCACGGCGTCCTCGGCCGCCGCGAAGTCGGCTCCGCGGCGGACGAGGATGCCGAGCACGCTCGGCGTGAGGCTCCGGAGCAGAGCCTCATCCATGCGCGTGGCACTCCGTGATGGTGGGCGCCGCGCCCAGGAACGGGCGCACCTCGAGCCACTCGTGAATCGGCTTTCCGCCCGCTCCGGGGGCGGCCGACAACTCCCCGGCCAGCTCGATGGCGCGCTCGTAGCTGTCGACGTCGATCACCATCCAGCCGGCGATGAGATCCTTGGTCTCGGCGAACGGGCCGTCGGTGACCGGCGGGCGCCCCTCACCGTCGTACCGGACGAAGGTCCCCTCCGGGGCGAGTGCCTGGCCGTCGACGAACTCGCCGGTCCCCTCGAGCCGGGCCGCGAAGTCGTTCATGTACTGCATGTGCGCCGAGATCTCCTCCGGCGTCCACTGGTCCATCGGTACGTCGTTGACCGCAGCCGGAGCGCCGCGGTAGTGCTTGAGCAGCAGGTACTTGGCCATCGTGGTTCTCCTCGGTGCTGGTGCGACCCATTCTGGTCAGCTTCACCCCAGGGACGGAGCCAGCCACGGTTTCTCGACATCACCGCCCGACATTTCTCGGCCCTCGCCACGGGTCCGGGTGATTCGTCCGCAATGTCCGGTTGAACGGGCGGCGCGAGGGCGGGTGGCCCCGTACTGGCGGCCGACCACCGTCGGCGAGCTGCTGTTCAACTTCTGGGACTGAACAGAAGTGACCTGGGCACACGCACACCGACGCTCGCCCTCAGCCCTGGACCGACGTGCCGGGTCCGGTCGGTTCCCGCCGTGTCCGGCACCGGCTGGCTATCGCGTGGACCAGGCTGGCCACCCAGCCGATCGCGGCAAGCACGCCGGCCACGGCGAGCCCGGTGAAGAGCAGCCAGGTGCCGCCGCCCTGGGCGGCGAAGACACCCCTGCGGGCACCCGTGTCGCGGGCCGCCACCGTGGCCCCCGAGGTCAGGTCGTCCGGCCCGTCGTAGACGATGACGTCGTTACGCGGCGTCCCGCCCCCGTCCGGGACGAAGTCGCCATGCCAGGTGCAGTTGCGGCCGCACGTCTCGTAGCGCGCGATGAAGGTGCCCGCCGTGCCGTCACCGGACTTCGCCTGCCAGGCCGGAGCGACGTCGGGCACGCCGAGGGCCAGCCCGAGGAGGGCGAGGAGAGGAAGCCCGACCCAGAGCAGGAACTTCATCCCCCAGCCAGCTGTCGCATTCGCCACGGGCACACCGTAACGAGACCGGTCCAGCTCTCACGACTCACTGCCCCGCAGCACCGTTCAGTGGTCTCGACGTAGGCTCCGGCTCATCCGGCCTGCTGCGGCTCGTCCGGGTCCGGAGCCAGCCTCATCCGTAGGCGTACTCGTCCACGTCCAGCTCTGCTCGCGTCAGGCGGAGGAACTCCAACACCCGGGCATCCACGTGCCAGCCCAGCAACTGGTGCTGACCGGGGAGCTTCTGCAGGCCTCCCACCCGGCTGGTCAGATCTTCTTCCTCGCCGTCCGGATGCTCGAACACGCGGACGATTTGCAGCATGCTCGCGCCCGGCCCTCCATCGGTGTCGTCCAGCTCGACGGCCAGTTCACCGATGCGTTCCGCGTGACCGAAGAGCCGCTCCACGATCCGGTCGACCTGTTCGTTCACCGTCAGCCCCGCCTTGCGGCACACGACCTTCCATCGGTGCGCGGCGGGCCTCGCAGGGCTGGCCAGACGGCTGCCACGAACGACGATCTCGTCCGGTTCGATGCCGAGCCTCGCGGTCATCTCGGCGGTCGAAACCCGCTTCGAACTCAGCGCGAAGTACGCGTACTGAGAGATGATCACCGGCGGACCCTACCTGCACGAGCACCGACAGCGCTGCCGGGTTACTGCTGTACAAGATCAAAAAGGCCGTCTCCGACTGACGGAAACGGCCTTCGAGCTGGGTGGAGCTGAGGGGATTTGAACCCCTGACCCCCTCGATGCGAACGAGGTGCGCTACCGGTCTGCGCCACAGCCCCTCCGCCGGAGAACCGGCTTCGGTCCCACCCGGCGTTCACCGGGCGGGCCGGCGACAAGGCTAACAGGTTCCCCGCCTCCAGAGCGAATCGCCCCACCCCTCCCCGGCGGGGAGGGGTGGGAGGGGCCGGAAGCTGCCATGATCCCGGACGACGACGCGCACGGGCCGGTGCCCCGTCCGTGCGGGCAGCTCCAAAGGACCGCCTACCCGACCGTCCGCCCGTCCGCCAGACCCGCGTCCCGGCCCGGACCTCTGGGTGGAACGGTCCGCGGAGCGGGATCAGCGGCGGGACTGGTAGGGGCGGCCGCGCAGCCCACCGGTGCGGCGGTAGGAGACCGAGCCGCCCCCGCTGGCCGCCGCCGGCAGGTCGTCGGGGCGGTCCAGGCCCATGGCGGTACGCCGTACCGCCTCGCGCTGGGCCGCCAGGCGGCGCTGCTGCTCCCGGCGGGCGGCCGCGCGGCGGGCCTGTTCCCGGCGCACCTCGGCCTGCCGGGCGGCCAGCCAGGCCGCCTCCCGGGCCCGTGCCCGCCGCCGACGGCGCTCGGCCACCGCCCGCGCCCGCAGGTGGACGACGTACGCGACGAGCAGGGTGCCGGTGACCGAGACACTGATCCAGAACCCGGGGCCGGCCACGACCACCCCGATCAGCTCGACGACGTTGAGCAGCAGCAGCGCGGCCAGCACCCGGCGACGGCGGTAGATCACCGGGGGGTGCTGCCGGCGCGGCGGTCGGCGGCGGGGGCGTCCGGGGGCGGGGGGCACGGCGCGTAGCCGCCCGGAGCGGCGGCCGGAGCCCCGGCCGGGTGAGCCGGCCCGGGGCGTACCCGATCCGGCGGCGGTCGGCGCGACGGCCGACGGACCGGCGGTCGACGCGGAGCGGACGGCGGTGGTCCCGCCCGCGCCGTCCGGACCGAGCGTGACCACCAGGGAACGGGACGGGTTCACCGGGCGGCGTCCGGGCACAGTACGGCGCCGTCGGCGGCGCTGGAGCACCCGCGCCGTCGACTGCGCCCGCTCCGCCACCAGCCGCTCGGTGGCGTCGTACCGACGCACGAGCGCCGGGGCGAGAGCCAGCAGGCCGGCGGCGGCGAGGACGGCGAGGAGCACCGAGGTCGGCACCCTCACCCCTCCCGTCACCGAAGTTCGGACATCCGCGCGCCGGCCGCACGATCTTCGACCGGACATCGCCCGTTCCGCCGATCATGCGGTCACCGCAGCGCTTGCCACAGCTTGCAGTTACTTGAGGTTACGGGCGACCGAGCAGGAAGATTGTGCGCCGCGCCGGATTGTCGACGGTGGGACAGATCATCCGGCGGCGGCGCGTACCCGGTGCCAGCGGGCCAGCAGGCCGCCCTCGGCGGCCACCTCCTCGCTGGTCATCGCGTATCCGATGTGGTCGCGCCACGCACCGTCGATGTGCATGTACCGCTGGTGGTACGCCTCCTCGCGGAAGCCGAGCTTCTCCACCACCCGCCGGGACGGCCCGTTCTCCGGACGGATGTTCACCTCGACCCGGTGTAGCCCACCCGGGCCGAAGGCATGGTCGACGGCGAGCGCCATCGCGGTGGGGATCACCCCGCGCCCGGCCACCCGACTGTCCACCCAGTAGCCGACGTAGCCGGAGCAGAACGCGCGCCGGACGATGTTGCCGATGTTCAGGTGTCCGACCAGGCGCTCGCGCCCGTTCTCGTGCAGGCACACCGCGAAGGGCATCCCCTCACCGACGCGCGCGGACCGGCGCTGGTCACGGTGGACGTAGCGGAACGCGTCGGGTGAGTTCGTCTCGTCCCAGCGGCCGGGCACCGAGGACTCCCAGGGCGCCAGCCAGGCCCGGTTCGCCCGGCGTACCTCCGACCAGGCTGCCGCGTCCGAGCGGCGGTACGGCCGCAGCACCACCGGGCCGTCGGCGAGGACGGCCGGCCAGCCGGGGACGTTGCCGAACAGCATCCCGATCATCGCCCGTTCACCGGCGACGGTCCAGCAGCAGCACGTCCACGGTGGAACCGGCCGCGGCCGTGGTGACCCGCTCGCCGAGGACCATCAGCCCGTTCGCCTCGGCCAGTCCGGAGAGGGTGAACGGACCGCCCGGCAGCGGCTGGACGGTGTAGCCGCCGCCGCGCCGCTCGGCCACGTGCGCGGGGCGGAACTCCCGCAGCCCACCGGGGGACGTGATGGTTTCCAGCAGGTGCGCGCGGACGCTCGGCCGGAACACCGGTTCCGCCCCGGCGAGCAGGTTGATCGCGGGACGGGCCAGCACCTCGAAGCCGATCATCGCGGCACCGGGCTCACCGGGCAGACAGACCACCGGCACCTCCTCGGCTCCGACCGTACCGAATCCGAGGGACGTACCGGGATAGAGGGCGACCTCGGTGAAGGTGACCGGGCCGGCCCGGCCCCCCTCCCGACGGGTGAGGATCCGGCGGACCATGTCGCCCGGCCCGGTGCCGGTGCCGCCGGTGGTGATGATCAGGTCGGCCCGCAGCGTCTGGTCCTCCAGCAGGCCGCGCAGCGCCTCCGGGTCGTCGTCGCAGATGCCCACCCGGTACGCCAGCGCGCCCACCTCCGCGGCGGCGGCCGTCAACGCGTGCGAGTTGGCGTCCACGACCTGCCCGGGCTGGCTGCCCCGGCCCACGTCGACCAGCTCGTCCCCGGTGGCCACGATGACCACCCGGGGGCTGGGGCGGACCACCACGTGCCCGAGCCCGGTGGCGGCGAAGACCGCGACCAGCGCCGGGGAGACGTACGTGCCGGCGCGGGCGAGCAGCGTGCCGGCGGGCAGCTCCTCACCGGCCCGGCGGACCCCGTACCCGCGCTTGGGGACGCGGAAGATCTCGACGGCGGCCATGCCCTGGTCGGTCCACTCCACCGGGACCACCACGTCCGCGCCGGACGGCAGCGGCGCGCCGGCCGCCACCGAGAAGCACGAACCGGGGGTGAGCCGGACCGGCCGCCAGCTGGCCGCGCCGAGGTCACCGACCACGTTCAGCCGGACGGTACGGCCGCTCGGCGATCCGGTGCGGCCCGGGGCGTACCCGACGCCCCGGCCCGCACCGGAACCGATGTCCTCCCAGCGTGCCGCGTACCCGTCGACCGCGGCCTGGTCGAAGGCCGGGTACGAGTGCGGCGCGACGACGTCCTCGGCGAGGACGTTGCCGTACGCCTGGGTGAGGTCGAGGTCGAGCGGAGGCAGCGCGCGTAACCTGCGCAGCACGCTGCCCAGGTAGTCGGCGAGCGGCGTCAACTCGTTCGCGGCCGCCTCGGCGTCGGCCGTCGCGGTCATGTACTAGGACCGCCCGACGCGTCGGAGGCGACGAACTCCCCCAACCACTTGCGGAACTCGTCGCCCAGGTCCTCCCGCTCACTGGCGATCTGCACCACGGTCTGGAGGTAGCCCAGCGGCATGCCGGTGTCGTAGCGGGTGCCCCGGTAGACGATGGCGTGCACCGGTGTGCCCTCGCTGCGCAGCAGCTCCATCGCGTCGGTGAGCTGGATCTCCCCGCCGCTGCCCGGCCCGGTCCGCCGGATCGCGTCGAAGATCGTGCCGGGCAGCACGTACCGGCCGAGGACGGCCAGGTTGCTCGGGGCCTCCTCCGGCTTCGGCTTCTCCACCATGCCGGTCACCCGGACGACCTCGCCGACGTCGGTCAGCTCCGGCTCGGCCGGTTCCACCGAGGCGATGCCGTACCGCTTGGTCTCGGCCGGGTCGACCTCGAAGAAGGCGAGCACGATGCCGCCGGTGCGGGCCTGGAGCTCCAGCATGGCCGGCAGCAGCGGCTCGGACGGCTTGACGAACTCGTCGCCGAGGAGCACCGCGAAGGGTTGGTCGCCGACGTGCGACTCGGCGTACCCGACGGCGTGACCGAGACCGAGCTGCTCGGGCTGCCGGCAGGTGTAGATCTCGGCCAGCTCGCTGGGGCGACGGACGGCGGCCAGCCGCTCCGCGTCCCCCTTCTCCTCCAGCCGTGCCTCCAGGTCGGGTCGGCGGTCGAAGTGGTCGACCATCGAGGTCTTGCCCCGACCGGTGATCAGCAGGACGTCGCCGATCCCGGCCTGGGTGGCCTCCTCGACGATGTACTGCAACACCGGCCGGTCGACCACCGGCAGCAGCTCCTTGGGGACCGCCTTCGTCGCAGGCAGGAACCGGGTGGCCAGACCGGCGGCCGGGATGACGGCCTTGACCGCCCTCGGGCGGCCGGTCGAGGTGGACGCCGTTGAAGGATTCGCTGGTTGCTCCGACATGTCGCGAGACTATCGGCCACGGCTCTGCCGCGGCGGGTGTGGCCCGGAAGACGCGCCGCCGTCGGCCACGTGACGCGTACCTCCCCCGGCACCCGCGCGGGGCATACCGTCCTCGGGTGGGGCCGCTCCCGCCCGGACCGTGATCTCCTCGGCCGTGGGGCGAACCGGCACCGGGGCCACCCGGTACGTGTCCCGGCCGGCCGCCTTCGCCGCGTACAGGGCGGCGTCGGCGGCGTCGAGCACCTGCTGGGCGGTGCTGGCGTGGTCGGGGTAGACGGCGATGCCCACCGACACGGTCACCGGGATCCGCACCGGTCCGGACCCGGGCCCACCGGACCGCGACTCCGTGACGATCGGGCTGTCCCGGACCGCCGCGCCGAGCCGCTCCGCCACGATCGCCGCGCCCCGCGCGTCGGTCTCCGGCAGCAGCAGCACGAACTCCTCGCCGCCCTGCCGGAAGGCCAGGTCCACCTCGCGGATCTCGCCGCGTACCCGGCGGGCGAACTCGACCAGCACGGCGTCGCCGACGGCGTGCCCGTACGTGTCGTTGACCTTCTTGAACAGGTCCAGGTCCAGGGCGAGGACGCTGAGCATCCGGCCGAACCGGCTGGCCCGTTCCACCTCCCGACGGATCGACTCGCGCAGGTAGCGGTAGTTCCAGAGCCCGGTGAGCGGGTCGGTCAGCGAGAGCCGCTGCGCCTCCTCGTGGACCCGGACGTTCTCCACCGCCACCGCCGCGTGCCCGGCGAACGTCCGCAGGGTCACCAGGTCGTCGTCGTCGAACCCGTCGGCGCCGAGCCGGTCGTAGAGGACCAGCACGCCGAGCGTGCCCGGGGCGGCCTCCCCGGTGACAGCGGCCCGCCCGGGGACGTCGGCCGCCGCGCCGGGCGCGGCGAAGGGCACCGCCACGTACGTCCGGCCCGGCTCGCCCGGTGGCGCGTCACCCGGTTCGACCCGGCCGCGCCGGGGCTCGCCGGTGGCCGCCACCGCTCCCACCACGCCACTGCCCACCGGCACCCGCAGTGCGGCTGGCTCCGGGGCTTCGTCGTCGCCGTCCGACCCGGCCAGGCACCGTCCGACGAGGATGTCGTCCTCCTCCACCAGCAGCACCGCGCCGGACCGCGCGCCGGTCGCCGCGATCGCGCTGTGCAGGATGACCCGGAGGATGCGGTCCAGGTCGTGGGTGCTGGCGAGGGTGTCGCCGAGCACGGCGAGGTGGCCGCGCATCTGGTCCCGGCTGCTGGTCAGGGCGGCCACGTAGGACTGGGTCTCCCGGGTCATCCGGTTGAACGTGCCGGCCAGCCGGCCGATCTCGTCGTGGCTGCGCACCGGCACCCGGGCGGTCAGGTCCCCCCGGGCGACCCGGTCGACGGCGTGCGCCAGCTCGGCCAACGGTCGGGTGGTCACCCGGGCCAGCCGCCCCGCGGCGAGCACGGCGAGCAGCCCGGCGAGCAGGGCCGCGGCGACCAGGGCCGCGTGCAGGCCCGGTGACTGGTCGCTCGGGACGGAGAGGAGCAGGGGCAGCGGCTGGCCGGGGACCGGGCCCGCACGACGGACGTACCGCCCGGCACCGGTGCCGGTGACCCGGTCGTCGCCGACCGGGGCGGCGGCGGCCAGCACCTCGTCACGTACCCCGGCCGCCTCGGTGGTCTGCGCGATGCCGGCGTCGCCGGTGAGGAGCGTGATCTCGACGCCGGTGACCGCGGCGAGCCGGGCGACGAAGCCCGGGTCGACGAGCTGGGCGGCGGCGACCCGGCCCAGCATGGCCCCGGCCCGGTCGCGCAGCTCCACCTCGGCGGTGAGCGCCCGGATCGGGCCGTCGAACCGGCGAGGGCCGGCGCAGTCCAGCCAGGGCCGGTCCGGCGCGCCGGGCGTGGTGTAGGCGGTCTCCCCGGTCACGTCGGTGACCAGGACGGCG
The DNA here is from genome assembly GCF_900091415.1 of Micromonospora inyonensis. Lineage (NCBI taxonomy): Bacteria > Bacillati > Actinomycetota > Actinomycetes > Micromonosporales > Micromonosporaceae > Micromonospora > Micromonospora inyonensis. The sequence continues at coordinate 2,521,722 of NZ_FMHU01000001.1, read as the reverse complement.
GCGGCCAGCCCCCGGCTGACCACCTGGGTGGCGGCACCCGCCCGGCCGACCGGGTCCGCGCCGCGCAGCGCCACCGCGTCGGCGGCGGCCCGCAGTTGCTGGCAGAGAGCGTCGACGGAGGTCCGGACGGCCCCGACGGCCAGCCCGAGCCGTTCGGCGGAGCGCCGCTGGTCCACCGTGGCCAGGGTGGTGCCGACGAAGAACGCCCCGAGCAGGACCGGACCGAGCACCACCGTGAGGAAGGCTGCGGTCAACCGCCCGCGTAGCGTCACTCTTCCCCCCGGAAGTCCTACGCCCGATGCTGCGATGCTGACACAGCGGCACCGCGGAACGAGCGTTGCGTCAGGAGTGTTGCGTGACGGATTTTTCTGATGAAGCGGAAGCGACCTCCGGGACGAAGCCCCGGACCCGCGCGGAGCTGCTCGCGCGCCGCCGGGCCCTGGGTGCCGTCGAGCGGGCCGCCGCAGCCGCCGCCGTCGGGGACACGCTGGTCGATCTGGTACGCCGGCTGCGTCCGCGCCGGATGACCGGGTACGTGCCGGTGGGCTCCGAGCCGGGCGGGCCCGACCTGCCGGAGGTGCTGCGCGGGGCGCTCCCGGAAGGGGCGGAGCTGCTGCTGCCGGTGCTCCGGGCGGATCTCGACCTGGACTGGGCCGGGTACGCCGGTCCGGACGCCCTGGTCGCGGCGGGCCGGGGGATGCGGGAGCCGGCCGGTCCCCGGTTGGGGCGGCAGGCGGTGGCCGGGGCGGAACTGGTGGTGGTGCCGGCGCTGGCGGTGGACCGGCGGGGGATCCGGCTCGGTCGGGGCGGCGGGTCGTACGACCGGGCGCTGGCCCGGGTGCCCGCCGGAGCCTGGACGGTCGCCCTGCTGCACGACGGCGAGTTGATCGACCGGCTGCCCGCCGAGCCGCACGACCGGCCGGTCCGGGCGGTGGTCACGCCGACCGGCGGGCTACGGGAGTTGACCACGGCTTGACCACACCGGCTGGACGAACCCGGGTCGGATGACGCACCATTGGCACTCGAACAGGTCGAGTGCCAACAGGCCGTGCCAGATCCGGAGGAGAACGTGCCCACGTACCAGTACGCCTGCACCGCGTGCGGCCACCAGCTCGAGGCGGTGCAGTCCTTCTCTGACGAGCCGTTGACCGAGTGCCCGGCGTGTACGGGTCGGCTGCGCAAGCTGTTCAACTCGGTCGGCATCGTCTTCAAGGGCTCCGGCTTCTACCGCACCGACTCGCGTTCCTCGGGTTCGGACTCGCTGACCGGCGGCAAGGCGGGCAAGTCCGAGTCGTCGTCGAACGGCTCGTCCAGCGGCGACTCCGGCTCGTCGTCCTCGTCGTCCTCGTCGTCCTCCTCGTCCTCGTCGTCCTCCCCCGCCAGCGGCAACGGCTCCGGCAGCTCGTCGGGCAGCTCCTCCACGGCCAAGGCCCCCGCCGCCAGCTCCTCCTCCTGACCGCCTCCGGCACCGGCCCTGCCATAGCAGATCCACTCCCCCGCCGGGCGTCGTCCACAGGCACGCGGGTCGTCCACAGGCGGCCCGCGTCGCCGTCTCCCGCCGCCTAACCTGCTGACCCGGCGCGTTCCCGCGTCGATCCGGCGACGACCGGGGCGGGCCAGCGGATCGCCGCCACGGGTGAGGGAGGCGGGCATGCGCTTCGGCCGTACGGTCGGCGAACGGTCACTGCGTCCGGTCCGGTGGCCGGCCCGGCCCGGTCCGGGCACGCTGCTGCGGGCGGGCCTCGTCGCCGCGCTCCTCGGGCTGGCCGTCACGATCCTTTACACCCCGCCCGGATGCACGCCGGTCCCCGGTGCGGCTCCCCCCGGCACGGCCGCCCCGACCGGCTCCCCGGCCCCGACCGGTACCGACCCGTCCGGCCCGCCGGCGGTGGCAGCCAGGGAAGGGCGCGGGGACCGGACCGGTGGGTCGCTCCCGCTGCCCGACGGCACGGTCGGGGTGCCGGTCCGCCTGGCCGAGCCGGCCGCCCTCGCCGTCGTGGGCCCCGGGAGCCGGGTGGACCTGCTGGCGCTGCCCGCCGCCGGACCGGTCACGACCGTCCTGCTCGCCTCCGGGGCGCTGGTCCTCGACGTGGTCGGCGCGGGCGAACTGGACGGCTCGTCCGCGCTCTACCTGGCGCTCGCACCACCGCAGGCGCAACGGGTGGTGGGGCAACCGGAGGGGAGCCGGTTCGCGGTCGTCGTGCGCGGCTGACCGGCACGGGGGATCTCAGTCCCAGTGCGGCGGGCGCTCGGCGAGCAGCCGGTCGTCGTTGCCGCCGGTGGACTCACCCCAGCCCCGGTCGGTGTCGTCCGTGGTCTGCTCGGGCAGCACCACGAAGTCGTCGCCCAGGTCGACGACGCGGTCGTCGTCGCCGGGCGTGTGCAGCAGCCGATCCTCCGTGCTCACGAGCAGAGCGTAACCGAGCGCGCGGTGGTGCGGCCCGGGACCGGGCGGGACGACCGCCCACGGCGCGGCCCCGCCACGGTCGTCCCGCGCGCCGCGTCCCGGTGCCGCGCGCCGGCTCCCGGTAGCGTCGGACGGCGTGACGACGCCCCACGGTTCCGAGGACGACTACTGGCGTCGGCCGCCGGACGGTGAGCCCGCGCCACCGGCGACCCCGCCGACGGCCGCCCCGCCGGCCAGCGGTTACGCCGGTCCCCCGCCCACCACCGCGCCCCCGCCGGGCTGGCGTCCACCGCTGCACCTGCTACCCCCGCCGCCACGCCGGCTGCCGGGGCAGGACGCGGACGCGCTGGACGCCGCCGAGCAGCGGGCCCAGCGGGTCACCCAGGTCGTGGGAGCGGTGGCCGGGGTGGTGCTGCTGGTGGTGATCTGCCTGCTCTGCTCGCGGGTGCTGTCCTGAGGGGTCAGGCCACGCCGTCCCAGACCGCGCGGGCACCCGTCTCCCCGGTCAGGTAGACGTAGGCCATCGCGAGCACCGCCAGGGCGACCACCACGACCGTCAGCACCACCGGCAGCCAGGACGGCAGTGACCGGGCGCGGGCCCGCCCGCTCGTCACCAGCAGCAACGCGACCGCCGCGACGGCCAGCCCCAGGGTCGCCCGGAACAGCAGGTCGCCGTAACCGGAGTGGGTCTCGACCTGGGAGAGGATCTCCGGCGGGTAGCCACCGTCCCGGAGCATGTTCTCGAACGCCTCGCCGGACTCGGTCGCCACCCAGGCGACCACCGGCGTCACCACGGCGAGCACCCCCACCGCCCAGCCGAGGCGGTCGCGCCACCGGGGCAGCACCCCGTACGCGACGGCGAGCAACGCCAGCAACGGCACGAACACCACGACGGCGTGCACGACCAGGACGTGTACCGGCAACCCTGCGACCGTCTCGAACACCCGCCACCTCCGATGGTTCCGCGCCCGGCAGCGTACGTCGCCCCCGGTCCCGCCCGCATACACGCGTTCCGTGGGGGTCCGGTTCAGCGCCACCTGCGGTGACCTGGGCTGTGGCCGGGGCCACGTGCTCCGGAGGCGGGGCGGCGGCCCCACGGCGGCGTGCTGTGATGTGCTCATGTCCGGTGCCGAGGAACTGCTCAGGTCGAAGGGCCTGCGGGTCACCCGACCCCGGCTCGCCGTCCTCGACGTCCTCGCCGCCGGCGGGCACCTCGATGTCGACGAGATCACCCGGCGGGTCCGTGAGCGGTTGGACTCGGTCTCCACCCAGGCGGTGTACGACGTGCTCGGCGCGCTCTCCCGGGCCGGCCTGTCCCGCCGGATCGAACCGGCCGGCAGCCCCGCCCGGTTCGAGGCACGCGCCGGGGACAACCACCACCACGTGGTCTGCCGTGGCTGCGGCGACATCGCCGACATCGACTGCGCCGTGGGCAGCGCCCCGTGCCTCGACCCGAGCACCGCCCACGGGTTCCAGGTCGACGAGGCGGAGGTCACCTTCTGGGGGCTCTGCCCCGCCTGCCAGGCCCGCCGCCGGGCCGACGTCTGACCCGACGCCGGCCGCCCCGTCCACCGGCGTGGCACTCTTGATCGGTGGAATCCGATGACCTCGGCCTCTTCGGTCCCGACTCGGTGACCTGGAAGGTCCACGGGGAACCCGTCCTGCTCGTCGCCGGCCTGCGTGCGCTCTACCTCCAGGCCCTGCACCCCCGGGCGATGGCCGGGGTGGCGCAGAACAGCAACTACCGCCGGGACTCGTGGGGCCGGCTGCTGCGCACCGCCACCTACGTGGCGACCACGATCTACGGCACCACCGCCGAGGCGGAGGCGGCCGGCCGCCGGCTGCGGAGGCTGCACGCCCGGCTCCGGGCCGTCGACCCGGGCACCGGGGAAGAGTTCCGGATCGACGAGCCCGACCTGCTCCGCTGGGTGCACGTCACCGAGGTCGAGTCGTTCGTCAGCACCGCCCGGCGGGCCGGGCTGTCGTTGACCGACGCCGAGGTGGACGGCTACTACACCGAGCAGCGCCGGACGGCGGCCCTGGTCGGGCTGGACCCGGAGACCGTCCCGGGCACAGCGGCCGAGGTCGACGACTACTACCGGCGGATCCGACCGGAGCTGCGGATGACCCGGGAGGCGGCAGAGACCGCGCTCTTCCTCACCGCTCCGCCGCTACCCGGGAGGTTCAGCCTCCCGGTGCGGCTCGGCCTCACCCTCGGCCCGCCCCGCTGGGCGTATTTCGGCGTCGCCGGTACGGCGCTGGGCCTGCTGCCCGGCTGGGCCCAGCGGCTCTACGGCGGGCTGGGGCTGCCCACCACCGCCCTCTCGGCCGAGGTGGGCCTGCGGGCGTTACGGCTGGCACTGGCCGCCGTTCCCCAGCGTTACCGGGAAGGCCCGCTCCAGCAGGCCGCCAAGGCCCGCGCCGCCCGGCTCGCCGGCCCGGCCGTGCCGGCCTGAGCGGCCCTGCGGTCAGTCCCGTGGGGTTGCCGCCAGGGTCCGTTCCACGGCGGCCCACGGCTCCTGGCCGGGAGCCCGCGCCCCGTCGGGACAGATCCGCCGGAAGTCGCACCAGCCGCAGTGCGTGCCGGGGAGGGTGGGGAACGCCGCGTCGGGGCCGGCCCCGTCGGCGACGGACCGCTCGGCGGCCATGATGTCCCGCGCGGTCTGCTCGGCCCGGTCGACCTGCCGGGCGAGGGACTCGGGGGTGTGCTCGTGGGCGGCGACCGTGCCGGTGGGCAGGTGGTGCAGCTCGACCCGACGGCACGGCCGGCGGAACACCCGCTCGGCGGCGTAGGCGTAGAGCGCCAGCGCCTGCGATCCCCGGGCGTCGTCGGCGTCCAGCCCGGCGCGGCCGGTCTTGTAGTCGACGATGACCAGCTCGGGGCCGTCCGGGCCGGGGCGGGAGTCGATCCGGTCGGCGCGGCCGTTGAGCGCCAGCACGGCGGTCTTCGCCGCCACCGTCCGCTCCACCCCGACCGGCTCGTCGGCCGGGTCGAGGGTGTCGACGTACCCCTCCAGCCAGGACAGCGCCCGCCGGAAGGCGGCCCGCTCCTGCTCGTCGTCGCGGTAGCCGTCGCGGACCCAGGTGCCCTTGAGCAGGGCGGCCAGCGCCTGCGGGTGACGCCGGTCGACGGGGATCGCGTACCAGTTCTTCAGGGCGGTGTGCACGCTCGCGCCGAGGGAGTTGTGCGCCCACGGCGGCCCCTTCGGCGGGGCGGGACGGTCGACGTAGGAGTAGCGGTAGCGACGGGGGCAGTCGGCGTACGCCCCGAGCTTGCTCGGTGTGCAGACGAAGAGCCGCTCCGGCATGCCGGCGAAGCCGAGCTGCTCGGGCTGCCCGGCACGGGGACGGGGCGGGGTGCCTCCGGCGGCGCGGCCGGACCGGTCGGCTGGGGAACGTCGCACTCCGCGATCCTGCCATCCGAGTACGACAGGTAGGTAACCGGCGAGTCAGGTCAGACTGGCGTACTGCGTCACGAACGCGGCGATGGCGTCCGCGATGAGCTGGACGGCGATCGCCGCCAGCAACAGGCCGGCGATCCGGGTGAGCACCTCGATCCCGCCGGGGCGGAGCACCTTGACGATCCCACCGGAGAAGCGGAGCACGACCCAGACGGCGACCATCACCGCGACGATGGCGGCGGCGATGGCGGTGACGTCGGCGGCGCCGTCCGCCTGCTGGACGAAGAGCATCGTCGCCACGATGGCACCCGGTCCGGCCAGCAGCGGGGTGCCCAGCGGCACCAGGGCGATGTTGGTGGTGGACTGTTGGCTGGGGTCGTCCGCCTTGCCGGTGAGCAGTTCCAGCGCGACCAGCACCAGCAGCAGCCCACCGGCGGCCTGGAGGGCCGGCAGGTCCACGTGCAGGTAGTCGAGGAGAGTCTGCCCGGCCACCGCGAAGACCACGATCACGCCGAGGGCCAGCGCCACCGCCTGCCAGGCTGCCCGATGGCGGTCCCGGGCCGACATCGGGCCGGTCAGCGCGAGGAAGATCGGCATCATGCCCGGCGGGTCGGTGATGACCAGCAGGGTCACGAAGACCTCTCCGAACAGCTTGGCGTCCACCTGATCACGGTAGCGACGCCCTGGCCAGGCCGAACGCGGGTCAGCCCGAAGCGACCGGGGTCACCCCGCCGGCCTGCGCGACGATCCGCTCGTACGCCTGCGGACTGGTGGTGTGGGCACCCAGCCGGACGGTCTTGTGCGTGCCGTGGAAGTCCGACGAGCCCGTCACGATCAGGCCGAGCCGGTCCGCGAGGGCCCGGACGTGCTCCCGTTCGGCCGGCGAGTGGTCCTCGTGGTCGGCCTCCAGCCCGGCCAGGCCCGCCCCGGCCAGCTCGACGATCAGCTCGTCCGGCACGATCCGGCCCCGGCGGGTGGCCCGGGGGTGGGCGAAGACCGGCACCCCGCCGGCCGCCCGGACCAGCTCCACCGCCCGGAAGACGTCGATGTCGTCCTTGGCGACCCGGTACCGGCTGCCCAGCCACTGCGGGCCGAACGCCTCGGTGGTGGTCGCCACCAGCCCGGCGCGGATCAGTGCCGCCGCGATGTGCGGGCGGCCTACGGAGCCACCCGCGGCGGCGGTGTGGATCTCCGTCCAGCTCACCTCGATCCCGTCGGCCCGCAACAGCTCGACGATCCGCTCGCCACGGGCCTCCCGGGAGGCCCGGACCCGGGCCAGTTCGGCGGCGAGCGCCGGGAAGTCCGGATCGAACAGGTACGCCAGCAGGTGCAGCGACACCCCGGGCCGCACCCCGTTCCACAGGCAGGAGATCTCCGCGCCCCGGATCAGGGTGAGTCCGGGCGGCAGCGCCCGGCGCGCCGGTTCCCAGCCGGCGGTGGTGTCGTGGTCGGTGATCGCCACGACGTCGAGCCCGGCGTCGGCGGCGGCCCGCACCAGTTCGGCCGGGGTCAGCGTGCCGTCGCTGGCGGTGGAGTGGGTGTGCAGGTCGATCCGGCTCGGGGCGGACGATGGTCGCGGGGTCACGATCCGGACGCTACCGGCTGCGGGAGCCGGGGTGGGCGGTCGGTCGACGGGCTGCGCCTCAGAGCGTCGCCGCGGTGACGAGCGCCGGCCACTGGCCCGCCGGCAGTCCCGGCACCGCCGCCGCGGTGGCCCGCACGGGGTTCCGGTCGGGGTCGAACCGCACCAGTGTCCCGTCGACCGCCGGGTACACGACCTCCTCCGCCACCGCCGGCCACGCCGCCGCACCGGCCACCCCCGGGCCGACGGGGCGGACCACCGGTTTCGCGCCGAACGCCTGCCCCAGGTCGACCAGCAGCGCCGTGCCGTTGGCGGACCGGCTGTCGGCGGCACCGTTCACCAGCAGCCACCGCCCGTCCGGGGAGACCGATCCCGGCCCGTCCCCCAGTGGGGGCACCGTGCACCCCGTGACGGACGCGGCCAGGGCACGGGCCGGGTCGAGCAGAGCCAGGCACTGCTTCTTCGACGCGCCGGTCACCCGGGCGACCAGCCGCCCGTCCGGAAGGCGGCCGTAGACGTCGAGGACGGCCCGGTCCGTACCGACCCGGAACGGGCTGCCGTCGGCCCGCCAGAGCACGAAGCCCGGCCCGTCCGGACGCACCCGCACGAGGACGTCGTCGCCGACGAACCCAACCGGCGTCGCCGACACGGGCACCGTCGTGCGCAGCCCGGGGAGCAGCTGACCGTTGGCGATCGTCGCGACGAGGAGTTCGGTTCCCTCCCGCCAGACGAGCCGCCGGCCGGTCGGGTCCGCCGCCACCGCGTCCGCCCCGGCGAGCAGAACCCGGGACGTGCCGTTCGAACCCACCAGCCAGACCGTCCGGCCGGCCGCGCCGGGCGTGCCGATGAACAGCCAGCCGTCCCCGGTACGCAGTCCGCGCGCGACCGGACCGACCGCGCCGAGATCCGTCCCGCGGCCGTCGACGACCAGGGTGGAGCCGGTGACCAGCGACAGCCCCTCGAAGACCGGCCCGTCGAGCTGCACCGCCGGCACGGCCGACGTGGCGGGCGGTCCGGTCGGGTCGCCGAGCACCACGGTCGGACTGGTGTACCGGGCGGTGCCGGTGCCCAGCTGCGCCATGCCGGTGCTGACCGCCACGGTCGCGACCGCGGCCAGCGCCACCCCGGCCAGGGTCCGTCGGCGTTGGAGCCGCTCGGCACGGCGTACCGCCCGGCCGGCGGGGTCGACCGCGAGCGGCCGGGGCGTGCCGGCCTGGCGGGCCAGGGTCTCCCGCAACGCCTGCTCCAGGTCCTCCCGAGCCACACCGATTGGACGCTGCGGATCGGCGCGCAGGTTGTCGGGACGGTTCACCGGTGTTCCCCGGTCGACGCGGGCAGCCCGGTGGCGAGCACCGGTGGTCGGGCCGGGAGCACCGGTGCCGGCCCGGAAGCGCCGCCGAGGCCCACCGGGGCTGCGCTGTCGGCGACGGGTCGCGGCACCACCGGCCGCACCGGGGTACGCGGCACCGGGCGGGACCGGGCCGCCGGGGCGGGTGCCGCGCTGCCGTCCGGGGCGGGTGCCGCGCTGCCGTCCGGGGCGGGTGCCGCGCTGCCGTCCGGGCTGGTCGCCCCGGCGGACAGGCCGAGGGCGTCCTCGCTGCCGAGCCGGCGGCGCAGCGTGTTCAGGGCCCGGGAGGTCTGGCTCTTCACCGTCCCGACGGAGATGTTCAGCAGGGCCGCCGTCTGCGCCTCGGAGAGGTCCTCGTAGTAGCGGAGCACCAGCACCGCCCGTTGCCGGGCCGGCAGGGCACGCAGGTGCCGCCAGAGCGCGTCGCGGTCGAGCTGCTGCTCGATCTCGTCGGTCGCGGGCCGTTCGGGGAGCACCTCGGTGGGGCGTTCACCGTGCCAGCGCCGACGCCACCAACTCGTCGACGTGTTGACCAGCACCCGCCGGGCGTACGGCTCGACGGCGTCGATCCCACCGTGGCGCTTCCAGGCCAGGTAGGTCTTGGTCAACGCGGTCTGGAGCAGGTCCTCGGCGGTGGCCCAGTCCCCGGCGAGCAGGTAGGCGGTACGCAGCAGGGCTCCGGAGCGGGCCGCGACGAACTCGCGGAACTCCTCTTCCAGGTCGTCCCTGCCGGCCACCACTCACCTCCCGCCCCTCCTGCTGGCAGGCTGCCACGCTCCGGGGGTCGGGTCGAGGGCAGAAAGGTGCGTGTTCCTCCGATGTTCGGACGAAAACCTACGCCCCGTCGTCCGCCTTCGCCTCGTCGGCCTCCTTGCCCAACCGGGCCTCCACCGCCTGCGGCTCGTACATCTCCTCGACCACGCGCAGGTAGAGCTCGTTCGGGTTCGGCAGGTTCTTGATCTCGCGGAGTGCCTGGTCCTGGCCGGCGGACTCCAGCACGAAGGTGCCGTAGTTGAGGGCCCGACCGGTCGGCGTCTGCTCGTACTTCATGTCGGTGACCCGGGCCAGCGGCATCATCGCGACCTTGCGGGTGATGATTCCGTTGACCACCATGACCCGCTTGTTGGTCAGGATGAAGCGGTCGTACCACCAGTCCGCGACCTTCCACGCGACCCAACCCATCACCGCGAACCAGAGCAGCACCGCGATGGTGGTCAACGGGCCGATGTTCCGGTTGGCGAGGGCACCGGAGAGGTAGCCGAGGACGAAGGTCGCGGCCACCCCGATCAGGATCGGGGTGGTGAGGTGGATCCAGTGCCGTTTCCACTCGCCCCGGTACCGCTCGGTGGGGAAGAGGTAGCGGGCGACAAGTGAGCTGGGCTCGTCCTCCAGGGGCAGCACCCGGCGCGGCGCCGAGCCGGCGGCGTCCGCCCGGAGGCCGGCCAGCTCGTCGTCACTGAAGACCGGTGGCTGGTACTCGGCCTCCGGGTCGCGGACCCAGGTGCGGCCCGACCGGGCGTCGTCCGGATAGGGCGGCCCGTCGGCGGGGTAACCGAGGTCGTCCGGATAGGACGCCCGGTCGCCACGCCCGGGGCCGTAACCCGGTGGCCGATCGTCGTCGTCCCCCCGGTACCGGGGGATCGGCTCCGTGTCGCGCTCCCGGCGCTCCCGGTCGGGATCGTCGGGGTCTGGGGGCAGGCCGGAGGGGCTTCCCATCGCGGGTTAGGCGAAGAGGTTGGTGAAGAAGTCGCCGAAGCCCTGCGCAATGTCCATGATGCCGCCGCCGAGCGACTTGAAGACGTCAGCGGCGGAGTTGGGCTGGAACGCGATGAAGAAAATCAAGAACGCGACTCCGGCCCAGGTGAGGACCTTCTTGACCATGACGGGCCATCCTCTCGCGCGGTGCCGGGTCCCATACCGCAGCGGCACCCAGAGTATCAGTCAGGTGTCGTACGGTGAATACTGCGTCTGTTCTCCGACATTCCGGGACACTTGTCAAGCCTCGTCGCTCGTCAAGCCTTCCCGTGCAGGTACGGAGAGGGCGCACCGTACACGAGCTCGGGCGGAGTCCACTCGGTCAGGTCGTGGAGGACGACGTCTTCCGCGAGGAGGTGACCCGCGCTCGCCGGCCAGGCTATCGCATGAAGCCACATTCCCCGAGCCTCGCCGGCGTACGCGCTTCGATCCGGTGAGGAGTCGACGGGCCACAGTGGAGTCGGATGGCCGCCCACCCTGATCTTCGCCGTGGCGACGTGCTCGGGATGACCTGGGCCGGGGTCGGCCAGCGCCTCGGTGAGCCGGGGGCCCGGGTCCGGACCGGGCATGCCGGCGAGGCGGGTGCCGAGCCCCACGCCGGGCTCCTCGGCGACGAAGACCACGTCGGCGGGGCCACCGCCGAGCGGGGCGGGGCCGGCGCAGGCGACCACGGTGGCGCGGACCCCGGTGCGGTCGTCGCCGGCCCAGCCGACCCCGGTCACCGTCCAGCCGGGCGGCAGTGGCCAGGGGGACCAGAGCGGGACGGCCGGGGTCCCCCCGGTCGGCCCGGCCATGATCCGCTCCACCACGCTCGACACGATCTCCGGGCCGATGTGCTCCGGGACGTGCAACGGGGGGACGGGCCCACAGGCCAGACAACGCGACTCCGTGTGCATCAGGTCCGGCCCCCGGACCGGTCCGCCACACCGCGGACAACTCACCGAAACACTCATATCCACACGGTCACCCCGGATCGTCACCCCGTCAAGCGGAGCGGCCTTTTCGGTCACGTCCGGTCCGCCACCTGGTAACGGCTCGGGAAAGCGCAGGTCAGGCCGGTGGCACGTCGGCGTACGCCCGGATCCAGGCGTGCATCGCGATGCCGCTGGCCACACCGGCGTTGATCGACCGGGTCGAGCCATACTGGGCGATCGAGAAAAGCTGGTCACAGGCGGCGCGGGCCGCCTCGGAGAGGCCGGGACCCTCCTGGCCGAAGAGCAGCACGCAACGCCGGGGCAGCGTGGTGGTCTCCAGCGGACAGGACCCGGGCAGGTTGTCGATGCCGACCACGGGCAGGTCCCGCCCGGCCGCCCAGGCGACGAACTCCTCGATCGTCTCGTGGTGCCGGACGTGCTGGTAGCGGTCGGTGACCATCGCGCCGCGCCGGTTCCACCGCCGCCGCCCGACGATGTGCACCTCGGCGGCGAGGAACGCATTGGCGTTTCGCACCACGGTGCCGATGTTGAAGTCGTGCTGCCAGTTCTCGATCGCCACGTGGAAGTCGTGCCGGCGACGGTCCAGATCCTCGACCACGGCCTCCCGCCGCCAGTAGCGGTACCGGTCGACCACGTTGCGCCGGTCGCCCTCGGCGAGCAGCTCCGGGTCGTAGCGGGGGTCGTCGGGCGGATCTCCGGGCCACGGGCCCACACCGACGTCGAGCTGGTCACCGGTCACGCTGGCACAGCGTACGGTGCCCGCCCGGCCCCTCAGCGCAGGCCCAGCGCCGCACCCAGCCGGTCGAGGAAATGCTGGTCGGCCGGGCTGAGCGTGGGCCCGCTGGGAACCGCCCGGCAGACCCGGGCCGCGACCGTCTGCACCCACTGGCGGTACGCCGCCGAGTCGGCCGGGTCGGCCCGGCGCCGGAGCACCCGGGCCGCCGTCCGGCAGTCGGCGAGCAGGTCCGCCGGGTCGGTGGGGGCCGATCGCCCACGGCGACGGCCCTGGCCGGTCCGAGCGGGTGGGGCGGGTTCGTCGTGGCGGGCGTAGATGGTGGCGACCACGGCGCGTACGAGGTCGCTGTCGAAGGCCCGTCCGGCGGCCACCGCCTCCAGGCCGGCGAGCCCGGCGGCGACCCCACGCAGTGGCCGGCCGGGGGCCGGGGCGGTGGCGACGACCACCACCCGACCGGGTAGTCCGGTGAGCAGATCCCACTCCACGGCGGAGTAGACGGCGGTGGTCAGCGGGGCGGCGCGACGGCCGGCGGCGGGCGGCTCTCCGGCGAGGGAGTGGCTCATGGGAACCTCCGGCGTCAGCATATGCCGGCCACCGGGCGACCGGACGCCGGACCACCCTCGGACTCCTCGTGGTAGCGGCCGACCTGGATCCTGAGCACCGTGGTGCGGGCGACGGAGGTCGGCACGGCATGCCTTATCGATAGTTAAGGCAGCTCTGGAAGGGTGCGGACGCAATGAGCGGCGGGGCCCTCCCCGGCACCCGCCGCCCACGCTCTGATGGGAAAGATTCTGCCCCACGTGATGTAACACAGAACAGAGATGCAAGTCACATTTATCTTTTCGTTATCGCACGTAGAGTGACCGAGATCCACCGACGGAGCGATCACCGCAGGTGAAATACCTCCTTGCCAAGGGGGAGTCGATGGAACATCGAACGGGATGATCGCCAATCCCCGTGGGATCGCTCCCATCACGGCTTGTCACGCAAGTGCAGTCTGCAAGTGCAGAAGGCACACCACTCGTTAACAGACGTTTTTCGATCCCCCCGGTGAGCTGCCGAGTTTCGACACCGCACCCACGGGAATTCGGAACGACCCCACCCGGTTCCACCTGACGTACGTAATCCGCGCTGATCGGAGACTCGAATGGCAACCGTTGAGCTGACCACGGCGAACTTCGACGAGGTGACCGGCCGGGACGGCATCGTCCTGGTCGACTTCTGGGCGGAGTGGTGCGGCCCGTGCAAGCGGTTCGCCCCGGTCTTCGAGCGCTCCTCGGAGAAGCACCCGGACATCGTCTTCGGCAAGGTCGACACCGAGGCGCAGCAGGCTCTGGGCGCGCAGTTCGACATTCGGTCGATCCCGACCATCATGGCGATCCGCGACGGGGTGATCGTTTTCGCCCAGCCGGGCGCCCTTCCCGAGTCCGCCCTGGAGAACCTGATCGAGCAGGTCCAGGCGCTCGACATGGCGGACGTCCGCAAGAAGCTGGCCGAGCACCAGCACTGACCCGACGCGCACCGGCTCCGGACGGGCCCGGCCCGTCCGGAGCTGACGCCTGCCCGCGACCTCCTGGCGACACGGACCGCCACGGATGGACGACGGAGGGATCCCCGACGGGCGGAACATTCCGTATCGTCGCGATGCGATGGAGACCTTGACCCCGCAGGGCCGGGCCGTCCGGCTGGGCGTCACCGCGCTCGGCCTCGCACTGCTGCTCGCCGGCACCCTCGTCGGTTCCGACGACCACTTCCCGTTCGGGCCGTTCCGGATGTTCGCCACCACCAACTCGCCGGACGCCCCGGCGCCGGACACCCGGGTCGAGGGGGTCGACGCGACCGGCGCGCTGATCGAACTGGGTCAGGACGCCACCGGCATCCGCCGTGCCGAGATCGAGGGTCAGCGCGGCCGGTACGAGGCCGACCCCGAACTGCTCCGTGAGGTCGCCGACGCGTACGCCGACCGCCACCCGGGCGCGCCCGAGGTGGTCGAGGTCCGCATCGTGGTGCGCTGGCACGGCATCGAGGACGGACGCCCCACCGGTCGGCACGTCGACGAGACGGTGGTCCGGTGGGAGGCGGCCCGATGACCGCCGTCGGCCGGTGGCTGACCGAGGCGGTGCCGCTCGGCCGGATCGCGGCCTTCCGGACCCTGGTCTCCCTCTTCGTCGCCGGTGACCTGGTCTTCTTCACTCCCTGGGTGCGCACCCACGGCAACGTGCCGGGCGAGCTGTACCGACCGCTGTTCGTCAGTCGGCTGCTGCACCTGCCCACCCCCACCGAGTGGCTGATCACCGGGACCTTCTGGACGCTGCTCGTGCTCGCCCTACTGGCCGCGACCGGCCGGGCGCCCCGCCTGCTCGGCTGGTCCGTCTTCGCGCTGTACCTGTACTGGATGATCATCGCGATGAGCTACGGCAAGGTCGACCACGACCGGTTCGGCCTGCTGGTGGCGCTGGCCGTGCTCCCCACCGCGGGTCGGGCCCGGCACGGCGACCCGACCCGCACCGAGGCGGGCGGCTGGGCCCTGCGGGTCACCCAGATCGCCGTGGTCTGCACGTACTTCCTCGCCGCCTGGGCGAAGCTGCGCTTCGGTGGCCCCGACTGGATGACCGGCTCGGTGCTGGCCCGGGCGATCCTGCGGCGGGGTACCGACCTGGCCGACCTGATCGCCCAGGTGCCCTACCTGCTGATCGCCGCACAGTTCGGGATCATGGCCTTCGAGCTGCTCAGTCCGGTGGTCTTCCTGCTGCCCGCGCGCTGGCGTACGGCCATGGTCGGGTTCTTCTACTCGTTCCACGCGGTCACCATGGCGACCATCACCATCTCGTTCGCGCCGCACCTGGTCGCGATGGCCAGCTTCCTGGCACTGGAGCGGGTCCGCCCCCTCGTCCTGCTCCGTCGGCTGGCCCGCCGCGCCGGTGGCGCGACGGCGACCGAGACGTCACCTCCGCGCATGACGACCGGCCCGACCGGACGGTGAACGGTCCCGGTCAGGCGGTGGTGGGCGGGCCGCCCGTCGGCCCGTAGAGCCGTTCCCGGACCTCCTGCGGCAACGAGCAGGCCGCCGTCCCACCGGGCAGGCGGTGCCGGTTCCGGGCCACCCAGCGGTACACCGGCCAGGCGGCGAGGCGGACCGGCGGCAGGCGCAGCACGGCACCGGCCGCCCGCCAGCCGACGGTGCTGGCGCCGAGCAGCCGGGCGATGGCGTCCGGTCCGGCTGCCCGGCCGCCGTCCGCGCCGACCCACTGCACGGCCTCCTCGCACTCGGCGACGGTCAGGCCGAGGGCCGCCAGGTCCGCGAACTGCCAGGGCAGCACCCGGACGTCGGTGGGGATGCGCCGCTCGATGAACTCGGCACACCGGGTGCAGAACGCACAGTCCCCGTCGTAGACGAAGGTCGACCTCTCCATGTGCCCATCCTCCCCGCCCGGGGCTCCCGCCGCGGCACGGGGCTCGCGCCCGGCGGCGGGCATGAAATCGGGGATCTCGTCCGGGCAAAGGGCATCGAGGCACGGTGGCACGGTCCGGCGACGATGCCGCCGGGCCGGGGTCACAACGCGGCCGCCAGGCCGGGTGACGGCCGCCGGGGTTACAGTCGGCTCGTGCGTACTGCCCAGCAAATCCTCGCCGACGCCGCCGTGATCGCCGTCGTGGGCGCGTCCCGTGATCCCCGCAAGGCCGCGCACAGCGTGCCGGCCCAGATGCAGCGGTACGGCTGGCGGATCATCCCGGTCAACCCGACCGCCGACGAGCTGTTCGGTGAGCCGGTGTACCGGTCCCTGGCCGACATCCCCCACCCGGTGGACCTGGTGGACGTCTTCCGTCCGGCCGAGGACGCCGTCGAGGTGGTCCGCGAGGCGGTGGCCATCGGCGCGCCGGCGGTCTGGTTGCAGCTCGGAATCGTCTCGCCCGAGGCCCGCCGGATCGCCGAGGAGGCGGGCATCGACTACGTCGAGGACCGGTGCCTGATCGTCGAACGGGCCGCCGCGGGCCTCAGCCGCCGCTGAACCGGTTGCCCCGTCGAACCACGAGCCGCGGGCCCGAGCCGTTGCCCTGAGGCTCAGAGCCGGTACTCCCGGAGCAGCCCGGGAGATGATCGTCTTCTGGCTCTCCGAGGTGCCCTCGCGATCAGCGGGAACGTGGCCTCCCGCATCAGCCGCTCGATCTCGTCTTCCTGGAGTGGCCACGTCGGAACCGCACTCCGGTCCGGACCATGGGAACGCGCCCCGCACCCCGGACGGCTTCCAGGATCGACCGCTGCACGTCGGTCGGACCGGGGGTCCACACAACCGCTGTGACAAGCTTCACCACGACTGCTAGCGTCCGGCAGGTGAGAACGTTCCGCCCGTGGGCGGCGAGGAGGAAGTCTTGAGTTACCCGCCACCGTCCGATCCGGGTTGGGGCGAGCAGCCGCACAAGGGCGACCAGCCCCACTGGGGCGAGCAGCCACAGCCCTACTGGGGCGGGCAGCCGCCGTACCCGCCGCCGCCTGCCTACGGGCCCTACGGCCCGGCGCCCGCCAGCGGGACCATGAACGTGATGGCGATCCTCTCGCTGGTCTTCGCGTTCGTGTTCGCCCCGGTCGGCATCCTCCTCGGGCACATGGCCCGCCGACAGATCCGGCAGACCCACGAGCAGGGCGAGCAGCTCGCCTTCTGGGGCCTGATCGCGAGCTACGTCATCACCGGGCTGTACCTGCTGTTCTGCTGCGGCTGGCTCAGCCTGGTGGTGTGGGCCGGCGCGAACAGCGGCACCACCACCTGACGTCAGCGGAACTGCGCCTCGCGGACGCTGTTCCCGCCGTCCACCACGAGCATCTGCCCGGTGATGTACGAGGCGGCCGGCGAACAGAGGAAGACGATGGCGGCGGCCACCTCGTCCGGCGTACCGGGCCGGCCGACCGGGGTGCCGAGGCCATGCCGGATCTCCGCCACCGTTGACGCCGCGGTGTGGATGGTGCCCGGGGCGACCGCGTTGACGGTCACCCCGTCAGCGACCATCTCCATGGCCAACGCCCGGGTCAGGCCCACCACCCCCGCCTTGGCCGCCGAGTACGCCGCCTCGGTGGGCAGGGCGTTGACCGCCCCGGCGGTGGCCGCGAGGTTCACTATCCGCCCCCAGCCGCGTTCGGCCATCCCCCCGATGAACGCCCGGCTGCACAGGAACGCGGTGTTCAGGTTCCGGTCGATCTCCGTACGCCACTCGTCGTAGCTGAGCTGGGCCACCGGGCGGAGCACCTCCGGGCTGGCCCGGCTGGCGAGACCGGCGTTGTTGACCAGGACCTCCACCTCGCCGAGCTGGTCGGCGACCGCGTCGGCCAGCGCGCCGACCTCCGCCTCGTCGGTGAGGTCGGCGACGAATCCGGTGGCCCCGAGTTCGCTGGCCCGCTCGTGGATCCGCCGGGTCGTGGAGACGATGGCGACCCGGGCGCCGAGGTCGGTGAGCCGACGTGCCGTGGCGTACCCGATGCCGTCCGGACTGCCGGCGCCGGTCACCAGCGCCACCCGCCCGTCCAGTCGCATGGTCACCGGCTCGGGCAGGGGCACCGGCTCGTCCTGGTCGGTCAGGGCCGCCGCGAGCGCGGCACGGCTCCGCCGGGCCACCCCCGGTCGGCTCACGTCCCGACGGGATCGGCCGGAACGGTCCGCGGCACGCGCGTCAATCGCCATGCCGCGATCCTGCCCGCTCGACGGGGGTCCGGGCAACGCGGCACCACGCGGTGGTCCGCTTTCGCCCCGGGTGACTACCCTGACGGCGCAGCCCGGACTCGACGGAGAAGAAGACCTCATGACATATCCCTCGCCCTCCCAGTGGCAGGACCCGGCCCGGTCGGATCCCTCCTCCGCCCCACCGGTCGACCCGACCCGGTCGATGACCGATCCGCCCGTACCGGCACAGCCGACCGGGCCGGACCCGTACACGCCGGGCCAGCCGGTTCCCGGGTACCCCGTCGCCGACCCGTACGCGGCCGCCGGCTACCCGGCTGGCTACGCCGCTCCGCCGGGCTACCCGGTTCCCCCGGCGGGTTACGCGCCGTACCCGTATCCGCCGGTCCGCCAGACGAACAGCCTCGCCCTGGTGTCGCTGATCCTGTCCGTGATGGGGGTCGCCTCCTGCGTCACGGCTCCGATCGGCGCGATCCTCGGGCACGTCGCCCGGCGGCAGATCCGGGAGCGGGGCGAGGACGGCGACGGTCTGGCGAAGGCCGGGATCATCGTCGGCTGGGTGCTCACCGGTCTCATCGGCCTGGCGATCGTCGCCTACATCGCGCTCATCGTCTTCGCGGTGTCGCAGACGGACACCACGTCCACCTACTGAACCCACGTGGGCTCGGGGACACACGGACCGTACGGGTGCCGGACCGACCGCACCGGACCGGCACCCGGTCCGGCTCGGCGTGGTCGCAGTCGGCCCGGGCCGGCGAGTACACCTCGTTCGCGGCGTCGATCTGGCCCGGGTGCGGCACCCACTGGCCGTCGAAGCCGAGCGCGTCAGAACGTAGTGGTACGTCCACGGGGTGGTCAGGTCGTTGACCCGGACCACGCGGGTCTCGCCGAACCAGTCACCCTCGTTGAGCGCGGCGACGACGTTCTTCCGGCGCGTCCGGCTTGGCCAGCGGGGCGACCGCATCCTCAAGGGCCAGGAAGACCTGGTCGGCCGGGAGGCCCTGGGCCTTGCCCAGCATCTTGACGCCGGAACCGGCACCGCGAGGCAGGACCGGCGGGGACGTCCAACGCCGGCCATCGACTACGCTCCTCGTCCCGCCCGAGGACGGCGGCGGACGTGACGACACGGGGGCCCGGCTACGTCACGGTAACCTCGCGCCATGACGCGGGAGAACGCACCTGGGGAAGATGTCACGCGACGTCGACTGGTGGTGGTGACCGGTGCCAGTTCGGGCATCGGCCTGGCCGCCGCCGTGGCCCTGGCCCGCCGGGGCGACCAGGTGGTGCTGGTCGGCCGCGATCCGGCCCGGCTCACCGCCGCCGGGGAGCGGGTACGGGAGGCGGGCGGGGAACAGCCCGAACTGTTCCGGGCCGACTTCGCGGTGCTGGACGACGTACGCGGGCTCGCCGAGCGGCTGCGTGCCGCGTACGACCGGATCGACGTACTGGCCCACAACGCCGGCGCCATCGTGTTGCAGCCGGTGACCACGATCGACGGGTTCGAACTCTCCATGCAGGCGAACCACCTGGCCCCGTTCCTGCTGAGCAACCTGCTCCGGGACCGGATCGGCCGCATGGTGGTGACCGCCTCCGCGGCACACCGCAGCGGGGCGCTCGACCCGGACGACCTTAACGCCACCCTGCGTCGGTACCAGCCGTTGCGCGCATACGGCACCAGCAAGCAGGCGAACATCCTGTTCACCGCCGAGGCCGCACGCCGGTGGCCGGAGGTGCCGGCGCACTGCTTCCATCCGGGCGTGGTCCGGACCCGCTTCGGCAACGAGAGCCGGCTGGTCGCGTGGGGCATGCGGATGCTGCCGTTCCGGAGCCCGGAGCGGGGCGCGGACACGCTGGTCTGGCTGGCCCACGAGGATCCCGGGCGGCTCGTCGACGGCGGCTACTACGTCGACCGGCGCCCCGGCCGTCCGCGGCCGAAGGCCGCCGACCGCCAACTGGCCGCCCGACTCTGGACGGCCAGTGCTCGGGCGGTCGGCTGCGGCTGAGGCATCGCCGCCGAGGTCGGTCGTCGCGGCCGCAGCGCTGCGTGCTGGGTGTCTGTCGGGGTGTCGTGCGCTGTTCGGGTGGTTGCAGGGGGCCCTTCCTACCGGTTTTTGGTGAGGAAGGGCCCCCTGCATCCGGGGTGGGGGTTAGGTGGTTTCGACGATCATGGCGGCGGCGACGGTGCGGTTGGTGGCTTCGTCGATGATGATGAATCCGCCGGTGGTGCGGTTGCGGCGGTATTCGTCGGCGAGGAGTGGCACGGTGGTGCGGAGTCGGACCCGGCCGATCTCGTTGAGTGTCAACTCGGTGGCGGTGTCGTCGCGGTGCAGGGTGTTGATGTCGAGGCGGTAGTGCAGGTCCCGGACGATCGCGCGGGCGGTGCGGGTGGTGTGTTTGATGGTGTACCGGCCGCCGATCTGCAACGGTCGGGTCTCGTCCATCCAGCAGACCATCGCTTCCACATCCTGGGTGGGGGTGGGGGCGTTGTTGGGTCGGCAGATCATGTCGCCGCGGGAAATGTCGATCTCGTCGGTGAGGCGGACGGTGACGGACATGGGTGGGAACGCCTCGGCGACGGGTCCGTCGGCGGTGTCCACGGCTGCGATGCGGGAGGTGAACCCGGACGGTAGGACCATGATCTCGTCGCCGGGTTTGATCACGCCGGAGGCGACCTGCCCGGCGTAGCCGCGGTAGTCGGTGACGGTGGTCGACTGGGGGCGGATGACGTACTGGACGGGGAACCGCACGTCGACGAGGTTGCGGTCGGAGGCGATGTGCACGTGCTCCAGGTGGTGGAGCAGGGAGGGGCCTTCGTACCAGGGGGTGTTCTCGGATCGGGTGACGATGTTGTCGCCCTTGAGCGCGGAGATCGGCACGACCGCGAGGTCGGGGACGTCGAGTTTGGCGGCGAAGGCGGTGAACTCGTCGGCGATCTGGTCGAACACGTCCTGGGACCAGTCGACCAGGTCCATCTTGTTGACGCAGAGCACGAGGTGCGGGACGCGGAGCAGACTGCACAGGAAGGCGTGGCGGCGGGACTGTTCGACCAGGCCCTTACGGGCGTCGACGAGGATCAGGGCCAGGTCGGCGGTCGACGCGCCGGTGACCATGTTCCGGGTGTACTGGATGTGCCCGGGGGTGTCGGCGATGATGAACTTCCGCCGTGGGGTCGCGAAGTACCGGTAGGCGACATCGATCGTGATGCCCTGTTCCCGTTCCGCCCGCAACCCGTCGGTCAACAACGCCAGGTTCGTGTACTCGTCACCCCGCGCCGCCGAAACCGCTTCCACGGCCTCCAACTGATCCGTGAACAACGACTTCGTGTCATACAACAACCGGCCGATCAGCGTCGACTTGCCGTCGTCGACGCTGCCGGCGGTGGCGAAGCGCAACAGGTCCATCGGGCGGGCCGACGTCTCCGGGGCGATCGTCTCGGCACTCATCAGAAGTAGCCCTCCCGCTTGCGGTCCTCCATGGCGGCCTCACTCACCCGGTCGTCCCCCCGGGTCGCACCCCGCTCGGTGACCCGGGTCGCCCCGACCTCCTCGATCACCAACTCCACCGAGTCCGCGTCGGAGCGAACGGCAGCCGTGCACGAGGCGTCGCCGACGGTCCGGTACCGCACCCGCGCCTTGAACCGCTCCTCGCCGGCCCGGGGCTGGATGAACTCGTTCACCGCGTAGAGCATGCCGTCCCGCTCGATCACCTCACGCTCGTGCGCGAAGTAGATCGACGGCAACGCGATCCGCTCCCGAGCGATGTAGTGCCACACATCCAACTCGGTCCAGTTCGACAACGGAAACACCCGAATCGACTCACCCGCATGATGCCGACCGTTGTACAACGACCACAACTCCGGACGCTGATTCTTCGGATCCCACTGCCCGAACTCGTCCCGGAACGAGAACACCCGCTCCTTCGCCCGCGCCTTCTCCTCATCCCGACGCGCCCCACCGAACAACGCATCGAACCGGTGCTTCTCCACCGCGTCCAGCAACACCGGCGTCTGGATCCGGTTCCGGGTGCCGTCCGCCGGTTCGGTGACCAGGCCCCGGACCAGGGCCTCCGGCACGCTGGCCACGATCAGGTGCAGGCCGAGTTCGTCGACCCGCCGGTCGCGGTACTCCAGGACCTCGGGGAAGTTGTGGCCGGTGTCGACGTGCATCACCGGGAACGGGATGTTCGCCGGAGCGAACGCCTTCTCCGCCAACCGGAGCATCACGATCGAGTCCTTGCCACCGGAGAAGAGCAGCACCGGCCGCTCCATCTCCGCCACCACCTCACGCATCACGAAGATGCTCTCCGCCTCCAACGCGTCCAGGTGGGTCGTCTGGTACAGCGCCGATCCGCTGTTCATCGCTGTTCCTTTCCGAGCAGGGACGTCTCCGGTGCGGCCGTCCCGGCGGCAGCCGTGGACAGCTGTCGGCTCAGGGCCTCCAGCAGCGGCGCGGCCAGTTCCGGGCGGCAGACCAGCAGGTCGGGCAGGCGCGGATCCACCTCGTTGTAGCTCAGCGCGCTGCCGTCGATCCGGCAGGCGTGGAACCCGGCCGTCGTGGCCACCGCCACCGGCGCCGCCGAGTCCCACTCGTACTGCCCCCCGGCGTGGATGTACGAGTCCACCTCACCGGTCACCACCGCCGCGATCTTCGCCCCCGCCGACCCCATCGGCACCAACTCCGCACCGATGTCCTCGGCCAGGTGGGTGAGGAACGCGGGGGGACGGCTCCGGCTCGCCGCCAACCGGATCGGACCGTCGACGCCGGCCCGATCGGTGCGCGGGCGCAGCGGGAACTCCGTGGTCAGCACCTGCCCCTGGGCGGGCAGCCCCACCGCCCCGGCGACCAGCCGGTGCGGGGTGGAGGCGTGCCGGTGCCAGAGCGCCACGTGCACCGCCCAGTCCGACCGGCCCTCCTCGGAGAACTCCCGGGTCCCGTCCAACGGGTCGATGATCCACACCCGGTCGGCGTCCAGCCGGGTCGGCCCTCCACCGGTCGACACCGAGCGGCGGGAGTCGTCGTCCTCCTCGGAGAGCACCGTGTCGGTCGGCCGCCAGCGGGCCAACTCGGCGAGGAGGAACTCGTGGGAGGCCCGGTCGCCGGCCGCCTTCAGCGCGGCCGGGTCCGCGTGGCCGTGCTCGGCACGTACCGCGAGCAGGAGCTCGCCCGCGCGGGCCGCGAGCCAGTGGGCCAGCCCGCCGTCGGACTCCGGTGGATTCATCGACATGTGCGCTCCTCGTACGGGATCGGTGGACGGGGTCACTGGACGGCCCGCCGGGTGAAGGACCGGACGCTGAGCCAGGTCAGGGCGGCGGCCATCCCGGTCAGCGCCAGCAGGCAGACCCAACCCGGCATGTGCGGTACGTCGGGCAGCATCGCGCCCCGCACCCCCTCCGAGACGTACGTCATCGGGTTGAAGGCGGTGACCACCTGGAACCAGCGCATCGACTCCAGCCGGGGCCACGGGTAGTGGATGCAGCCGGTCCAGATGATCGGCGTGACGATGACCGAGAAGGTGACGTTGATCCGCTGGATCGGGAGGATGGTGGAGAGGGTCATCCCGATGCCGCCGCCCACCCACGCGCCGAGCAGGGCCACCAGCAGGGCGGTCGGCAGGCCCTCCAGCCGCCACGGCGCGGAGCCGACCACCAGGGCCCCGAGCGGGTACATCAGCACCGCCGCGAGCAGGCCCCGGATGGTGGCGACCACCAGCTTCCCCACCGCGACCAGGCTGGTGGGAAGCGGGGCGAGCAGCCGGTCCTCGATCTCCATGGTGAAGCCGAACTCCTTCACCAGCGGCAGGGCGGTGCTCTGCAACGCGGTGGTGAGGGCGGCCAGCGCGATCACGCCGGGCAGGAAGAGGTTGGCGAACGACCGTTCGACGATGCCCTGCCCGCCGAGGATCGTGCTGAACACGAAGAGCATGAACAGCGGGGTCATGCCGACCTGGATCAGGATCACCCACAACTCCTTGCCGGTGACCAGCAGGTCACGGCGGAGCAGGGCGAGGAAGACCCGGGCGGCGGGCGGGCGGTCCCGGACCTCGCGGCGTACCGGGGTGGGGGTGTCGAGGGCGGTCACCGCGGATCCCTTCCGGTGAGTTCGATGAAGACGTCCTCCAGGCTCGGCTCGCCGATGTGGATGTCGTTGAGCGTCGCCGACCGTCCGGTGAGCACGGCCAACGCCGGACCGAGCAGCGCGGCGGGGTCGGTGGCCAGGTGGAGGCGTACCCGGATCCGCCCCCCGCCGGCCCCGGCCAGGGTGGCGGTCGACGCGTTGCCGTTGGCCCGCGCGCGGGCGGCGAGCGCGGCCAGTGCGCCCGGTCCCAACGTGGCGAGCGCGGCCCGGCCCGCACCACCCCGACCCGCGCCGGCCGCGCCGACGGGCAGCGGCCGGCGCTCCGCCTTGCGTACGCCGTCCAGCTCGCGCAGCGCGGCGACGACCTCGTCGGCGTCGTCGCGGGCGGTCGGGGTGACCGTGAGGTCCAGGATGGCCTGCCCGGCCAGACCCCGGACCAGGTTCTGCGGGGTGTCCAGGGTGAGCAGCTTGCCGTGGTCCACGATGCCCACCCGGTCGACCAGGTTGGCGGCGTCGTTCATCTGGTGCGTGGTGAGCACGATGGAGACGCCGCGCTCGCGCATCTCCCGGATCCGGCTCCAGATCAGCAGCCGGGTCTGCGGGTCCAGCGCGTTGGTCGGCTCGTCGAGGAAGAGCACCTCGGGCTCGTGCATCCAGGCCCGCGCGATCATCAGCCGCTGCGCCATCCCGCCCGAGTACGCCTCGATCCGCCGGTCCGCGCGCTCGGTTAGGCCGAAACGGTCCAGCAGCACCTTCGCCCGTTCCTCGGCCTCGGCCCGGGGCACCCCGTGGTAGGCGGCGTGGTAGAGCAGGTTCTGCCGGGGGGTCAGTGCGCGGTCGAGGTTGTTGTGCTGGGGCACCACCGCCAGGTTGGCGCGGGCGCCGACCGGGTCCCGGCTGACGTCGACGCCGCCGACCAGGGCCCGGCCGCCGGTGGCCCGGAGCCGCGTGGTGAGGATGCCGATGGTGGTCGACTTTCCGGCCCCGTTCGGCCCGAACAGCCCGAAGGTCTCACCCGGCGCGACGGTGAACGACAGTCCGTCGACGGCGTTGGTCGTGGCCCGGGGGTAGCGCTTGACGAGGTCGACGACCTCGACCGCCGGACCGTCTCTGCTGGGCATGCCTTCTCCTGTTCTCGGTGCGGGTGCCGGTCGGCGTCAGGAGCCGGCCGGTCGGGGGTGCGCGCTGAAGAACTTCCAGATCTCCGCAGTCGCGTCCAACGCGGTCGAGGGGGGTTCGAGGCCGAGAAGCTGCTCGGCGCGGGGGTTCGGCTTCCCGCCCGGCCACTGGTGGCCGGCGTCGGCGATGGTGATCAGGTCGACGGCGCGGCCCTGCGGGCAGGACGTCGTCGACCGGGTCACCGGCCCGTCGGTGCGCTCCGTCGGTGCGGGGCAGTCGTCCACCGCGCGCCACGTCGCCATCAGCTCGGTCAACGGCGGCCCGTCGATCTTCACCGGATTGCGGCCGGTACCGCCGTTGTCACGCTTGCCCGGACCACCCCGGTACGGCATGGTCTCGTCGCGCAGTCCGTGGATGTGCAGCACGCTGACCGGGGCCGGTGACGCGCACTCGCCGGCCAGTGTGGTCGCCACCGCGCCGACCGCGGCGAAGAGGTCGGTGTCGCAGGCCAGCCGGTACGCCAGCAGCCCGCCGTTGGAGATCCCGGTGACATAGGTGCGGGCCGGGTCCACCTGCACCCGGTCGCGGAGGGCGCCGACGAGCGCCTCGATGAAGGCGACGTCGTCGACCCCCTGCCGGGCCGGTTGACCGCAGCAGTGTTCGCTGACCGCCCAGGCCCGCTTCAGTCCGTCCGGGAAGGCGACCACGAAGCCGCCCCGGTCGGCCTCCTCGGTCCAGCCGTACGCCTCCTCGGCCTGCTCGCCGGTGCCGGCCGCGCCGTGCAGCATGACGACCAGCGGCACCGCACCGGTCAGTTGGAGCGAGGCCGGTCGGTACAGCCGGTAGGTGCGCTCCCGGCCGTCGACGGTGAGGGTGTGCTCGCTCGACCCGGCCGGCACGTCGGAGCCGGACGCGCGCCCGGTGGCGCTCGGTGCCGGCGCACCGTCGCCGCCGCGCCGGTCGTCGCCGCCGTTGCCGGTGCACCCGGCGAGGGCGGTCAGTCCGACCAGGGCGACGAGGAGCCCGGCGAGCAGGGACGGGGAGCGGAGCCGGCGGGTGCCGGCGGGGGCACCCGCGGTACGGGAGGTCGTGGCCTCCCGGCAAAGGGCAGTCAAAAGCATCATATGCCCACTTTCACCGGCAAACGTTCGAGGAGTGTTAAGACTTCGCCACGCACCGTGCAAAGTCAGGTCGGGTCGGGCCCCGGCGGTGGGATCTGCGCCGCGCAGCACCGCCGGGACCCGGTCAGGCGTGACTACCAGCGGCGGGTGTCGTACCGGATCAGTTCCCAGCCACCCTCGGGCACGTCGTCGGTCGGGTCGGCCCGCAGGTTCATCGGGTTCGCCATGCCGAGGTAGAGCGTGGCGCCGTCGGTGACCATGTTGCGGATGCCGTAGTTCAGGTAGTTGCCGACGCCGGAGTCGCTGACCAGCTTCGCCGGCTCGTGGGTGGACTCGAAGACCATCAGGTCACCGCCGTAGACCGGCTCCGGCAGGGGCGGCTCCTCGTCGTCGGCCGCCGCTGCCAGCGACGGGCCGCTGAGCGCCTCGGCGGCCGCCTCGACCGACAGGCCGGACATCGCGGCGGCCTCCTGGCTGAGTTCCTTGGCCAGGTAGCTCCAGTCCATCGTGCCGACGTAGAGCTTGCCGCCGGCCACCGCCATCTTCCAGGTGTAGTTCAGGTACGGGTTGCCGAAGCCGGACGCGCCGTAGAGCGGGGTCTGCCCGGTCGAGACCTTCGCCCAGGCACCCGCACCGGCGTTCGCCGCCGGGTCGTACGCGGGCAGCTCGGTCGCCCCGTAGAGCAGTTCGATCTTCTGCTTCGGCTCACCCAGCCGCTTGCCCCGGTAGATGCTGATCGACCGCTGGGTGTTCTGGATCGTCGCCTGCCTCGCCTCGTCGGTGGCCGGCGGGTAGGCCAGCAGGTGCTGCCTCGTCGCCTTCAGCGGCACGTGCATGGTGCCCCAGTAGAGGTACCCACGGAAGGAGACGAGGCCGCCCAGGCCGTAGCCGCCGGCCACCACCGGGTCCGGCTCGTACGTGGAGACGTCCCAGACCTGCTGCCAGCCGTCCGCGTCGTCCGGGGTGAGGCCGGGCGCACCGTTGGCGAGCACCGGGCTCATCCAGACCGCGGCGAGCTTGCTCGGCGGGGCGGGCTCGTCGTCGGCGGCGCTGGCCAGTTCGCCGTCCGAACCGGGCCAGGTGCTGACGACGACCCGGCCGTCGTGGACGGTGATGTCGGCGGCCTGCGCCGGCAGGTTGGCGACGACCTGGAAGTTGAACGGATCGGTCTTGCTGCCGACCCAGCGCAGCACGTGACCGCGCAGCGAACCGTTGGCGCCGACACCGACACCCGCGTACAGCGCGCCCTCGGCCACCGTGAAGTGCCGGATGTTGCCGAACTCGGGGAAGTTCCGCGAGCCCAGGAAGGCCCCGGTGTCGGTGTCGAAGGCGAACATGTTGATGGACTTGCCGATGGCCGGGCCACCGAGCAGGGCCACCCCGCCGAAGCTGCCGGCCGCCCGGATGCCGGTCGTGCTCTTCAACCGGTCCGCGTGTTCCTTCGCGGCACCGGTCACCAGGTCGCTCTTCTCGGTGAGCTGCCTGGTCTCGGTGTCGTAGCTGTAGAGCCGCGGCATCCGGTGGTCACCCAGATATCCCGGTAGCTGCGGGTTGGTCTTGACGATCTGGCTCTCCTGGTACTCGCAGACCCAGTCGTCGTTGAGGACCGGCTCGTTGCTGCCCAGTTGCCGTCCGCTGGTGAGGCAGTTGACGTTCGCGCCGGTGCCGAAGTAGAGGTTCCTTCCGGCCCGGGTCATCCCCCACAGGTAGCCCTGGTTCACCTTGGCCTGCCCGGAGGCGCACGGCGGTCCCGCCGGGTAGGGCTGGCCGACGCCGGCGAAGCACTCGTCCGGTTCGGCCTTCGCGATCACCTGCGGGTTCGGCTTCTGGTGCCGGTCGGCCTCGGCGGTCGGCGCGCCCAGCGCGGTCGCCGGGGCCGTGAACGCGGTCCCGAGCCCCAGTACGGCGACGGCCGCCCAGAGCCGCCGCGAGTGGATCCGGATTGGTTTCACACTGTCTCGCTTTCGTGCAGGGTTATCGGAGACGGTCCGGCCGAGACGGCCGGACCGGGGGCTGGGAGGTCGACGGGCCCGGTCAGCCGACCGGCTGACGGGCACGGGACGGGTCGACGACGCGGTCGGCGACCCGCTCGGCCCACCCCTCGGCGTCGTCGAAGTCGAGGAAGCGACCGAGCCGGCCCAACTCGGCGACCGGATCGGCGACCAGTTCCTCGTACCGCATGGTCAACAGGTGGGCGGGCTTCTGGTCGGCCAGCGCCTGCTCGGCCTGCGCCGCCATGAACGCGCAGAGAGCGACGTAGCGGCGCAGGTTGTGGCCACGCTCGCGGAGCGCGTCGGGGGTCAGCCGGTCCGGCAGGTACTGCTCCAGCTCCTCCGGTACGGCGTCACCCGGCTGCAGCCGGAACGGGTCCAGCCCGCACCGGCCGAGGAACTCCACGCGGATCTGGAGGAGTTGGAACGACGAGTGCCGGCTCATCGACTTCGCGGTGGGCTCCCAGTCCCGGGTCAGGTAGACAATCTTGGCCGCCGGGAAGCCCCGGAGCAGGTACGGGGCCACGTGGCTGGAGCCTCCGGAACGCTCCACCCAGCGCTTCCTGCCGGTCAGCACGGCCAGCAGGTCCAGGAAGTCCTGGTGGTGCCGGGCCACGCTCTGCTCGGGGAAGTCGGGCACCCGGCGGGCCAGCTCGTCGAAGAGGGCGTCCGGGTCGTCGGAGACCTTCGACAGGGTGATCGCCAGGATCCGGGGCAGCTCGGTCATCCGGTCGCCCCACCGGCCGGTGGACGGGTAGTGCAGCTCCTTCGGCGACAGCCCGATCCGGAACAGCGTGGCCAGTTCCGCCTTGGGGCTGGCCAGCACCTCCCAGTACTCCGCCCCGGTGATCACCTCGGCGCTGCGCGCCCAGGGTGCCACCGACATGAAGAACTCCTGGGCGGAGAGCGTGTCCGGCTCCTCCGCGATCAGGTCGGAGAGGAGCGTCGACCCGCACCGTCCACTGCTGATGATGATCGACCGACCGGTGATCGGGGTGTCCATCGGGAGTCCTCCTGCGAGTTGCGTGGTCATGAGGTGGTGGTGTGGTCGACGGCGAGCCCACCCGCGGCGGCGACCCCGGGTCCGGCGGGAGTCCCTCCTCCGACGGGCGGCGGGCACTCGGCGGTCAGCCAGTCGAAGACGTGCCGGCGTACCTGCTCGGGCTGGTCGATCAGGACGGTGTGCTTCTCGTCCGGGAGAACGACCGTGCGGGCCTGGGGAAGCAGCGATCGGACCGCCGGGGCCAGCTCGTGCACGGCGGACCGGCCGCCGTAGACGCAGAGCACCGGGCAGCCGATGGCCGCGAGCTGCTCGCCCGGCGGCAGCGCGCTGGCCGGCAGCTCCTCGGCGAGCGTGGTGCTGGTCAGCATCCGGCGGGTGTCGTCGGCCCGGCGGGCGGCGAGCCGCCCCCGCCGGAGCCCGATCTCGGCCACCGTGCCCTCCCGGGGGAGCCGGTCGACGACCCGGGCGAGGCGGACCTTCACCCGGGCCATCCACTCCTCGATCGGCGGGGCCGACTCGACCGCCACGATCCCGGCGACCCGCTCCGGGTGCCGCGCCGCGTACCCGAAGGCGATCGTGCCGCCGAAGGAGTTGCCGCAGAGCAGCAGCGGACCGGTCACGTCCAGCTCGGTGAGCAGTCCCGCCAGGTCGTCGACGAAGTCGGCGAGGGCGTACCCGGTGGCCGGGCGGTCGCTGCGACCGTGCCCGCGCAGGTCGTACAGGAGCACCGGGAAACCGGCGGTGGCCAGCGGCTCGGCAAGCGTGAAGTACCAGCTCGCCATCGTGTCCGAGGCCATGCCGTGGATCAGCACGGCGGTCGGCATCGGCGCGGAGCCGTCGGCCGGCGGCGGGTGGGGCGGGTCCAGGCGCTGCGTGTGCAGCGTGATCCCGTTCGCCCGGACCATGGTCACCGGGCGGCCACCTCGACCGTGCCGCCGGCCTTCGCGTCGAGCGCGTCGGCGATGTGCGTGACCAGGTGCCCGACGGTCAGGTCGGCGACGTTCTCCAGGTCCAGCTTGGCGACGAAGTGCGCGAAGTTGACGGTGTCCCCGTACCGGGTCTGGAGCCGGCCGGCGAGGGAGACCACGTCGATGCTCTCCATGCCGAGCTCGTCCCGGAAGGTGGTGTCCATGGTGATCTCCTGGTCGGCGACGAAGTCACCGAGCACGGCCTGGATCATCTGGGTGATGTCGGCGAGGACCTTGGCCTGCGTGGCGGACATGGGGTTGCTCCTTCTCGTGTCAGCTGATCGGTGCGCGGGGGTCAGGAACGGGTGCCACCGGGGGCGGTGGCGGGCTCCGGACCCCAGGTCCAGGCCACGACGTACCGCCGGGGCGGCAGGTCGTCGGGGTTGGCGACCTCCCGGTGGCCGACCCGGTAGGTCCGGCCGGCGACCTCGACGGTGAGCGCCTCGTCGGTGGCCGCCCGGACGGCGATCGGGTGCGGGCCGCCGGCCGGGCCGACGCCCTCCGCCTTGCCGACCGTCTCCCGGGCCGCCCGGAACCGGGTCGCCCAGAGCTGGCGTCGCGCGGCGTCCGTGCCGGCCAGCGACTCCAGCAGCGCGGTCTCCGCCGGGTCGAGCACGCAGCCCGCCGGCAGGTCGGCGATCTCCGCGACGTCGATGCCGACGCCCGGTCCACCGATCGGTTCACCGGGGGTACGCGGCTTCGCGATGGCCACGCCGATCTCCTGGCAGTGCGCCAGCGAGACCTCGCAGTCGCGCATGCCCCGACCCTCCCGGCCCTTCACCCAGGGGCGGCCGTCCGGGTCGTTGCCGACGGTCAGCTCGATCGGATAGATGTCGGTGTGCCCGTCCTCCCAGAGGCGGGCCCGGACGGCGTCCTTGGCCGCGATCCGGCCGAGCATCCACTGCTTGCGGGTCTTCGCCGGCTGCCGTTCGTACTCGGCGTTGGCGGCGCCACCGAGGATGCCGCGGGCGGCCATGCCCCGGGTGACCAGGTCCGTCCAGCAGTCGAAGGCCATCGTCCAGCCCTCCGGCTGGAACAGCGACATCGGGTACTTCTCCGGGAAGCGCTCGGCGACCCGGGCCTGCGGATGGCTGTCGAAGCGCCGGTCCACCGCGCCGTTGATCTGCGCCCAGACCCGGCCCTGGTAGCTGAGCTGGGTGTCCGCGACGAGTTGCCCGTCGTCGATGGAGCGGACCCGGGCGACGCACTCGAACGCCCGACCGGCGGGCGGGGGCGGCCCGAAGAACTGGACGTTCCGGAGACCGACCGGCAACGCCACGGTCCGGATCGGCTGGGTGGTGATCAGCCAGTTGCCGATGACCTGGAGCGCGTTGTCCAGCAGCGCACCGGGCGGCACCGGGGCGGTGACGACGCCCCGCACGTGCATGTCACCGATGGCGTGGATCGTGGTGACCCCCTGGAACTGCGGACCGTGGAACATCAGCCGCTCCGCGTACATCTCGTCCGCGGGGAGGGTGGTCGGACGCTCGGTGGCCGGGTCGTGCGTCCAGGGCTGCTCGGTCGGCTCCGGGTAGGCGGTGGCCATCTCGACGGTGGCCCGGGCGTACGAGCCGATCGCGCAGGTGTACCGGTTTGCCCCGGCCTCCCGCACGGTGATCTCGACGTCCTGGGCCGGCTCGGCGATCAACCAGCGGTTGAACTTGGCGTCGTGCACCTCGATCACCCGCTGGCCGGGCAGCAGCTGCTCGGCGGCGTCCATCATGTGCTGGACCAGGGCGGTCGCCGGCACCACCGGCCAGCGGTCCTCGATGTTCGGCCAGTCGTCCGGCTGCACGAAGAAGCAGTGGTCCCGCAGGTACGGCATGGTCTCGATGGAGACCCGCAGGGTGACCCGACCGACCTCCCGGCTGGCGGCCGGTGCCGGGCGGGCGGCCTGCGGGGTGGCCGGCCGCTGTGCGGCGACGGTCGGCGGGGTGGCCCGGACCGGCGTGACCGGACGGGCTCCGGCGACCGGCGGGGTGCCGGGCCGGGGCGGGGTCGGTGCGGTGCCCGGTCGGGGTGCGGCGGCCGGCGCGGTTCCGGCACGGGGGGCGACCGGTGGCGCGACGGACGACCGGGGCGCGGCGGCCGGCGGGGTCGCCGCAGTGGCGGGACGCGGCCCGACGGGCGCGGCCGTGCCACCCGCCTTGGCCAGCACGCTCGCCGTGCCCTGGGCGGTGTCCCGGAGCAGGGCGGCGAGTTCCGCGGCGGCCCGGGAGTGCCCGGCGAGCTGGTTGAGCGCGGCCAGTGCCCCGGCGGTCTCGCCGGTCGCCGCCGGAGCGGCGGGCTGGGCGGCAGCGGCCGGAGCGGCGGCGACCGGGGACCCGTTGCCCGAGGTCGGGAGGCCGAGCAGGCCGGCCGCGTCCTCGCCGAGCCGGACCAGCGGCCCACCCAGGTCGAGCTTGATGGTCGGGCCACGCTTGCCGCTGCCCACGGTGCTCTTCGCCGCCGGGGCGCGGCCGCCCGGGGTGGACAGCACGCGCAGGTCCGGCGACCCGCCCTCCACCCAGAGCGCGGTCGCCACCCGGCGGAGCTGGTTGAGCCCGCTGCGGTGCGAGACGTTGACCGGGATCGCCAGGTGGTCCTTGCCGCGCAGGTTGTCGTCGACGAGCGAGGCGAGCTGCCCGGCGCCGACCTGGAGGAAGACCCGGAAGCCGGCGTCGTACATGTTGGCGACGGTCTGCCGGAACCAGACCGGCTCCATCATGTGCCGGATGAACAGGTGGCGAATCTCGTCGATGTCTTCGGGACACGGCGCGGCCAGGGTGCCCGACCAGATCGGCAGCTGGCTCGGCTGCACCCGCAGCCGGCCCAGCGCGTCGCCGATCGAGCGGAGCCCGTCACCGAAGATCGGGGTGTGGAACGCCGACTTGAAGGGCAGCTTCTGGCAGAAGACGTTCCGCCCGCGCAGCACCTCCACCAGCCGGTCGACCTCGGTCTCCGGCCCGTTGACCACGCACTGCTGGGGCGCGTTGTCGTGCGAGAGCACCACCCCGGGGAAGTCGGACAGCAGAGGCGTGACCTGGTCCGCCGCCGTGGCGGCGGCGGCGAAGACGTACCCGGAGATCTCCACCGACTCGGCGCTGAACATGGCGAGGAACTCGTCCATGCTGGCCCCGTCGGCCTGGCCGCTGACCGCGGCGGCGGTCCACTCGCCGATGCTGTGCCCGGCGACCGCGTCCGGCGTCACGTTCATCCGGCGCAGCGCCTCGTGCAGGATCTTGCCCACCTCGATCAGGCCGGCGCCGTGCTGCCCGAGGTCCGCCATCGACCAGGGGCGGTCCGGCAGGCCGAAGTGGGCGGCCAGGTCGGTGGTCCGGGGCGCGAACTCCGCCTCCAGGCCCGGGAAGACCGAGATGAGCTTGCCGCCACCGGCCAGCAGCGGGTCCGGGGTGAACCAGATGTCCCGGCCGCCCCGCCACGCCTGGCCCCGGGCGACCGTCTTGCGGGCCACGGTCAGCAGCTTGTCGCTGGGGTTGACGATGCCGAGCCGGACGCGTTCGGAGCCGTCGACCGGGCCGGGCACGGCCTGGGCCCGCTCGGCACCGAGCCGGCGTACCGTCGCGTCGTCGGCGGCGAGCAGTTCGGCGAGCGCGGCCGGGGTCGGCGCGGCGAGCCAGAGCACCTGGTCCGGCTCGTCCACCACCACCCTGCCGTCGGCCGTCGCGGTCAGCCCGGACGTCGGCAGAGCGACCCCGGCCGAGTCGGACACCTGCTCGACGATCACGTGGGCGTTGATCCCGCCGAAGCCGAAGGCGTTCACCCCGGCCCGGCGTGGGCCGTCGCTCTCCCAGGGCTGGGCGGAGGTGATCGGCGCGAACCGGGTTCCGGCCATCTCGGCCCGGGGGTTCTCGCAGTGCAGGGTGGGCAGCAGCACGCCCCGGTAGACGGCGAGGGTCGCCTTGATCAGGCCGGCGGCGCCAGCCGCCGGCATGGTGTGGCCGATCATCGACTTCACCGAGCCGATCACCGGCTTCGGACCGCCCCGGTACGCCCCGAAGGTCTGCCCGATGGTGGTCAGCTCGGCCGCGTCGCCGGTGGGGGTGCCGGTGCCGTGCGCCTCCAGCAGGCCCACCGCGTCCGGCGCGGTCGGGTCGAGCCCGGCCGCCGCCCAGGCCCGTTCGATGGCCAGCACCTGACCGGAGACCGCCGGGTTGAACATGCTCGCCGACTTGCCGTCACTGGAGACCCCGCTGCCCCGGATCACCGCGTAGACCCGGTCGCCGTCGCGCACCGCGTCGGCGTACCGCTTGAGCACCACGATGCCGGTGCCCTCGCCGATCAGCAGCCCGTCGGCGTTCGCGTCGAACGGCCGGATCTCGCCCTGCCGGGACAGCGCCCGGAGCTGGTTGAACACCGACCAGAAGCTGATGTCGTGCACGTGGTGCACGCCGCCGGCCAGCACCGCGTCCAACCGGCCGTTCTGGAGCTCGGTGATGCCCTGGTCGACCGCGATCAGCGACGAGGCGCAGGCCGCGTCGATGGTGTACGCCGGACCGCGCAGGTTGAGCCGGTTCGCCACCCGGGAGGCGGCCAGGTTCGGCACCAGGCCGATGGTCCCCTCCGGCTGGTACGGGCCGAGCCGCTCGTCGAACTTCTTGCGCAGCATCTCGAGCCGGGCCGGGTCGACGTCCGGGATCAGTTCCCGGAGGATGCTGATGACCTGGCTGGACATCCGGACCCGCTGGGCGTACCGGGCCTGGGCGGGGCTGAGGATGCCACCCCGGCCCAGGATCACCCCGACCCGCTCCCCCGACGGGAGCCGGTCCGGGCCGCCCGCGTCGTCGATGGCCTTCGCGGCCACCTCGAGCGTGATGAGCTGGTCGGGCTCGATCTCGTGCACCGACGCGGGCATCACGCCGAACTTCAGCGGCTCGAAGGTGGCGTACTCGTCGACGAAGCCGCCCCGCCGGCAGTACATCCGGTCCGCCCGGTGGGCCTGCTCGGGGTCGTAGAACTCCTCGTCCCAGCGGTGCGTCGGGACGTCGGTGATCGCGTCCACCCCGGCGACCAGGTTGTGCCAGTAGCTGTCCAGGTCGCCGGCCCCGGGCATGAGCGCGGCCATCCCGACGATCGCGATCTGCTGATCGGGCTTGGTCACGGCGGTCACCACCCCGACGCGGTGTAGACGACCGAGGTGTCGCCCGGCTCGGCCCAGGCCAGCTCACGGAGCAGGCTGAGCGCGCCCTCCTCCGGGTCGATCAGGCCGATGCCGCGGCGGGCGTACTCCCGGCTCAGCTCGGCGGTGACCATGCCGCCGTGGCCGGCACCCGGGGCCCAGGGGCCCCAGTGGACGGTCAGGCAACGGATGCCGGTGCTGGTGGACCAGCGGGTGCCGATGGTGTCGAGGGCGTCGTTGGCGGCGGCGTAGTCGGACTGGCCCCGGTTGCCGTAGGCGGCGGCGATGCTGCCGAAGAAGACCACGAACTTCGGCTGGTCGGGCAGGTCGTCGAGACCGGCCAGCACGGCCCGGGCCCCGTCGACCTTGACGTCGAAGACCCGGGTGAAGGACGCCGGGTCCTTCTCGGCGATCAGTTTGTCCTCGATGATGCCGGCCGCGTAGACCAGGCCGTCGAGCCGTCCGTGGTGCCGGTGGATGTCGGCGAGCAGCGCCTTCGTCGCGTCCGCGTCCCGTACGTCGAGGGTGTGGTAGCGCACCTCGCCGCCGAGTTCGGTCAGTTCGGCGATGGTCGCCTCGACCTCCCGGCCGGCCAGGATCGCCGACGCCCGGCGCTCGATCTCGGCCGGGGCGCGCAGCCCCTGCCTGACCAGTGCCGCGCGCAGCTCGGTCTTGTCGCGGGCGGCGGCCAGCTCCGCGTCCTCCGGACCCGTCGGCCGCGGGGTACGACCGACCAGCTCGATCCGGCACCGGCCGGCCGAGGCGAGACTGCGGGCGAACCAGGGGGTGATGCCCCGGGCCCCGCCGATCAGCACGACCACCGACTCGTGGCTGAGGCCGAGCGCGGCGACCTCGGCGGCCCCGTCACCGGCCGGGCCGGCACCCCGGGCGGCCAGCGCACCCAGGTCCACCTGGACCAGGTCGGCGACGTACCGCTCGTCGCCGCGCCGGGCGACGACCGGGGGCTTCTCCTCGCCGACGGTCAGCAGCTCGTCGAGGAGCTGCCGGGCCAGGACCTCCGGTTCCCCCTCGGCGTCCAGCTCGACGAAGCGGGCGGTCAGGTCCGGGTACTCCCGGGCGATGGTGCGGAACAGGCCGGGCATGCCGTCGGCGGTGCCACCGGCAGCCGGTGCGCCGGCTCCGATCAGCCACCGCGGGTTGGTCGCCAGAACCCGCTTGACCAGCGGGAACACCGATGGCAGCAGCGGTCCTTCGGTGCGGGTGAGCCCGTCGAGCAGCAGGAACCCGTCGAAGCCCTGGTCGGCCTGCTCGCTGTCGAGGACACCGAGCTGTCCACCCGCGCCGTGCTCACCGAGCAGCTCCGCCAGGTGCGCCCCGACCGCTCCGCCTCCGGTGATCAGGAACTGCTTGCCGGCGAGGAGTTCGGCGGGGTCGCCGAGGGGCGCGGGCCGGACCGACTCCCGGGGCACCAGCCGCTTGGGCGGGATGCCGGGGTTCGCCAGTTCCTCGGCCGCTGCCGGGGCGGCAGCCGGGGTCGGCGCGACCTCGGCCGGGGCGGCCGTGGCGTTCATCTTCTGGTCGAGCCAGGTGACCATGGCGCGGACGGTCCGCGCCTTGACCAGGTCCTCCAGCTCCGACTCGTCACCCTCCACCGCGAGATCCAGACGCTGCGCGACCTCACCGGCCACCTCAGCCCGCTTGATCGAGTCGATCGACAGATCCGCCTCCAGATCCAGATCCAACTCGATCAGATCCACCGGATAACCCGTCCGCTCACTGATCACCGCAAGGATCGCGGCCTGGAAGTCCGCCAACGACGCACCACCCACCGGAGCAGCCGGAGCCGCGACAGCAGGGGCGGCGGGAGCGGCGGCGACCGGCGCGGAGACCGTGACGGTGGCCGACATCTTCGCCTCGAGCCAGGTGACCATGGCGCGGACGGTCCGCGCCTTGACCAGGTCCTCCAGCTCCGACTCGTCACCCTCCACCGCGAGATCCAGACGCTGCGCGACCTCACCGGCCACCTCAGCCCGCTTGATCGAGTCGATCGACAGATCCGCCTCCAGATCCAGATCCAACTCGATCAGATCCACCGGATAACCCGTCCGCTCACTGATCACCGCAAGGATCGCGGCCTGGAAGTCCGCCAACGACGCACCACCGGCCGGAGCAGCCGGACCAGCCGGAGCCGCGACGGCGGGGGCGACGGCGACCGGCGCGGCGGTGCTGCCCATCCGCTGGTCGAGCCAGGTGACCATGGCGCGGACGGTCCGCGCCTTGACCAGGTCCTCCAGCTCCGACTCGTCACCCTCCACCGCGAGATCCAGACGCTGCGCGACCTCACCGGCCACCTCAGCCCGCTTGATCGAGTCGATCGACAGATCCGCCTCCAGATCCAGATCCAACTCGATCAGATCCACCGGATAACCCGTCCGCTCACTGATCACCGCGAGAATCGCGGCCTGGAAGTCCGCCAACGACGGACCGGCCGGGGCGGCCGGGGCGGGTGCCGGCGGGGCGATGGTGGGCGCGGGAGCGTACGTGGCGGTCGCGGCCATCGCGGACCCGCCGTTGGTGGAGACCGCCATCGCCGGAACCGGCGTCGGTTCGGCCGCCGGGACGTACTGCGCCGGGGCGTACTGCGCGGGTGCCGGCTGCGCCGGAGCCAGCGCCGAGCCGTTCGGGTACCCGTCGGTCCGGTGCGGTTCGGCCGGCTGCCAGACCAGGCGACCACCGCTGCCACCGTCGCCACCGTCGCCGAGGAAGGCGAGCATGATGTCCCGCTGCGAGGCGATCATGTCCCGGGTGGTCCGCAGGAACTCGCCGAGCAGCTCGCCCCGGATGTCCTGGACGACGTGCTGCACGGGGGCAGGGGCAGGGGCGTGGGCACCGTTCGAGGGGCTCATCGGCAACTCCTTGACGATTCGGGGAGGGGTCATGCCACCGGGGAGGCAGTCGCCGTTCTGGTCGCGGACGAGCTGCCCGTCGACCGTCCAGATCGGACGGCGGTGCGGCACGGCGTCGCGGCGCGGACCGCCGACCCGTCCGTGGAACAGCCAGTCGGTGCGGATCGGCACGCCGGCGCAGGCGATCTCGCCGACCGAGATGAGGAATCCGCGCAGTCCCTCCGCCGGTCCGCGCTCGGTGGCGACGGCCCGGTAGGGCCGGTCGCCGAGCACCGCCTTCACCAGCTTGCTGAGCACCTGGCCGGGGCCGACCTCGACGAAGGTGCGGGCACCCGCGGCGTACATGGCCTCGATCTGCTCGACGAAGCGGACCGGTTCCCCGATCTGCTCGGCGAGCTGCTGGCGGAGCTGGTCGAGGTTGTCGACGTAGGGGGCGGCGGTCAGGTTGGACCAGACCGGGATGCGCGGCTCGCTGATCCGCCGGTCGGCGAGCACCTCGGCGAAGCGCTCCACCGCACCGGCGACCAGCGGGCTGTGGAAGGCACAGGCCACCGGGATGAGCTTCGCCGAGAGGCGAGCCTCCTTGAGCGCCACCACCGCCGCCTCGACCTTGGCGGTCGGGCCGGAGATGACGATCTGCTTCGGCGCGTTCCGGTTGGCGAGCACCACCTCGCTGGTCAGCCCGGCGCTGGCCAGCACCTGG
The DNA here is from genome assembly GCF_900091415.1 of Micromonospora inyonensis. Classification (NCBI taxonomy): domain Bacteria; kingdom Bacillati; phylum Actinomycetota; class Actinomycetes; order Micromonosporales; family Micromonosporaceae; genus Micromonospora; species Micromonospora inyonensis. The sequence continues at coordinate 2,482,924 of NZ_FMHU01000001.1, read as the reverse complement.
GCCACCTGCTCGGGCGTGGCACTGACGGCGGCCATGGTGCCCGGGTCCTCGCCGGTCGCGCCGAGGATCGCCGCGGCCCGTTCCCGGCTGAGGTCGAGCAGGGTACGGGCGTCGAACGCACCGGCCACGCAGAGCCCGACGAGTTCGCCGTAGCTGTGCCCACCGGTCATGTCCGGCCGGACGCCGAGGCGGCGCAGCAGGTGGTCGACGGCGAGTCCACCAATACCCAGCACCGGCTGGGCGACCCGGGTGTCGCGGACCCGGTCCTCCTGCCGCCTGCGGCTCTCCTGGTCGAAGGCGGTCGGCGGGAAGAGCAGCTCCGCCGCGTCCCGGTCCAGTTCCAGGTAGTGCCGCAGCTCGGGGAAGGTGACGAACAGTTCGGCGAGCGCACCGGGTCGCTGGCTGCCCTGGCCGGGGAAGAGGAAGGCGACCTTGCCGGGGTCGGCGTCCCCGGTCGGTTGCACCAGACCTCGCGCCGGGTCGTGCTCACCGGCGAGGGCCCGGCGCAGCAGGGTGTCCAGCTCGGCGGTGTCCCGGGCGACGATCGCGACCCGGGTGGGTCCCCGCCGTCCGGCGGCCTCCCCGGCGACCTGGGCGGCCAGTTCGGCCAGCCGGCCCGGGCGGTCCCGGTCGGTGTCGGCGGCGAGCCGGTCTGCCAGCTGCACGATCGCCTGGTGGGCGGCGGCGGAGTCGACGCCGGGGAAACAGAACAGCTCCGCCGGCCAGGTCCGGCGCGCGTGCCGGGGCTCCGGGGCGTCGCCGTACGCGGCGAGCACGGTGTGGAAGTTGGTGCCGCCGAAGCCGAAGGCGCTCACCCCGGCGATCCGCTCCCGCGCCGGGACCGGCCAGGGGCGGGCCTCGGTGTAGAAGGCGAACGGACTCCGCTCCGGATGCCAGGCCGGGTTGGGCCGCTCCAGGTGGATGGTCGGCGGCCGGATGCCGTTGTAGAGGGAGAGGGCCACCTTGATCACGCCGGCCAGGCCGGCGGCGCACTTGGTGTGCCCGATCTGCGACTTCACCGAGCCGAGCGCGCAGCTTCCGGGCTCCGCGCCGGCCTCGGCGAACATCTTCGTGAGCGTCTCCAGCTCGGTCCGGTCGCCGACCACCGTGCCGGTGCCGTGCGCCTCGACCAGGCCGACCTCGCGCGGCGAGACGCCGCTGCGGCGGTACGCCCGGTCCAGGGCCCGGCGCTGCCCGTCCGTCCGGGGCGCGGTGAGGCCGAGGGCGCGTCCGTCGCTGGAGCCGCCGAGGCCCTTGACCACCGCGTAGATTCGGTCGCCGTCCCGCTCGGCGTCGGCGAGCCGCTTCAGCACGATGCAGGTCACGCCCTCGCCGAGGGCGATGCCGTCACCGGTCGAGTCGAACGGGCGGGACCGGCCGGTCGGCGAGAGCGCGTGCGCGGAGGTGAACATCAGGTAGTCGTTGATGCCGTTGTGCAGGTCCGCGCCGCCGCAGATCATCATGTCGCTGTCGCCGCTGAGCAGTTCCTTGCAGGCGGCGTCCATCGCGGCCAGGGACGAGGCGCAGGCCGCGTCGATGGTGTAGTTGGGGCCGCCCAGGTCGAGCCGGTTCGCCACCCGGCCGGCGATCACGTTCGCCAGGACGCCGGGGAAGCTGTCCTCGGTGACCGTCGGGAGCAGCTCCTCCATCTCGGCGGGCACGTCGCCCAGGTACGCCGGGAGCATGGTGCGCAGGGTCTGCGCGTGTCCCATGTCACTGCCGGCCTCCGCGCCGAACACCACGCCGGTGCGGGAGTGGTCGACGCCCGGCGCGTCGTAGGCGTACCCGGCGTCGACCAGCGCCCGGTGGGAGATCTCCAGGGCGAGCAGTTGGGTCGGGTCGATACTGGCCAGGGCGGCCGGGGGGATGCCGTAGCCGATCGCGTCGAAGGGCACCGGCTCGATGAAGCCGCCCCACTTGGAGACGCTGATCCGGCCGGTCTGCCCGGGGCCGACCTCGGGGGCGTAGTAGAGATCGGTGTCCCAGCGCTGCGGGGGCACCTCGCCGACGGCGTCCGCGCCGCTGAGCACCGTACGCCAGAAGCTCTCCAGGTCCGGCGAGCCGGGCAGGATGCAGGCCATCCCGACGATGGCGATGTCCAACGGCGCGGGGGCGTCCTCGACCTCGGCGGGCGGCGCCAGCCGCTCCCGGATCGCGTCGAGGCTGTTCCCGTGGTACTCGCGGGCTCCGGCGCTGACCGAGTCGTGCAGCCCGGCGATGGTGGTCGCGTCGTCGCGCAGCACGACGATCTGCCCGGCCATGAACATGCCCTCGGCGGCCTGCTCGTCCTCGCCGACCGAACGCAGCGTGTCGCCCTCGCGCACGATCCCCTTGCTGGCGATCCGCGCCCGCCCGATGTTGAGCTTCTCCAGCTCCTGCCACGCGTCGCGGCTCTCCATCCCGGACTCGCGCAGCTCCTCGCGGCGCTGGTAGAAGTCGTCGACGAACGGGGTGGGCAGGCACCGGGTGACGTGCCCGGGGGCGGTCTCCAGCAGCGCGGTCCGCTCGGCGGCGATCGCCTCACGCTGGAAGAGCGGCTGGACGGCGTTGTGTTCCACCGCCTCGGCGGTGAAGAGGTACGCGGTGCCCATCAGCACACCGATCCGCGCGCCCCGACGGGCCAGCGGCGACGCCATGGTGGCGACCATCGCGGCCGAGCGGGCGTCGTGGATGCCACCGGCGAAGAACACCTGGAGTGCCGTGGCCGCGTCCGGTTCGGCGTCGAGGTACTCCTCCAGCACCATGAGCTGGGCCTCCCAGAGCGGGAAGCTGGCCCGGGGTCCGGTGTGGCCGCCGCACTCGGCGCCCTCGAAGATGAACCGGCGGGCCCCGGAGCGCAGGAACTGCCGCAGCAGCCCCGGCGACGGGACGTGCAGGAACGTGGTGATCCCCTGCTGCTCCAACGCCTTCGCCTGCGGCGGCCGGCCACCGGCGATGATCGCGCAGGCCGGACGCAGCTCCCGGATGACCTCCAGTTGCGCCTCGCGTATCTCCTCGGGGGCGAAGCCGAGCACGCCGACGCCCCAGGGCCGGTCGCCGAGGCGGGCGGCGGTCTCGGTGAGGATGCGGCGGGTCTGTTTCGCGCCATTGAGGGCGAGCGCGACGAAGGGCATGCCACCGTCCTCGGCGACGGCGGCGGCGAAGCCGGGCTCGTCGCTGACCCGGGTCATCGGCCCCTGGGCGACGGGCACCCGGATGCCGAGGTCCACGGCCAGCGGCGATCCCGGCGCCAGCACCTCACCGGCGGCGTCGTCGGTGGCGGCGTCGAGCATCAGGTCCCGGATGCCCCGGACGGCGGCGGCGGTGTCCGGCCAGCGCTCGGCGAAGACGGAGGCGAGCCAGCCGTCCTGGCCGATCGGCACCAGCTCGGAGGCCTCGTCGTGCGGGCCGCCGCGCCGGATTCCCCGGACGCCGTCGACCAGCACTGTCTCGGAGCCGTCCATCCGCCGGATGGCGGTCCGCACGTCGGTGGGCAGCTCGGACTCGGGCATCAGCGCGAGCTGACTGTCCAGGACGACGCCGGCCGCCCCGCCGACCAGACAGGCGGCCGCGGTGCGGGGGCCGACACCACCGGCGACCCAGACCGGCAGGTCGAGGGTCTCGTCGGCGACGAGCTGCTGGAGCAGGACGAAGGAGCTGAGGTCACTGCCCCGTCCACCGGCCTCCATGCCCCGGGCGATCAGTCCGTGTGCGCCGGCCTCGGCGGCGGCGCGGGCCTCGTCCCGGCTGGTCACCTCGACCAGCACCCGGTAGCGGGGGGCGGTCTCGGCCACGTCCCAGGGCGAGTCCGACGTCAGCACGACCAGGTCGACCCCGTCGGGCGCGATCCGCTCCACCTCGCCCAGGGTGGCCTGGCACCCGGCCGGTACCCGTACCCCGAGCGGCCCGGGCGACCAGGCGACGGCCTGGGCCAGCGCGCGCAGCGCCCAGTCGTCGCCGCCCGCCAGATCCAACACTCCCACCCCACCGCCGACGCGAGCGGCGGCGGCCAGCCGCGGGGCGGGCTCCAGGGCACCGCCGGGATTGACGACCATGACGAGGTCGCGCGTGTACGTTGCAGTACTCATCGGGCTCCCACTTCGTTCGCGAGGGTCTCGCGTTGCGACGGGCTGGATCGGTCAAACCACGAGTGACCAGAACCGAATTTGCATGAATCGATGTTGCGCTCCGTAACAAGCTAGTGGCAGCTTGTTACCGAATGATTAACACGATCCCGGACGTGAAGAAGCCTCGTAATCCCTACCGAGCAGGCGGGATATGCCTCAACCGCTGCCAGGAAGAACCGACGAGAACCGGTCGAGAACCACTGGAGGCGGGGTCGGAGCGGACGGCGAGAGGGTTGTTAATTACTCACGAAACAACTAGCCGACCAGGGCCCCAATGACCGGAAACGTGAGACACATCAATCCGTCTCAATATCTGGACGGGCTCTTGTCAGGGCGACCGGCGGCCGTGGACGATCCCTTTCCGTCCCCCCAGCCGCCATTCCCTATCGAATAGCTCTGACTTACCCGAGAGTGGGGTGAGGAACCCGGACGACCGGATGCCCTGATCAGCCGACCGACATGGCCCGCCACCTGCCGCTTCGGCTGACCGACGACCCGCAGGAGCGCCCCCTGGACGCCGGGACCACCCCTCCCGCCGCCTCCCACCTAGTGATAAGTGGCCCACGCCACAGATCATGCGGCGCCCGATTAAACACTTAACAATCGTTTTTCCCGCCACGTCCGGTGATCGCCGCGTCGCCCTACCGTCGGCGGCCGCCGCACGGGCCGGCAAAGCCCCCGTCACCAGCACGAACGCTCGACCGTCCGGCCCCGAAGGGATTGCCGACGCGCTTGCGTGACGAACCCGCTAACTCTGATTACCTCTTTATGATCGGCGGTTAAAAGTGCGTAAACTCATCCTGCTCGCCCTGGTCGGCTTTGGCGCACAACTTGTTGACGGCAGCCTGGGGATGGCATACGGAGTGACATCCACCACATTGCTTCTCGCCATCAACACCAGTGCTGCCAGCGCGTCCGCGACCGTTCATCTGGCCGAAATCGGCACGACGCTCGTCTCCGGGGCCGCCCACTGGAGATTCGGCAACGTGGACTGGCGGGTGGTGCGCCGGGTCGGCGTACCGGGAGCCCTCGGAGCCTTCCTGGGCGCGACCTTCCTCTCCGGTCTCTCCACCGCCGCGGCCGCCCCGCTCATGTCGCTGATCCTGCTGGCCCTCGGCAGCTACGTGCTGATCCGCTTCACCGTCGCCGGGCTGCCCACCGGACGCGTCGGGCTGCCGCTGCGCAAGCGCTTCCTCGGCCCGCTGGGCCTGGTCGCCGGTTTCGTCGACGCCACCGGCGGTGGCGGTTGGGGCCCGGTCGGCACCCCCGCCATCCTCGCGAGCGGCCGGATGGAGCCGCGCCGCGTGATCGGTTCGATCGACACCAGCGAATTCCTGGTGGCGGTCGCCGCCAGCCTCGGCTTCCTGGTCGGCCTCGGCTCGCAGAACATCGACTACGGCTGGGTGGTCGCGCTGCTGCTCGGCGGCATGGCCGCCGCACCGCTCGCGGCGTGGCTGGTCCGGAAGGTCCCGCCCCGGGTGCTCGGCTCCGCGGTCGGCGGCATGATCATTCTCACCAACGGCCGGACTCTGCTGCGCAGCGAGTGGATCGACGCCCCGGCGGCTGTCCGGTACGTCTGCTACGCCGTCGTGACGGTCACCTGGGCGGCGGCGGTGGTGTGGTCGGTCCGGCAGCATCTCGCCACCCGGGACGCCGCGGCAGCCGCTCCCGCCGAACGGGCCGGGCTGGCCGACGGGGTCAGCTCCTGACCTGGCTCCCGACCGGACAGGACTCGTCGCCCGGGGTCGGTCAGGCCCGCCCAGCGGTGCCCGGCCTGCCGACCCCGGGGCGACGCGGTCGCGCCCGCCCCACCACCACCACGACCGTGCCGACCAGCAGCACGCCCAGACCGGGCAGGGCGAGCGGCTGCGGGAGCTGCCCCAGCCAGAGCCAGCCGATCAACGCCGCGCCCGGCACCTCCAGCAGGATCAGCACGCTCACCGTGGTGGCCGAGACCCGCCGCAACGCGTAGTTGAACATCGAGTGCCCGAGCAGCTGCGCCCCGGCGACCAGCGCGAGGATCACCAGCCAGGTGTCGGTGTCGTATCCGCCGAGCGGTATCCCACCGACCAGGCAGACCACCAGCAGGACGGCGGCGCAGACGCTGTAGCAGATCGTGGTGTAGGTGGTGGTGCTCTGCGTGGCGCGGGCCCGCTCGCCGAGGGCGGTGTAGCCGGCGATGAAGACGGCGCCCGCGATGGCCAGCAGGTCACCGGCGAAGGCCCGACCGGAGACGGCGAAGTCCGCACCGCTGGCCAGCACCGCCCCCAGCACCGCGATGCCGATGCCGACCCACACCGGGCCCGGCAGCCGCCGCCCCTGCCAGCGGGCGATCAGCCCCTGCCAGACCGGCTGGGTGGCGCCCAGCGCGGTCGCGGCGGCGACCGAGGTGAGCTGCGCGCTCGGCATCCAGGTGGCGAAGTGCCCGGCCAGCGCCACCCCGGAGAGCACGCAGTACCAGCCCTCGCGCCGGCCGGCGTCCGACCCCAGGGCCCGGAACTCGGCACGGCGGCGGAGCAGCGCCCACGGCGCGACGACACCGGTGCCGAGCAGGTTCCGCCAGAAGGCGATGGCCAGGGCGGGCGCGGTCGCGAACGCGATGAGCGGCGCCGACGAGGAGACCGCCGCGACGGCCACCACGATCGCCCCGGTGGTCAGCGGATCGAGCGGCGGATGCCGCGGTGACGGGTGCACGGGGAACGGGCCGGCGGGTCAGCGGCGGCGCACCCGGTGCAGACGGAAGGGCTTGCGGGTCCGGCGCACGGCGGGCGTGTCCCGGGGCGGCTCGGCCAGCGAGTCGTCCGGCAGGGCGGACCCGGCGAGCGGCGTCCCCGCCGGCTCCAGCCGGCTCAGCACGCAACCGTCCGCAGCCCACCGACCCACCAGGTCGGTGGCGGAGCCGGACGCGTTCAACCGCTTGCCGGCCACCGCCGGGGCCACCGTGGCCCACAGTTCGCTCTCCGGGTCGACCCGGGAGACCCGCGCCGGGAAGGTCACGATCCGGCCGCCGTGGTCGCCCCGGAGGGTCACCTCGGCCTCCGCCGCCCCAACCAGGTCGGGCGCCGTCTGCTCCCCCGGGCCGCTCACCACGAACAGCGCCCCCTCCAGGGGTACGCACCAGAGCGCGAGCGCAGGGCCGCCCGACACCCGGACCCAGGCCACGGCGGCCTTCTTCGACGCCTCGTCGACCAGGGGCGTGGCCGCCCGCTCCTCCACCTCGTCGCTCACACCGGGAATCCTGCCCTACCCCGGACCCGCCCGCCGGACGGACCTCCCGGCCCCGCACGGCCGACCACACGGGTGGCGACGCCCCGGCGGCTCCGCGTCGGTGCGGGCGGGGGATCAGCCGAGGAAGGGCGGGATGTTGATCTCGCCCCGGGCGACCGGCATCACCTGGCCGCTGACCGTCGCGCCCAGCACGGTTCCGCCGGCCGCGGTGACCGTGCAGGTCAGCACGGACGGGCGGTTCAGCTCGAAGCCCTGCTCGACGGTGTACGACGACCGCCCCTCACCGGGTAGCAGGCCACTGGCGACCAGCCACACGCCCAGGCCGAGAGCGGCCGAGCCGGTGGCCGGGTCCTCGGGCACCCCCATCCCGGGCACGAACACCCGGGAGCGGGCGGTTTGCGTACCGGCGTCCCAGGAGAAGACGCTGACATGCTCCACCCCGTACCGTTCCGCCGCCCTCACGTCGACCCGCGCGCGGGCCAGCGCGTCCGGGCGGACCGGCAGGTAGGGGAACTCCAGCCCGCAGCCGGCCACCCGCGGCGCCGGTCCGGCGTGGTCACTGGCCCGCAGCCCGGCCACCTCCAGCAACGGTTCTACGTCCAGCTCCGGTCCGAGCGTCGGCATCCCGCCGGTCAGCGTGGCGGCCGTCCCGGTCACCTCGACCGGCAGCACCCCCGCCCCGCACTCCTGAGTCACCGCACCGATGTCGAACCAGCCCCGCCGGCACGCGGTCACCGCCGCGCCCACGCTCGGGTGGCCGGCGAAGGGCAGCTCCGCCGCCGGGGTGAAGATCCGGGCCCGGTACGTCGCACCGGCCTGGGTGGCGGGCAGCACGAACACCGTCTCGGAAAGGTTGAACTCCCGCGCGAGCGTCTGCATCTGCTCGGTGGCGAGTCCGTCCGCGCCGAACACCACGGCCAGCGGGTTGCCGGCGAACGGGCGGTCGGTGAAGACGTCCACGATCTCGTAGGCCAAGGTCGACATGTTGATAAACACTAGGCGCATAGGCTGGTCGACGTGAGCACGCCGACCCGGGTCTACATCGCCCGACTCGCCGGAGTGGCCGTATTCGACCCGAACGGCGACCAGGTGGGGCGGGTCCGCGACGCGGTGGCCCGGCTCCGGCCGACCAACCGGCCGCCCGAGGTGGTCGGACTGGTCGCCGAGATGCCGATGCGCCGACGCATCTTCCTCTCCATCAACCGGGTCACCACCCTCGAGGCGGACGCGGTGGTGCTCGGCACCGGGACGCTGAACCTGCGTCGCTTCGAGAAGCGGCCCAACGAGCTGCTGGTCCTCTCCGAGCTGCTCGACCGCCGGGTGGACCTCGACCCCGACGGGCAGTCCGGCACCGTGGTCGACGTGGCGATGGAGTGCACCCGGGGCGGCGAGTGGTCGCTGAGCCGGGTGGCGGTCCGGGAGCAGACCGGCCGGCTCACCCGCCGGGGCCACCTGCACCAACTCGACTGGGACAAGGTGCGGGGGCTCACCGGCTTCGCCGACACCCGGGGGACGGCCAACCTTCTCGCCGTCCTGGAGGACATGCGCCCGGCCGACCTGGCCAACGCCCTCCAGGAACTGCCTGACCTGCGCCGCAACGAGGTGGCCGCGGCCCTGGACAACGAGCGCCTGGCGGACGTGCTCAGCGAGCTGCCCGAGCACGACCAGGTGGAGATCCTCTCCGCCCTCGGCCGGGAACGCGCCGCCGACGTGCTGGAGGAGATGGACCCGGACGACGCGGCCGACCTGCTCAACGAGCTGCCCCCGCCGGAACAGGACGTGCTGCTCGACCTGATGGAACCGGACGAGGCCGACCCGGTGCGCCAGCTGCTCAAGTACACCGCGGGCACGGCGGGCAGCGTGATGACCTCCGAGCCGGTGATCCTCCCGCCGGACGCGACCGTCGCGGAGGCGCTGGCCCGGATCCGGGAGCCGCAGCTCTCCCCCGCCGTGGCGGCGCAGGTCTTCGTCACCCGCGCCCCGATGACCACCCCGACCGGGCGCTACCTGGGGATGGTGCACTTCCAGCGCCTGCTCCGGGAGCCGCCGGCCGACCTGCTCGGCGGGGTGGTGCTCAACGACATCGACCCGCTGCGCGAGACCACCCCGCTGCCGGAGATCACCCGCCGGATGGCGACCTACGACCTGGTCGCCATGCCCGTGGTGGACCGCAACAACCGGCTGGTCGGCGCGGTCACCGTGGACGACGTGCTGGACCACTCCCTGCCCCGGGACTGGCGGGAGCGGGACACGGCCGCGGACCTGCCCGCGGAACCGCTCGCCGGCTCGCCGACCGGGTACCGGCTGACGGACGGTGGGCATGGCTGAGCAACGCCGCCCCGAACGGCTGGACCAGCCGGCGGAGCCCCGCACCGTCAAGCTGCCCCGGTTCGACCCGGAGGCGTTCGGGCGCTGGTCCGAGGGGATCGCCCGGGGCATGGGTACGGCGAACTTCATCGTCTACATGACGGTGGTGATCGCGGCCTGGTTCGGCTGGAACACCCTGGCCCCCGCTGACCTGCGCTTCGACCCGTACACCTTCACCTTCCTCACCCTGATCCTGTCGTTGCAGGCGTCCTACGCGGCCCCGCTGATCCTGCTCGCGCAGAACCGGCAGGCCGACCGGGACCGGGTCTCGCTCGAGGAGGACCGCCGCCGCGCCACCATGCAGAAGGCGGACACCGAGTACCTGGCCCGGGAGATCGCGGCGCTGCGGATCGCCATGGGGGAGGTGGCCACCCGGGACTTCCTCCGCTCCGAGCTGGCCCGGCTGGCCGAGGAGCTGGACGAGGCCCAGCAACGCCGCCACCGGCTGGAACGCCGCCAGCAGGAGAGGCCCGGCCAGCGCCCCGATCCGCTCGACGAGCCCCGGGACGAACCGGACGGATTCTGACCGGCGCACCCGGGCCGCCGACTCGCTCACACCGCCCCCGCGGCCCGTGGTCCCGGACGGACACCGACGTAGCATTGCCGGCATGTCAGCACCCGTCAGCACCGTCTCCGACGCCGTCCAGGCCGCGCTGGCCACCGTCGACGACCCCGAGATCCGCCGGCCCATCACCGACCTCGGCATGGTCCGCTCCGCGGTCGTCGGCGACGACGGCGTCGTCCGGGTCGAGCTGCTGCTCACCGTCGCCGGCTGTCCGCTGAAGGAGAAGCTGCGCAGCGACATCACCGCCGCCGTCGGCGCGGTGCCCGGGGTCACCGGGGTGGAGATCGAGTTCGGCGTGATGAGTCCCGAGCAGCGGCAGTCGCTCCAGGCGAAGCTGCGCGGCGGCGGTTCGGCCGAGGAGCCGGTCATCCCGTTCGCCCAGCCCGGCTCCCGGACCCGGGTGTACGCGGTGGCCAGCGGCAAGGGCGGCGTCGGCAAGTCCAGCGTGACGGTCAACCTGGCCGCGGCGCTCGCCGCCCGGGGGCTCGCCGTCGGCGTGGTCGACGCGGACATCTACGGCCACTCGGTGCCCCGGATGCTCGGCGCGGACGCCCGTCCGACCCGGGTGGAAGACATGATCATGCCGCCCCAGTCGCACGGCGTGAAGGTCATCTCGATCGGCATGTTCACCGCCGGCAACGCCGCCGTGGTGTGGCGCGGCCCGATGCTGCACCGGGCGTTGCAGCAGTTCCTCGCCGACGTCTACTGGGGCGACCTGGACGTCCTCCTGCTCGACCTGCCCCCGGGCACCGGCGACGTGGCGATCTCGCTGGCCCAGTTGCTGCCGAACGCGGAGATCCTGGTGGTCACCACCCCGCAGGCCGCCGCCGCCGAGGTGGCCGAGCGGGCCGGGGCGATCGCCCTCCAGACCCACCAGCGGGTGGTCGGCGTGATCGAGAACATGTCCTGGCTGGAGCTGCCGGACGGTTCCCGGATGGAGGTCTTCGGCGCAGGTGGCGGGGCGACCGTGGCCGAGTCGCTGACCCGCACCATCGGCGCGCAGGTGCCGCTGCTCGGGCAGATCCCCCTCGACACCCGGGTCCGCGAGGCCGGCGACGCCGGCACCCCGATCGTGCTCGCCGAGCCGGCCGCCCCGGCCGCGAAGGCACTGGACGCGGTCGCCGACCGGCTGGCCCTCCGCCGCGAGTCGCTGCTCGGCAAGCCCCTCGGCCTCAAGCCCGCAGGCCGCTGACCGACGCCTCACCCGATCCCCGCCGCGGCGCGGCGCGGCGGGGATCAGGTGGCGTCGCTGTCGAAGCTGCGGGGGCGCGGCGGCGTGGCGGCCGGGGTGCCACCGGATCGCAGGTCCGCCGCCGTGGCCACGTCGTTCAGCTCCTTGTGCACGCCGGTGACGTCGGCACGCAGGTCGTCGTAGATGCCCTGCAACGGCTTCCGGATCACCTGCTCGTCCTCCTCGCTGAGCAGGTGCTTGCGGATGAACGCCTTGGGATGCAGGTCCTCCAGCTGGATGTCGGTGCCCAGTTCCCGGCTCAGGTCGGTGGTGGCGTTGCGGGCCATGTTGCGCAGGTTGCGCACCATCCGCAGGCCGTCGCTGATGACCGTGGGCAGCCGGTCACCGAAGATCAGCAACGCGAGCAGCAGCAGCGCACCGACCTCGAACGCGCCCAGGTTGTCGAACACGCGCAGCCTCCTCCTCGGCGTCTGCGGGCAAGCGTACGCACGCCGGAGGGCTTCCGGGAGGGGGTGGCCGTCGCCTACTTGGCGTCCGCGGCCAACGTCACCGAGGCGGTGTCCAGGGACGACCCACGCCGGTACTCGACCGTCACCACCGAACCGGGGGCGAACTTGCGGACCAGGGCGATCAGGTCGGTCGGCTCGGACAACGGACGCCCGGCGAGCTTGAGGATCACGTCCCCGGCCTTCAGCCCGGCCCCGGCCGCCGGCCCGGAGGGCTCGACCGTGACCAGCCGTACGCCCCCGGTGGCACCGGGGGCGGTGCCCGGTCCGGGCACCTCTGCGCCGATCACCGTACGGCGTGCCTTGCCGGTGCCGATGATGTCCTGGGTGATGCGCTTGGCCTGGTTGATCGGGATGGCGAAGGCGAGGCCGATGTTGCCGGCCTCCTGCCCCTCGGAGACCAGCGACTTGATCGTCGAGTTCACCCCGATGACCCGCCCCGCGCCGTCCACGAGTGGGCCACCGGAGTTGCCGTGGTTGACCGCCGCGTCGGTCTGGATCGCCGCGTAGTAGCGGACCGGTCCGCCCGGCTCACCGGCCCGCATGGTCCGGTCCAGGGCGCTGACGATGCCGGCGGTCACGGTGTTCGCCAGGGAGAGCGGCGAACCGATGGCGAGCACCGGGTCGCCGACCGCGAGGGCGTCCGAGTCGCCGAACTCGACCGGCCGCAGCCCCGTCCGGGCGACCTTGATCACAGCGATGTCGGACTCCGGGTCCTGCCCGACCAGGTTGGCCGGGGCGGACGAGCCGTCGTTGAAGATCACGGTCGCCTTGCCGTTGCCACCGGCGATCACGTGGTCGTTGGTGATCACGTGTCCGTCGGCGCTGGCGATGAAGCCGGAGCCCTCGCTGGTGCCGGCGGCACTGCCGACCCGGACGGTGACCACGCTGGGCAGCACCCGCGCGGCGACCCCGGCCAGGGAGTCCGGCTTGCGCTGGGCGGCCACCGGCGGGTCCTGTGACTGGGCCCCGAGCACCGTCCCGCCCGCGCCGCCGCGCACCGCGAACGCGTAGCCCAGTGCCCCACCGAGGGTGCCGGCGAGCAACGCGGCGACCACGGCGATCAGCAACGCCTGGCGCAGCGCCGGTCGGCGGGGCGTGTCCGGGTCGGTCACCGGTTCGGGTTCCGCCCCCCGCACCGGCGCGGCCGGCAGCACCACGGCGGCGGGTGCCACCGGGTCCCGCCACGGGTCGGCCAGCGCGTCGGACCACCACGGCGAGGTGGCGGCCGTGGTGTGCACACCGCCGACCGGTACGCCCCGGCCGTTCGCCGGTCCGCCGTACCCGCTGCCGTTCGCCGGTCCGCCGTACCCGCCGCCGTTCGCCGGTCCGCCGTACCCGCCGCCCGGTGGCGCTCCCCCGGCCACCGGCGACTGCGGCGGTGCGGGGTTCGCGGCGGGCCGGCGCCAGTCCCAGCCGTCGGTCACGTCGGTGCCTCCCAGTCCGTCCCGAGCCCCGTGCACCGGGGGCGGACCGGCGGCACCGGCCCGGCCGCGACGGACGGGATCACCATCCAGGATTGCACGGATACCCGGCCCCGGGCCGACGGTCGTACCGGGCGTACCCCACACCGACCGACCGCGTGGCTGCGTCCCTCGACCGTCGCCTCTAGGCTCATACGGCGAACCCGCCCCGCTCCACTCCCGCCGCCCCTCGGAGGTGCCCCATCGCCACGGCCGCCAGTTCCGGCAGTTCGACGGCGCAGGCCCTGCAGTTCGCCGAGTCGTACGTCGCCGAGGACCTCGTCCTGCGCACCGCCCGCAGTCTCGCCGAGGAGGTGGGCGTCGACGCGGTGACCACCGGGACCGGCGCCGCCCTGCGGCTGCTCGCCGCCGCCGGCAGCGCCCGGGCGGTGGTGGAGATCGGTACCGGTACCGGGGTGAGCGGCATCTGGTTGCTGCGCGGCATGCGGGCCGACGGCGTGCTCACCACGATCGACGTGGAGGTCGAGCACCAGCGGATCGCCCGCCGGATCTTCGCCGAGGCGGGCTTCCCGGCGGGGCGGACCCGGATCATCACCGGCCGTGCCCTGGACGTCCTGCCCCGCCTCGCCGACGGCGCGTACGACCTGGTGTTCGTCGACGCCGAGGTGACCGGGGTCAGTGCCTGCGTGGACGCCGCGCTGCGACTGCTCCGCCCGGGTGGGGTGCTCGCCGTCAACGGTGCGCTCGCCGGCGGACGAATCGGTGACCCGGCCGCCCGCGACATGGAGACGGTGACCCTGCGCGAGGCCATCAAGGCCCTCCGGGAGTCGGACGAGTGGGTGCCCGCCCTGCTCCCGGTCGGCCACGGCCTGCTGGCCGCCATCCGCTGCTGACCACCCCACCCGCCAAGGCCCTCCACCCACCGCCGGCTGCACCCACCGCCGGCTCCGGACGCCGCCGGCTCGACGCGCCTGCGGCTTCAGGTGCCGCCGGCTTCATGTGCCTGCAGGGGTCCCCTCCTCACCAAAAAAGCGATAGGAAGGGCCCCCTGCAACCACCTCAGACAAACACCTGGGCGACCGCTCAGCCCAGTGTCGCCAGCCAGCGGAGCAGGCCCCGGACGCCCCAACCGGTGGCACCCTTGGCAAGTTCCGCCTTGGCGTCGGACGACCAGGCGGGCGCGGACATGTCGAAGTGCACCCACCGGTCCCGCAGGTCACCGGTGAACTCCCGCAGGTACAGGGCGGCGACCACGGAGCCCGCGCCCCGGTTCGGGGCACTGTAGAAGTCGGCCAGGTCACTGCCGAGGTACTCGACGTAGTCGCCGACCAGCGGCATCCGCCACGACCGCTCGCCCGCCTCGGCGGCGGTGGCGACCAGCGCCTCGGCCAGTTCGTCGTTCTCGGTGTACATCGCGGCGGTCCGCGTACCCAGCGCGATCGAGTTGGCCCCTGTCAGAGTGGCCAGGTCGACCAGCACGTCGGGGGCGAGCCGGTCCACCGCGTACGCGAGCGCGTCGGCGAGCACCAACCGTCCCTCGGCGTCGGAGTTGGTGGACTCGCTGGTCAGCCCGCCGTAGTGGTGGATCACGTCGCCCGGACGGAAGGCCGAGCCGCTGACCATGTTCTCGGCCAGCGGGGCGAGGGCGGTGATCCGGACGGGGAGGCGCAGCGCGGCGGCTCCGAGGGTCGCGGCGACCACGGCGGCGGCTCCCGCCATGTCCTTGCGCATCAGCTTCATGCCGGAGAGCGGCTTGATCGAGATGCCGCCGGTGTCGAAGGTGATCCCCTTGCCGACCAGCACCACGTGGGTCGTCGCGCCGGCCGGGTGCCAGCCCAGCTCGACCAGACGGGGGCCCTTGGCCGAGCCGCCGCCGACGGCGAGGATGCCGCCGAAGCCCGCCTCGGCGAGTTCGTCGGGCTGCCAGACCCGCAGATCCACCTCGGGCAGGTCGGCGGCGAGCCCGGCGACCTGGTCGGCGAACCACTCCGGGTTCTTCACCGACGACGGCATGTTGGTCAGGTCCCGGGCGAAACAGGTCATCCGGGCGGTGGTCCGTCCCGTGTCGAGCGCGGCGTCGTACCGTCCCGGCTCGTCGACCGCGACCTCCAGCTCGGCCAGTGCCGGGCTCGACCCGGCGTCGGTCAGCCGGAACCGGTAGGACGCCAGCAACGCCCCCTCGGCCAGGCCGCGGACCGCCTCCGGCGGCGCGTCGGCCGGCAGGGCGACGGTGACGCTGGTCTCCTCCGCGAGGGCACGGACCAGCGCGGCCCCGGCGGCCCGCCAGCCGGTCTCGTCGCCGTCACCCACGCCCAGCATCAGCAGCCGTACGGGGGTGGCCAGTGGCCGCAGGTGGAGCCGTGTCTCACCGGCGGCCCCGGTCAACGCCGCCGCCGATACCAGGGCGGTGGCCTCCGTGACCAGGTCGTCGGGGAGTGTTACCGCCGTCGGGACCAGCGACGCCGGGGCGTCCGTCCCCTCGACGCTTCGGACAGGTAGGACGAGGGTGTCGAACCGGCCGGGACCGGTCACCAGGCGGATGTCCAGCACGCTTTGCCGTACCTCCAGGGATTCTCAGGACACGAAGAGCCTGAGCCACCGGTGTACCGGTGGCTCAGGTTCTTCCGGACCACCCGGGCGGCGGACGCCGCCCGGGCCACTCCTCCATCAGCCGGCGGCTGCCTTCAACGCGTCACCGAGCGCGTTGGCCTCGTCGGGAGTCATCTCGACGACGAGCCGGCCACCACCCTCCAGCGGAACCCGCATGACGATGCCCCGGCCCTCCTTGGTGACCTCCAGCGGACCGTCGCCCGTCCGCGGCTTCATCGCCGCCATGTTGTCTCCCCTCAGACCTACACCAGGGTCGGTGGGTTGCCCCACAGCCACTACGCGTTAAACCCACCACGCGCGGACGCGCGGTGCTGACCAACGATTTTCCCTGATGAACACCGCCGGACCCAAACCGAAGCAACCTAGATATAACAGCACCTAGCATATCCCGAGATAGCCTGTCACAATGTGCGGTCATGCAGGCACGGTCGGCTCTCTTCGACCTGTACGGCGACCACCTCCGCCCCCGGGGCGGCAGGGCACCGGTCGCCGCCCTGGTCAAACTGCTCGCGCCCCTCGGTATCGCGCCCCCGGCCGTCCGTACCGCGGTCTCCCGGATGGTGCGCCAAGGGTGGCTCGATCCGATCCGGCTCGCCTCCGGACCGGGCTACGCGATAACCCCGAAGGCGGCCCGGCGACTGGACGAGGCCGCGTCCCGGGTCTACCGCACCGCCCGGACCGGCTGGGACGGCCGGTTCGACCTGATCGTGCTCGACGCGCCGAACGGTCGCCGGGAACGGCAGCGACTCGCCACCACCCTACGCTTCCTCGGCTACGGCACCCTCGACGAACAGACCTGGATCGCCACCCGCGCCGCCGAGGACGTCGACGCCGTGCTGGCCGAGGCCGGTGTCCAGTACGAGCGCTTCACCGCCGCCCACGCGGCCGGCACGCCGGGTGCGGTGGCCATGGTCCGTCGCGCCTGGGACCTCGTCGAGATCGGCCAGGCGTACGAGGACTTCGTCACCGAGCAGCGTCCGCTGCTGGCCACGGTCACCGCCCGCAGCGGTGACGAGGAGGCGTACGCGGCACGATTCCGGCTGGTGCACGCGTGGCGTACCTTCCTGTTCAAGGATCCGCAGTTGCCCCCGGCCCTGCTGCCCGAGCGCTGGCCCGGTACCAGCGCCGCCAGTTTCTTCGACCGGCACGCGGCCCGGCTCCGCCCGGCCGCCGACCGGTACGTGGAACAGTGCCTCGACCTGGGCAACCGCGCCGTACGACAGAAGGGTCGTTAGACACGTGACCGAGCCGCTCCTGGTCGACCGCACCGACGCGGTCGTCACCCTGACGCTGAACCGCCCCACGGCCTTGAACGCGCTCGACGTCGCGCTCAAGGAGGCCCTGCGCGACACCCTCGCCGAGCTGGAGACCGACCGGACCTGCCGGGCGGTGGTGCTCGCCGGGGCGGGCGGGCAGTTCAGCGCCGGCCAGGACCTGCGTGAGCACGTGCAGACGCTGGAGTCGACCAAGGGCGACCCGCTGGCGACCGTCGGCGCGCACTACAACCCGATCGCCGCCCGCCTGGCCAACCTGCCCAAGCCGGTGGTCGCGGCGGTACGCGGCATGGCCGCCGGGGCCGGGGCGTCGCTGGCCTTCCTCGCCGACATCCGGATCGGCGGGCCGAAGACCACATTCCTGATGGCCTTCGCCAAGGTGGGGCTGGCCGCCGACACGGGCGCGTCCTGGACGCTGCCCCGGCTGGTCGGGCACGCCAAGGCGGTCGAGCTGCTGATGCTGGCCGAGCCGGTGGGTGCCGAGGAGGCCCGCCAGCTGGGCCTGCTCAACCAGCTCGTGGCGGACGACGAGCAGGTGCTGCCGACCGCCCAGGAACTCGCCGCCCGGCTGGCCGCCGGCCCGACCGTCGCGTACGGGGCGATCAAGCGCCAGCTCTCCATCGCCGACGCGGGCACGCTCGCCGACGCGCTGGCCGCCGAGGCGCAGGCCCAGACGATCTGCGGGGGCACCGCCGACCACCGCGCCGCCACCCGCGCCTTCGTCCGCAAGGAGCAGCCGGTCTACGAGGGGCGCTGAACCGGCCCGGCCGGTCCACCCGGTCCCGTTCCCGCTGGTTCCGCCGGTGCCGTCCGCACCGGCGGAGCGAGCGGGCCGGACGACCACCGGGGTCGGGAAACGCGTCGGTGCTCCTCGCGGTCGGTGCTCCTCGCGGTCGGTGGCCGGGGGTCGCGTGCCGGGAAGCCGGCGGCGTCACCCGCGCCGGAGGACGTCAGTCGTCCTCCTCCGGGTCCTGGTTGGCCTCGGCGCCCAACACGAACGCCTGCATGGCCAGCTCGTCCCCGCTCGGCGAGACGTACGCGGGCAGTTCCCGGGGGCCCAGCTCACGCACGTACGACCAGAAGATCCGCACCGCCTCGGCCGGGCTCGCCGCCTCGATCGGCAGGTCCAGGCTGACCAGCCAGGTCCGCCGGGGCGGCGGTGGCCCGAGCCGGTCGGCCAGGCCGCGCCAGCGGTCGACGGCGAGCGGGGTGACCGGACCGGCGGGCACCAGCCCGTCGACCGGCAACGGATCGTCGAAGACCCGCCGGGTGTACGACACGACCAGCGGCGTCCGCGCACCGTCGGCGTCGGGATCGTCCGGATCCTGCTCGGTCCCCCCACCGGAGGCGACCCGGCCGAGCGCGACCAGCGACGGTGGTTCCCCGTCGACGACCACCGCGACCGGATCGCCGGGAGCCGGGCGAAGGTCGGTCTCCAGTCCGGTCAGCGCCAGCGTGTCGTGGTGGACGAGCCGCTCCGCCTCGTACCGGTCGGCGGGGAGCAGCACGGCCCAGGCGCGGTCGGTGTCGGTCATGTCCGTCATCCCATCACGCCGCCGGGGCGAGGACGACGTGACAGCCGGCGAGGTGGTCGTCGACCATGCCGGTGGCCTGCATCAGGGCGTACGCGGTGGTCGGTCCGACGAAGCGGAAGCCGCGCTTCTTGAGGGCCTTGGCCAGCGCGGTCGACTCCGGCGTCACCGCCGGCACGTCGGCCAGCCGGCCGGGCCGGGTCGACCGGGCGGGCGGGGCGAAGGACCAGAGCAGCGCGGAGAGCCCCGCCGGCAGGTCGAGCGCGGCCCGCGCGTTGGCGATCGCCGCCTCGATCTTGGCACGGTTGCGGACGATGCCCGCGTCACCGAGGAGGCGGGCCACGTCGGCCTCGCCGTAGCCGGCGACGGTGGTGATCCGGAAGTCGTCGAAGGCCCGCCGGAAGGCGTCCCGCTTGCGCAGGATGGTCAGCCAGGAGAGGCCGGACTGGAACGCCTCCAGCGTGATCCGCTCGTAGAGCGCGTCGTCACCGCGCAGCGGCCGGCCCCACTCCCCGTCGTGGTAGGCCGCGTAGTCAGGGGTGCTTGCGCCCCATCCGCAGCGGGCCAGCCCGTCGGCACCGGTCACCAGGTCGTCCACGCCGTCCACGGTAGGTCACCCTGTTCCAGACCATTCCCTCGGCCCGCCGGGCTGTCCCCTCGCTCAGGCGATTCCGCCATCGCGCGCCGAAACGTCCTCAGCCTCGACCGGCCAGTAGCGGGTGCCGCGCACGATTTCGAGAACCGACATCATGGCACCACGCAGTGCCGGGGTAACCGCGATGGCGCACCGTGATCGAGTTGAGTGTGGGCTTCCGTCAGCATCCATGACGACCGCACCTGCCTCACGCGCGATGACGGCGCCAGCCGCGGTGTCCCATGTCCCGTTCCAGATGCTGATGCTGGCATCGAGGGAACCTTCTGCGACGAAGGCCAGCTCGATGGCTGTCGAGCCCAACCGGCGCAGCCCCTGGGTGCGAGTGGTCAACTCGCGATCCAGATCCCGGCACAACAGATCACCGATCTCCGGCTGGGGTCCGCCGTAATCGGTGAGCGCAACCAACGCCGTGGACAGATCGGCCGTCGCGGAAACCTGTAGACGCGCACCGTCGCGATAGGCACCGCCACCGTGCGTGGCCCAGTACCGACGCGCGAGGAACGGGGCTGCGATCACGCCGAGAATCGGGAAGCCGTCGTGCACCAGGCCGAGCGAGATCGAACTCAGCGGCAAATTGTGGCTGAAATTGGTGGTGCCGTCGATGGGGTCGAGCACCCAGTAGGTGTCGGGGTCACCCACTGCGCCGGTCTCCTCGCCGAGAAAGCCGATCCCTGTGACGCTCTGGGACAACGCGGCGTGCACGAGGCGTTCGACGGCGACGTCGACGTCCGTCACGATCTCGTGGGCGTCCTTCTGCCGAACAGCGGTGAAGGGATTCGTCAGGACATAGTCGACCGCCTTGTCGATGGCGTCATGCGCGACCGGCAACAGCGCATCAGGGTCAGGCCGTGGCATGAGCTGGCGCAACTAAGTATCCTTGTCCTTTTCCGGCAGGCGCAGCACTCATTCGCCGCCTCCTGGGGTGCCGATCTCGATCATCCGCTGCACCGAAGCCCGCGCCCGCACCGCGACGTCAGGATCGACATGTACCTCGTCGGTGCCTTCGCGCAGTGCCCGCAGCAGAGCAGCCGGCGTGATCATCTTCATGAACCGGCACGACGCGCGGTCGTTCACGGCGCGGAACTCCACCGACGGGGCGGCCTTACGCAGTTGGTGCAGCATGCCGACCTCGGTAGCGACCAGCACGGTGCCGGCACTGGTCCTACGCGCTGCCTCGACCATGCCGCTGGTGGACAGGATGTGGACCTTCTCCTTCGGCACCACGCCTTCGCCGGCGAGGTACAACGCCGATGTGGCGCATCCACACTCCGGATGGATGTACAGGTCGGCACTCGGGTTCGCCGCCGCGCGCGCGGCGAGTTCCGGACCGTTGATGCCGGCATGGACATGACACTCACCCGCCCACACGTGCACGTTCGCCCGGCCCGTCTCCCGCTTGACGTGGGCGCCGAGGAACTGGTCCGGGCAGAAGAGCACCTCCTGATCCGGTGGGAAGGAGGCGACCACGTCCACCGCGTTGGAGGACGTGCAGCAGATGTCCGTTTCGGCCTTCACCGCAGCGGTGGTGTTGACGTAGGACACCACCGCCGCGCCAGGGTGCTCGCGCTTCCACGCGCGCAGTTGGTCGGCGGTGATCGAGTCGGCCAGCGAGCATCCCGCGCGAGCGTCCGGGATGAGGACGGTCTTCTCCGGCGCCAGGATCTTGGCGGTCTCGGCCATGAAGTGCACACCGCAGAAGACAATGGTCGATGCGTCGCTCGTGGCCGCGATCCGCGACAGGGCAAGGGAGTCGCCGACGTGGTCGGCCACGTCCTGGATCGCCGGCAACTGGTAGTTGTGTGCCAGCAGCACCGCGTCGCGTTCAGCCGCCAGAGCGCGGATCTCCTCCGCCCAGGCATCGTCGGGCTCCACGCCCCCAAGTGGTTCCAAGTTCTCGGCCGGGACAGCCATCGGGCCCTCCTCACATGGAGCGCTCCGCAGTGGAGCGTCCAACGCTCACGGACGCCTGCTCTCGCGGGTGTAGAAGCCTGCCAGCCACTTCCACTCCAGGCATGTTCCGAGAGCTGGTGCTCGCTTGGCCTCCCTGTCGGCCAGCATCGCTGCTGGTCAGTTGTACCGGCGGCCCTGTGACCTGTCAACGAATCCTTTCGCCGTCACGGCGCGGTGACGGACGGTACGGCTGGGCGGCGGTGACGCAGGGCGAGGCTTCCGACGAGACGGCGGTGGCCGAGTTCCGTGAGCGCCAGCACCGGAAGGCCAATCCTGCCTCAGCCGTCCTGGTGCCAGAGGAATGGTGCCCACAGTGCTCGTGAGGAGCCCGTGCGCAACGTCCTGACTCTCTTGACGAGCTCCTGCCCCGCTCTTTCGTCCTGCCCCGCATTCTGCGCGAGCCAGGTGACCATCTCGACTTCGAGGGCATCCGCCATCAGGTCGTAACCAGGCCAGCCGAGCACGTCGAAGCCGTAGCTGTCCGCGAACTCCCGATACTCGCTGACCGAGTGCCATCCGAGCCGGTCGTAGTAGAGCGCGGCGGGTACGAGATCCAACTCGCGCGGCCCCACCGCCACGGTGTCCAGATCGCCCAGCACCGGCCTGCCACGGCGATCCCGGAAGACGTTGCACACATTCGCGTCGCCGTGGACGACACCCGGCCGGAGTGCGAACGTCAGCCCGGTGTACCTGTCCGCCAGACGGTCCAGCAGAGCGCCGATGAACAGCCTGTCCTCGTTGGCCAGCGCCGTCGCGTTCGCGAGACAGCAACGCGCTCGGCGGAACGGGTCCGCACGCGGCAACGTGACGTCGGCAGGCGGTTCCAGGGCATGCAACTGCCGGAGCAGGGACGCCAACTCCGCCGGGGTGCCGTAGCTGATCTCGTCTCCCACCGACTCCCACAGCGTCACGAAGTGGTCGCCGACGCGCAGTGGCTGAGCTATCTCAAGGGGACGAACCGTGGGAACCGACGCCCCGGCCAGCCATCTGGCGACCCTGATCTCTCGCTCGGCCTCGGCCGCGCGCGCGTCCCCCCGCCCGACTCGCGCCACCACAGTTCTCGAGGAAAGCCAGAAAACCGCGTTCTCACCGAGGCGGATCAACTCCCCGCCGGAGATGCTCACGTGATTCGTCGAGCACGCCTCGCGCAGAATCAGCCACGCGCGCTCTGCGTCGAATGAATCGTTCGGGACCCGTGCCATATAACGCCCCTTGTCGGTTCGCCACGCTTCCGCGGTTTCGCCATGCGCACGCGCACCGCGTTGCCGCGAGGGCAACACTCAGGGTCACGTCGACGACGCCGGTAGGCGCGCTGTGTTCAGTACGCATGAAAACGGTAAGGCAGGTGCCCCACCGGGTCGGCACCAATACCCGAGAACCCGACAATGTGCCGTACGCCCCATTGCTCGATAAAAGCTTCGGTCTGGTCGGAAAAATGGAATATCAACACAGTTTATGGTGATCTAGGGCGGAATGCCCGTCGCAGAAGGCGGTGGGCTACCCGGTCCCACGGCCTGGTTCGACCATCAGATGGGAGTTGTCGAGTGTGGATGTTGCCAGCCTGACAACTTTGAGGCACGCTTCTGCTGCCGCACGGGAGCTGACCTGGGCGCAGATGGTCGAGACCGTGGGCGCCTGCCCGGACCTGCGGGTCGCTGCCCACTGCGCTTGACGGCCAGACGGGCACGTTGCCACCCACGCGCACCTAGGGGCACGAGGAGCTTCTCATGGGTGTCACCAGCAGCCTCAAGAACAACAGCCTTACGGTAGTCCCCTCGCATCTGGAAAAGATGGCACGCCTGTTCCGGGCCCCGGTCATCGCGTCGCTTGCCACAGTGAGTCCGGCCGGACAGCCGCAGTCCAGTCCCCTGTGGGTGAAATTCGACGATGGCGAGGTCCTGTTCTCCACAGCGGCGAACCGGCTGAAGGTCCGCTACATGCTGATCAACCCCCGGGTCAGCCTTCTTGCGTGGGATCCGGAGGTCCCGGGTAGCTACATCGAAGTACGCGGCACCGCCTCGATGTCGTCTGAGGGTGCGATGGAGCTGATCGACGAACTGTCGCTCGCCTACCGCGGCACGCACTGGGTTCCCCAACCGGACGAGACGCGGGTCCTGGTTCGGGTGACCCCTACGAAGACCTTCTCGCGGGCCTGACATCCACTCCACAAGGCAACGTCGCCACACGAGGAGGGCTCGTGCGCACGGTAAGAGCAGTGCTGTTTGATGTCGACGACACGCTTATCGACTACGCAGGTGCGGAGCACGACGGGATCGTCAGCTACCTCCGCTCCCTCGGGGTGGAGATCGATATTGACGTTGCGGCGGCCAGATTCGGGGAGCTGCAGGAGTTCCACTTCAACCGCTTCCTCGCCGGCCGGACCGACTATGTGGGGCAGGCGCGCTCGCTCGCGAAGGACATGATCGCCTGGATGAAGGTGCGCTCGACGGGTGATCCGTACCGCTGGTTCCTGGGCTATCGCGAGCGTTACGAAGCGTCGCTGCGGCTTTTCCCCGATGTCCTTGATGGGCTCGCCGCGCTGGGCAACGTGCCCCTGGGGATCGTGAGCAACAGCGACACCGCCTTTTCGCGGGTCAAGCTCCAGCGGGTCGGCCTGCTCTCCCGGTTCAACTGTGTTGTCGGCGTGGACGCGGCGGGCGTGTCGAAACCGCACCCCCGCATCTTCCACACCGGCTGCGCGGCCTTGGGGTACCCACCGGCTGTGACGGCGTATGTGGGCGACAACAGGCTTGGGGACGCAGCTGCTGCCGACGCAGCCGGTCTCCTCGGCGTGTGGGTCAACAGGTCCGGTGCCGGCGGCGGCGGGGTGACCGACCTCCGGCAGCTTGCGGCGACGCTGGAGCTGGATCCCGGCCTGGCCGCAACGGCTCCGCAACGGCAAGATCGGTCGGAGTGGCGGGAACCGCTCACGCCACAGTCCGTTTGACGTCACTGTCGAACAGTTCCGCCCAATTGCCGGAGATTGAGATGATCGGAGAACCCGCCCATGGATGAGCCCCCATTCCCGAAAGACCGCCCCAGGAGCTTTCGTGAATACCTGAGCCGTCTGGATGAGCTTGGAGACCTGCGGGAGATCGAGTGGGAGGTGGACACCGCGTTCGAAATCGGCGCGGTCACACGCCACAGCAGCGAGGTGTGCGCACCGGTTCCGCTGTTCACCAACATTCGCGGACACAGCGGGTTTCGCATGGCGGGGGCGCCCCTCGCTTACAGTTCCTCCGCCGAAACCCGGATGGCCCGGATAGCGATCGCCCTCGGACTGCCTCCGACGACCCCCGGCGAACGCATCGTCGAAGTACTCGCTGCGGCGATGCACCGGGAGCCCATCGCACCGGTTGTCGTGGACGACGCGCCGTGCCATGAGAAGGTGCTGGTCGGCGACGCGGCGGACCTGACGAAACTGCCGAACCCGCTGCTGCATGTCGGAGACGGCGGCCCTTATATCAACACCATCGGCATCTTCGTGGTCGCCAGCCCGGACCGAAAATGGACGAACTGGTCGGTCGCCCGGGCGATGCTGATCGACGGCAAGCGGATGACCGGCATCGTCAGTGCCAGCCAGCACAACAACGTGATCCGTCGGATGTGGCAGCAACGCGGTGAGCCGATGCCGTTCGCACTTGTTCAGGGCCCCGAGCCAAGCGCGATGTTCGTCGGCGGTATGCCGCTGCCCGACGGGGTGGACGAAGCAGGTTTCCTCGGTGGACTGTTCGGCGAGCCGATGAAGACCGTGCGCTGCAAGACCGTGGATCTCGAGGTTCCCGCAGATGCCGAGCTGGTCATCGAGGGCTATTTGGCCAGCGACGAGACATGGCTCGAGGGGCCCACTGGCGAATACCACGGATATCTGCCGAATGTTCGCAGACAGCGCCCCGTTTACCACGTCACCGCGATCACTCACCGGGAGGAGCCGATCCTTCCCGTCGTCTGCGGGGGCAAACCGGTTGACGAGGACCACACGATCTGTGGCCCCGGGGTCGCAGCCGTCCTGCTGGAGGAACTGCGTCGCGTCGACCTGCCAGTCATGTCAGCCTGGGTCGTCCCAGAAAGCGCCTGCACCCTGCTGGCCGTTCGCGTCTCTCCGGACTGGGCGCAGCGCACGGGGTTGACCTCGACCGACCTCGCGCGGCGCATCCTCGACGTCTGCAAGGCTCCGAACGCCGCTCACGCCGGTTGGTGGATCAGCAGGCTGATGGTCGTCGACCACGACATCGACCTCACCGACATGCGCGACCTGCTGTGGGCCTGGTCCACCCGGTGCCATCCGGTCACTGGCCGGGTGGCCGTCATGGACCAGCCGATCCCGGCCGGCGTCGTGTTCTATTCGGACGCCGAACGTAGCGCGGCACGCGGTCCGGTCGAAGTGCTGGACTGCCTACTGCCCATCGGAGACAAAGCGCCGCGCAGCACCGCCTTCTCCGTCAACTTTCCGCCGGACCTGCAGCGGCGGGTGCTGGAGAGGTTGACCGACTGACGTCCGCCGCCTCGTCGGTCAGGGCAGGCGGCCCTGCTCGACGAAGCGGCCGAACTTCCGCAGGGCCCCGGTCAGGCTGACCTTCGAGCCGGGCCAGAGCACCGGCCAGGCGACCCGGCCGGCGGCGCCACCCGGCAGGTGGAACCACTCGTGCCACACCACCTGGGTCCGGTCGCCCCGCATCGGGGTGCAGCGCAGCACGCCGGGGCCGCGCAGCAGCCGCCCGCAGTGCACCACGCCCACCTCGTACGGCGCGTCGACCCGGACCACCCGCATCTCGTCGCGGAGCGCCGCGGGGCCGATCGCGGTGACCGCCTCGATCAGGCTGCCCTCACCGCCGTCCCCCTCGACGACCCGGACCCGGGTGAACGGGATCCACTCCGACTGCCGTTCCCACGCGGTGAAGGCGGAGAAGACCCGCTCGGCAGGCGCGTCGACGATCACCGTCGCGGTGACCTCACCGGCGCCGGGCTGGGCCGCCTCCCGCAGTTCGTCCGAGCCTCCCGGTGCGGTCACGCCGACTCCGACCGTACGGCGACGTCGGGCTGACCGGCCGGGCGACGGTCCGCCCCGGCGTCGCCCGTGCCACCGCTTTCCGCCGTGCCGCCGCTGTCGACGGCGGTGGTGGTCCGGGCAGCGGGGGTGACGGCCTCGGGTGCGATGTCGGGGGCGGCGTCCGCGTCGGGGGCGGCGTCCGCCTCTCCGGTGGGGGCGGCGTCGGTCGTCGGGTGGGTCGGGTCGCCGGCCGCCGGGGTCACCGCACCGGCCGACGCGGCACCGGCGGGGAAGGCGTGGGCGACGGGGGCCGGCGCAGCGGCCAGGGCGGCCAGTCGGGCCTGCCGCAGCGCGTCGGCCTCGGCCGTGCGTCCCTCCCGCAAGGCGGCGACCTCCGCTTCCAGCACCCCGATCAACTCGGACTTGTACCCGATGTCGTAGGCCGCCCGGCGCAACGCCTGGTCGACCTGGTCCATCCGGTACCCACGGAGCGCGGTGTCGAAACGAACCGCGCCGATGTCGGACTCGGCGAGTGGACGGCCGCCGGGCAGCGGGACCCCCCGACCGTCCGGTTCGGCCGGGACCAGGCCCGGATCGCGGCCGGTGACCAGAACCGTCACACCGAACACCAGCGCCGCGACGGTCAACGCCACGACCAGCAGGAGCAGAAGCTGACCCATGCACAGATCGTGGCATGACGATCGCCGTCGGGCGAGCCCCGCACCTCAGCGTGCCGTCGATCGGCCCGGACGGCGGGCCGGGGGCACGCGGTCACGGGCGGACCGGCTAGCGTCGCAGACAGTCGGTCACGGGCGGGGTTCGGGAGGCGGCATGGCCAGGACACTGCGGCTCGGTGCGCGTACGTTCACCCCGGACGAGCTGGTGGTGATGGCGATCGTCAACCGCACGCCGGACTCGTTCTTCGACCGGGGGGCCACGTACGCCGCCGACAGCGCCCTGCGGGCCGTGGAGCGGGCCGTGGGCGAGGGCGCCGAGATCATCGACATCGGTGGGGTGAAGGCCGGCCCCGGCGACGAGGTGGACGTCGCCGAGGAGATCCGCCGTACGGTCGACACGATCGCCGCCGTCCGCGCCGCCTTCCCCGAAGTGGTCATCTCGATCGACACCTGGCGGGCCGAGGTGGCGGTGGAGGCGGTCGCGGCCGGGGCGGACCTGCTCAACGACACCTGGTCCGGCGCGGATCCGGCGCTGGCCCGGGTCGCCGCCGAGACCGGCGCGGGGCTGGTCTGCTCGCACGCCGGCGGGCTGGCGCCACGGACCCGGCCGCACCGGGCGGCTTTCGACGACGTGGTGGCGGACGTGCTGACCACGGTGACCGGGCTCGCCGACCGGGCGGTGGGGCTCGGGGTGCGCACCGACGGGATCCTCATCGACCCGGCGCACGACTTCGGCAAGAACACCCGCCACTCGTTGGAGATCACCCGGCGGCTCGACGAGCTGGCCGGCACCGGGTGGCCACTGCTGGTCGCCCTGTCGAACAAGGACTTCGTCGGGGAGACCCTCGACCTGCCGGTGTCCGAACGGCTGGAGGGGACGCTCGCCGCCACCGCCCTGTCGGCCTGGCTCGGCGCGCGGGTGTTCCGGGCGCACCAGGTGCGGCAGACCCGGCGGGTGCTGGACATGGTGGCCTCGATCCGGGGGGACCGCCCGCCCGTCCTGACCCGACGCGGCCTGGCCTGAGAACCCGGGCCGCCCCGGGCCTGAACCGCACCCCGCCGGCCCGTGCCGGCCCCGGCCGTCGCCGGTCAGCTCCAGCGCAGGATGTTCCGCCGCCAGGCGTAGAGGATGCCGAGCGCGAGCACGGCCACGAAGACGCCCATCTCGGCGACGGTGACCAGACCGAAGCCGGGCCGGTCGAAGACCACCGCCCAGGGGAAGAGGAAGACCGCCTCGACGGCGAAGAGCACGTACAGGTACGCGTAGACGTAGTAGCGGATCTGCATCTGGGCCCAGTCGCCGCCCACCGGGTCGAGGCCGCACTCGTAGCTGGTGCGCTTGCCCGGCGGATCAGCCGGACGGGCAGGCCGTAACACCCGGTTGGCCGAGAACGCCACAACGAAGAAGAGGACGCTCGCGGCCAACAACAGCCCGAGCGTCGCGTACGAGCCCAGGTATCCGCCCACGATCCGACAGCCTACCGGCCGACCACCGGCCCGACCCGTTACGCAACTGTTTCCCCGCGGACCAGTGTCGTACGACAACTGTTACCGAATAATGAACCCTCATCCGCTGTGACCGGAGGAGAGATGACGCGCCCCGACGCACGCCCGGCTGGGCGCCTCCGCGACCGATGGCTGGTGTCCCTGCTGTCGGTCTCGCTGGCTGTCGGCGGGGCCGCCGCGGCGGCGGTGTCCCCGAGCCTGGCCACCGCCACGCCGGTCTCCGCCGGTCAGGCCAATGCCCCGGCCACCGATCCGGCGGGGAACGGCGATCCGGAGCCCCCGACCGACCCGCCCACCCCGACCGAGCCGGTGCCCACCACCGCACCGCCGACCGTCGAGCCGCCGGTCGAGACACCTCCACCGCCGACCACCGGCGCACCGGATCCGCTACCCACCGTAGTCGTCACGTCGGCCGCGCCGCTGCCCACCGCCACCCGGACCCCGACGCCCCGGCCGCCGCTGCCGACCCGGTCCCCGCCGTCGACGCCCGCCCCCGGGCAGCCGGCTCCCGGCCGGCTCGGTGTCCGGGTCACCACCGGGGACGTCCACCTGCCCACCGGCTTCTGGAACGCCGCGAGCACCACGACCACCCTCCAGGTCACCGTGACCAACACCGGCGGGGTGACCGGCCAGGTCGGCCTGGCGTACACCCTGCCGGCGGGGGTCACCGACGCCGGTACGCCAGGGTGCGCCCCGGCCGGGGACCGCGACTACCGGTGCGGTGCGTGGACGACGGCCCCGGGCGCGCGGTTCAGCAGCCTCATCCGGCTCCGGGTCAGCGGGGACGCCTGGCGGCGGATGCCGCTCAGCGGCACGGTCACGGTCACCGCGACCTCCCCGGGCGAGGCCGCCCCGGTAGGCGACGACGAGGGCTTCGCGGTCCTCTTCCCGCCCGGCCCGCCGGTGCCCGGCATCGCGCTGGAGGCCGACGAGCTGGCCTTCGACGTCGACGGCGGGCCGAGTGCGATGGAGGTCCGGCTCGGCAACACCGGCACGGTGGACGCCGCCGGCCTGGTCGAGGTGGTCCTTCCCGACGGGGTGAGCGTCCCCGAACCGCCGGCCGGCTGCGTGTCCCAGCCGACCACCGGGCGTACCCGCTGCGAGGTCGGTGCGGTGCCGGCGGGCCGCACGGCCGTCCTGCGGCTGCCGGTGGCCGCGACGCCGGAGGCGCAGCTGCGGGCACCACTCTCCGGTGGCGTGGTCGGCCAGCTCGACCCGCGCAACGGCCAGAGTCGCCGGGTGCAGATGAGCTTCCGGATCACTGCCGCCGCCGCGCTCGCCACCCCGGTGGCCGGGACACCCCAGCCGACCGGCTCGCAGGGCGTCCTCACCGGTTCGACCAGAGGCTCGGGCCCGGACGGCGGATTGAGTACGGCGCAGCGGACCGCGATCATCCTGATCGTCGTCTCCGGTCTTCTGGTGGTGCTGGCACTGACGCTCGCGACCACCTCGCTGCGCCGGCGGTTGACCGGACCGCCGGGCGGAGCGACCGGCACCGGAGGCGGTCCGAAGTGATCTCCATCGATCAACTGACGGATCCCCGACCGGTGATTTCGATTACGGCCCTAGTCCTAAAACGCCACAAAACCGTACAATTCACTGCGTAGGACGGTCCCATTCGGCGGACCTGCGGCCCGATGGGACCCCCTACCCGACGTAGGCTCCTAGATGTTGAGCGGAGCGGGCCGGGCCGGTTGTCCGGAGGGCCCGCCCCAGCAGTGCGTCCAAGGAGGTCAGGTGGCCGGGCAAGGCGAGGCCAGCATCAGGTTCGGCCGCCCGCGCGACCGGGCCGCGCGAAACGAGGTGCAGGCGTGACCAAGCAGATCCGCCAACTCGACCGGGTGGTGATCCGGTTCGCCGGTGACTCCGGCGACGGCATGCAGCTCACCGGCGACCGGTTCACCTCGGAGACGGCGCAGCTCGGCAACGACATCTCCACGTTGCCGAACTTCCCCGCCGAGATCCGGGCCCCCGCCGGCACCCTGCCCGGAGTCTCCAGCTTCCAGGTCCACTTCGCCGACTACGACATCCTCACCCCGGGTGACGCGCCGAACGTCCTGGTCGCGATGAACCCGGCCGCCCTCAAGGCCAACCTGCACGACCTGCCCCGGGGCGCGGACATCATCGTCAACACCGACGAGTTCACCAAGCGCAACCTGGCCAAGGTCGGCTACCAGACCAACCCGCTGGAGGACGACACCCTCGCCGGCTGGGTGGTGCACCCGGTCGCGCTGACCTCGATGACGGTCGGCGCGCTCGCCGACCAGGCCGTGTCGAAGAAGGACGCCGAGCGGGCCAAGAACATGTTCGCCCTCGGCCTGCTCTCCTGGATGTACTCCCGGCCGTACGACTCCACGCTGCGCTTCCTGGAGCGCAAGTTCGCCAAGCGTCCCGAACTGGTCGCCGCGAACATCGCCGCCTTCAAGGCCGGCTGGAACTTCGGCGAGACCACCGACTCCTTCTCGGTGCGCTACGAGGTCAAGCCGGCGAAGATGCACCCCGGCACCTACCGCAACATCACCGGCAACGCCGCCCTCTCCCTCGGGCTGGTCGCCGCCGGGGTCCGCTCCGGGCTGCCGGTCTTCCTCGGGGCGTACCCGATCACCCCGGCCTCGGACATCCTGCACGAGCTGAGCAAGCACAAGCGCTTCGGCGTGACCACCATGCAGGCCGAGGACGAGATCGCGGCGGTGGGCGCGGCGCTCGGCGCGTCGTACGGCGGTGCCCTCGGCATCACCACCACCAGCGGCCCGGGCGTCGCGCTCAAGAGCGAGACGATCTCCCTGGCGGTGGCGCTGGAGCTGCCCCTGGTGATCGTCGACGTGCAGCGGGCCGGCCCCTCCACCGGCATGCCGACCAAGACCGAGCAGGCCGACCTGAACATGGCCCTCCACGGCCGGCACGGCGAGGCCCCGGTCGCGGTGATCGCCCCGAAGTCGCCCGCGGACTGCTTCCACGCGGCCATCGAGGCGGCCCGGATCGCGCTGACCTACCGCACCCCGGTGCTGCTGCTCTCCGACAACTACGTCGCCAACGGCTCCGAGCCGTGGCTGCTGCCGGAGGTGGACTCCCTGCCCGACCTGCGGGTCGAGTTCGCCACCGAGCCCAACGGCGAGGACGGCAAGAGCTTCCTGCCGTACCTGCGCGACCCGGAGACGATGGCCCGGCCGTGGGCCATCCCGGGCACCCCCGGCCTGGAGCACCGGATCGGCGGGCTGGAGAAGGCCGACAAGACCGGCGACATCTCCTACGACCCGGCCAACCACGACTTCATGGTCCGCACCCGGGCCGCCCGGATCGAGACCATCCCGGTGCCGGAGGTCGAGGTCGAGGACCCGGACGGCGACGCCCGGGTGCTGGTGCTCGGCTGGGGCTCGACGTACGGGCCGATCGGCGCGGCCTGCCGCGGGCTGCGGCAGCGCGGGCACTCCATCGCGCAGGCGCACCTGCGGCACCTCGCCCCGATGCCGGCCAATCTCGGTGAGGTGCTGCGCTCCTACGAGCGCGTGGTCATCCCCGAGATGAACCTCGGCCAGCTCGCCCAGGTGATCCGGGGCCGTTACCTGGTCGACGCGATCGCGTACAACCAGGTCCGGGGCCTGCCGTTCACCGCCGCGGAGCTGGAGACGATGCTGGAAGAGGTCCTGAAGAATGTCTGAGCCCGTCGCCCTCAAGCTCACCGCCAAGGACTTCAAGTCCGACCAGGAGGTGCGCTGGTGCCCCGGCTGCGGTGACTACGCGATCCTCGCCGCGGTGCAGCAGTTCATGCCCGAGCTGAAGATCCCCCGCGAGAACATCGTCTTCGTCTCCGGCATCGGCTGTTCCTCGCGCTTCCCGTACTACATGAACACCTACGGGATGCACTCGATCCACGGCCGGGCCCCGGCGATCGCCACCGGGCTCTCGGTCAGCCGCCCGGACCTGTCGGTCTGGGTGGTGACCGGCGACGGTGACGCCCTCTCCATCGGCGGCAACCACCTCATCCACGCGCTGCGCCGCAACGTCAACCTCAAGATCCTGCTCTTCAACAACCGGATCTACGGGCTGACCAAGGGGCAGTACTCGCCCACCTCCGAGGTCGGCAAGGTCACCAAGTCGACCCCGGCGGGCTCGGCGGACGCGCCGTTCAACCCGATCTCGCTCGCCCTGGGCGCGGAGGCGACCTTCGTCGCCCGCACCATCGACTCCGACCGCAAGCACCTCCAGTCGGTGTTGCGGGCCGCCGCCGAGCACCAGGGCTCGGCGCTGGTGGAGATCTACCAGAACTGCAACATCTTCAACGACGGCGCGTTCGACCCGCTCAAGGAGCCGGACACCCGCGACGACTTCCTGATCCGGCTGGAGCACGGGCAGCCGATCATGTTCGGCAAGGACGACCAGTTCTGCGTGGTGCACCCGCCGGGCGGCTTCGGCCTGGAGGTCCGCAGGACGGACCTCACCCCGGCCGAGCACATCCTGGTGCACGACGCCACCGTCGCCGACCCGGCGTACGCGTTCGCGCTGAGCCGGCTGCCCGGGCTGGACCTGAGCAACACCCCGATCGGCGTGTTCCGCTCGGTCAACCGCCCCACCTACGACAGCGTGGTGCAGACGCAGGTCGCGGAGGCCAGGGCCGCGGTCTCCGAGACGCCGGAGCAGCAGCTCGCCGGTCTCCTCAACAGCGGGGACACCTGGACGATCCTCTGACCCGAACCGCCACCGGCGGCAGAACACGGACCGGGGCCCGCAACCGATCGGTTGCGGGCCCCGGCCGTTCCACCTGCCCGGTCAGAAGACCAGGTTGAAGTAGTCCCAGTCGGTGGAGATGGTCTTGCCCTTCGCGTCGAGCCACTGGCCGTAGCCGTTGGTCGTGTAGATCCGCATCTGGTGGAGGCTGTTGACACCCAGCATGTCCACCATGTTGTCGCCGTCCCAGTCACCCGGGGTGATGATGTTCGTGAAGCCGCCCCAGCCGCTGCCGATCAGGTCGCCCTTCGGGTTGGTCCACCCGCCCGCGCCGTCGGACTGGTACAGCTTCAGCTCACCGACCGAGGTGCGACCGATGATCACCTCACGCCCGTCGCCCTTCCAGGCACCCGGCGTCAGGAACAGGTTGAAGGTGTTCCAGCCGGTGCCGATCAGGACACCCCTCGGGTTCTCCCAGCCGCCCGCACCGTTGCTGGTGTAGCGGACCAACTCGCCGTTGGACCGGCGGACCAGCAGGCTCGGCCGGTTGTTGCCGACCCAGTTGTTGGTCACCATCAGGGCGGTGAAGTTCTGCCAACCGGTGCCGATCAGCTTGGCCCCGCCGACGAACTTGCCCGCGCCGTCGGTGTCGTACCGGTACAGCTCACCGTTCGGCCGCATCGCGAAGATGGACGGCTTGTTGTCGCCGTTCCAGTTGTAGACGCGGAAGATGCGGCTGAAGCCGCTCCAGCCCGAGCTGATCGGGCGGGACATGTAGAAGCCCCCGTACCCGTTGTTGCCGAAGCCGCTGCCGTAGTGCAGCCAGAGGTCGCCGGCGGCGTCCCGGGACATCAGGTCGGTGTGACCGTCACCGGTCCAGTCGGCGTTGATCAGCGGCGGCCGGGTGAAGTCCGCCTTCACCACGTTGACGTAGTTGTTCAGCCGCACGTAGTAGCCGGGGTACACGCCACAGGGCCGGAAGCCCCAGCTGGTCACGCCCACCTGCTTGCCACCGACGACGAGCGGTCCGCCGGAGTCGCCGTTGCAGGTGTCGCTACCCAGGTTCGTCTCGGTGCCGCCCGTGCCGGCACAGATCATCTCGGCCGGGTAGTAGAGGCCCGTGACGTTGCAGTCGGCGTCGGACCGCATCGGGACGGTGGCCTTGCGCAGCCGGCTGTCCGAGAGCGCGTCGTCGGACGACGTCTTGCCGTAGCCGGCGATCACCCCGGTCGTGCCGACCGCGTACGGCACCTGGTCGCCCTGGTTGCCCATCGCGATCGGGGTGTACTCGACGGGCAGGTTTTGTCAATCCCCTGGAAGCGTGGAGGGCTGTTTAAGCTGCCTGAGCCAGGCGGGCTTGGGCGATGAAGCGTTCGTAGTCGATGGGTGACATGCCATCGCAGGCGCTGTGGCGTCGGCGGGTGTTGTAGAAATCGACGATCCAGGTGGCGATCTTGAGTCGGGCTTCGGCGCGGGTGCGGAACCGCTGCCGGTGGATGTACTCGACCTTGATGGTGGAGTTGAACGCCTCCGCGGCGGCGTTGTCCAGGGCGCAGCCGACCCGGCCCATCGATTGCAGGACACCCAGCCGGCGGCAGGCGGTGGCGTATTCGGCGGCGGTGTACTCGCTGCCGCGGTCGCTGTGGAAGATCACTCCGTCCACGGTGCCGCCGCGGGTCGCGGCGGCCATGCTCAGGGTGGCCTGGGTCAGGTCGGCGTCGTGCCGGTCGCCCATGGCGTAGCCGAGCAGCCGGCGGGAGTGCAGATCGATCACCGTGGCCAGGTACAGCTTGCCCTCGTCGGTAACGATCTCGGTGATGTCGCCGCACCACAACACGTCCGGTGCGACGGCGGTGAACTGCCGCCGGACCCGGTCCGGTGCCACCGGCCGTTTGCCCTGCTTGGTGAGGGCGCGTCGGCGGCGCGGGGTGCGTCCGGCCAGACCCAGCCGCGCCATGCGGGCCGCGACGGTGTTGACCGACACCTGCCACCCGTCGGCGTGCAGGTCCTGGGTCACCCGCGGGGAGCCGTAGGTGCCGCCGGAGGCGTCGAACGCTGCCCGGATCGCCTCGTCGAGGGCATCGCGGCGGGCCTGCCGTGCGGTGGGTCGCCGGTCACGCCACTTGTAGAACCACGACTGCGACAGCCCCAGCGCCCGGCAGGTCACCGCGTGCGGCACGGCATGCTCGGTCCTCTGGGCGGCGACGAAGCGGGCCACGGTCACTTCGTCGCCTCCTTGACCCACAGGACCACGGATCGCTTGAGGACATCACGCTCCATCGCCAGCTCAGCGTTTTCCTTACGCAGCCTGGCCAGCTCGGCGCGTTCGTCCTCACCGAGACCACCCGCGGCGGCCTCGCCCCGAGCCCGACGCTCCTGCGCCACCCAGTTCGCCAAAGTGCCGTTGTTGATACCCAGATCCCGAGCGACCTGCGCGATCGGCTTACCCGTCTCCCGCACGATCCGCACGGCGCCCTCACGGAACTCCCGGTCGAACCGTCTCCTCGTTTCAGCCATGACCATCTATCCCCTTAGGTCCGGCCTCCACGCTATCGGGGGAACCTCAGTCGAAGATCTGGTCGTTACCGGCGATGACCCGGGTGGTGCCCGGCCCGTCGGTGACGCAGTGCGCGGCCGTCAGCACCTTGTTGCCGGCGATGATCGTGCCGGTGCAGTAGTACCAGTAGGACTCACCGTCGACCTGGAGGGTGGTGACGATCCCGACGATGTACGGGAACTCCGAGGCACTGGCGAGTTCCCCCTTCACGATGCGGGGTGACGCCGCGCTGCCGGACTGGAACCGGGGTCCCTTGGCGCCCGGCTCGGGGAGCTTCAGCTCGCCCTTTCGCAGGTTCGGCAGCATGTCCAGGCTTCTCTTCCCGGACCCGCCCGCCGCGTCGTACACGCCGTTCCCGGCGGGGGCGGCCTGCGCGACGGTCGCGGGCGCGACAGCCACGACCCCGGCGAGGGCCAGGCCCGCGACGATGCCGGCCGACAACCGCCGTCTGACTCCTGCGGATGTTGCCACTTCAGCCACTGATGGTTTCCCGTCGTTCGATTACGAGGCACTTGGAACAGCTCAGCTGCAATGCCCGACCGGACGGGGAGACGGCGATCGACGCCCGAGCCCGAAGAGCCCCGCGCGAAAGATATTGCCCCCGTCGCCTGAGCCAGTGATGGTGCGTCGACTGCGGTCGATTGTCACACCCGTTGGCGATTCCAAGCCGTCGAACCGTAGCAAGCATCCCAGCGGGGAGAAAGAACCGTAAAGGTAATTCTGCGATCAACCCAAGGGTCTGACCGGGGGACACACCCTCCGGGCCCGGGACCGGTCAGGGTGCGACGGTCGCCTGAGGACGGTCGTCGCGGACGTACACCAGCATGTCGCCGGTCTCGATGAGGGCGCCGGCCTGGTCGGAGAGGGTGACCACCTTGCCCCGGCGGACCAGCGCGATGACCAGCGACTCCAGCTCCCGGGGCGAGCGTCCCACCTCGGCGCGTTCCGCCGAACGCATGGCGAGCGCCATGCCCTGACCGGGGGTGAGCAGGTCCTCGACCACGTCGATCAGGGGTGGCGCGGAGGTGGAGAGGCCGAGCAGCCGGCCGGCGGTGGCGGAGGAGACGATCACGTGGTGCGCGCCGCTCTGCTTGAGCAGCGGGGCGTTCTCGGCCTCCCGGACCGCGGCGATGATCCGGACCTGCCCGGCGGTGAGCTGACGGACGGTCAACGCCACCAGCACGGACGCGTCGTCGCTGTCGGTCGCGATGATCACCGCCTTGGCCGACCGGACGTGCGCCTCGTTGAGCACCGCCGACCGGGTGGCGGACCCCTCGATGGCGACCAGCCCGGCCGAGGTGGCCTGTCGGATCGCCGCGCCGCTGCGCTCCACCACGACGATCCTGGACTTGTCCAAACCGTTCTCCATCAGGGCGGAGATCGCGCTGCGGCCCTTGGTGCCGTAGCCGCAGATGATGACGTGATCCTTCACGGTTCTCCCCCACCGGCTCAGCCGACGGCCGGTCCGGTACTGCTCGGTCAGGACTTCCAGGGTGGTGCCGACCAGGATGATCAGGAAGATCACCCGGGCCGGCGTGACGAAGAGGACATTGATCAGCCGGGCCGAGTCCGAGGCCGGCGTGATGTCGCCGTAGCCGGTGGTGGAGAGCGAGACCACCGCGTAGTAGAAACAGTCGAGGAGGGTCAGGCCGTCCTCGTTGACGTCGCGGTAGCCGTCGCGGTCCAGGTAGACCGCGCCGACCACGGCGAAGACCAGGGCGACGGCGGCGGCCAGCCGCAGGCTGAGCGCACTGAGCGGCCCTCGCCGCTGCGCGGGAAAGTGAATCACCGTCGGGCCCGCCCCGCCTCCGCTGCCGCCTGCACGTGCACAACATAGCCGGTACGCCGCAGGTCGGCCGCCGAGGTGGCCACCGCCAGGTTCTCCCCCGTGGTGCCCACGGTCCGCCCAGGGGCCACCGCAACCGGCGGAAACCGGCACAATGAGCAGGGTCGGAAGCCGCACCACCGACGAGGAGGCCCGGATGTCGTTGCTACGGCGAGTGATCGGCGGGGTCCTGCGCCGGCTTCGCGTCCGGCAGGGCCGCACCCTGCGCGAGGTCGCCGAGGTGGCCGGGGTCTCGGTGCCCTACCTCTCCGAGGTCGAACGGGGGCGCAAGGAGGCCTCGTCGGAGGTGCTCGCGGCGATCTGCCTGGCCCTCGGCATCCGCCTCTCCGACCTGCTCGAGGAGGCCCGCGACGACCTGCGCCGCGTGGAGCCCCGCACCCCGGTCACGCCGCCCCGGGTTCCGACGGGTCGACGGGTCCTGCCGACCGGTCCCCGTCCCGCACCGGCCGCGTCCCGGCCCACCCCGGTCACCCGTCCAGCCGCCGGCGGATCCACCTGTCCGTCGAACCGGGTCCCGAACGCCCGGGCGGCGGTCGGCGGTCGTCCCGCCGTGACCACCGGCACGGGCTCCTTCGGGCGGTCCCGCCGGCCCGTCCGGAGCGGCGTCGGGCAGCACCGCGTCCTGCTCGTCGTCGGTCGCTCACCCCGCTGCTGACCGGCTTCTGCTCTCGGCAGATATGCCGGCGGCAGAAACCCTCGGTCGTCGGGCCGCGTGGACCGCACGCTTGACGGGCCGGTCCACCGGGCGGTGAACGTCGCCCGCCGGCAGGTTCGCGGGGAGGTCCACGGTGACTGTCGGTTACACGGTGCGCATGTTGGAGGTCAACCAGCCGTCCTTCGGTGACCAGGTGTTCGAGCGGCTGCTGCGGGAGCGGATCGTCTTCCTCGGCACCGAGGTGACCGAGGCGTCGGCCAACCAGGTCTGCGCGCAGATCCTGCTGCTCGCCGCCGAGGACGCCGAGCAGGACATCTTCCTCTACATCAACTCACCGGGCGGCTCGGTCAGTGCCGGGCTGGCCATCTACGACACCATGCGCTACGTCAAGAACGACGTGGCCACCCTGGCGCTCGGCTTCGCCGGCTCGATGGGGCAGTTCCTGCTCTGCACCGGGACGCCCGGGAAGCGGTACGCCCTGCCCCACTCGCGGATCATGATGCACCAGCCCTCCGGCGGGTTCGGTGGCACGGCCGCCGACATCACCATCCAGGCCGAGAACATGCTGTTCGTCAAACGCACCATGCAGGAGCTGATCGCCCAGCACAGCGGCCGCTCCCTGGCCGACATCGAGCGCGACTCGGACCGGGACCGCTGGTTCACCGCCGAGCAGGCCCGGGAGTACGGGCTGATCGACCGGGTGCTGGAGCACGCCGCGCAGCTCCCCACGAACTGACCGTTCCCGCCCGGCCGGCACGGGGCGGCCGGGCGGGAACAGGTCCCTCGACTCATCCAGCCCCGCCAGGGGGCGGAGCCTGTACCCGGCAGAGGCGGGTGCAGGCTCGCGGTTTTCCAGGAGTCTTCGCCGCACGTCGCCGTGGGATGTCCGGTCACACCCGGGCCCGATCGCCCGCCGCGACGGCACTCACGCATCCGCTAGGTAGCGGTCACGTTCCGCTGTACGACTGCACGAGGATTCGGCGCGATGCAAGGACTTACGCCGATATTTTCTCAGTGTATTACATCGGACTGTCAGCTACCCGACAGTGAAAACTCGACCCTTGTGATAGCCGCCCAGCAGGAGGATGCTCGAACGGTCGAACGGCACAGCGTCGCCCAAAAAGGCGGCGCCCGGCTGGCACCGGACGCCGCATTCGACTCGACCGCTCGCGACGGAAGGAGTCATGTTGACTGTAGCCCCTCCTGGGCCGGACTTCGAGACGACGGATCCCGACGAGGAGCCCGCTGCCGAACCGGAAGGGCGGCACCGGCTCATCCTGGCGTACATCAAGGCGCTCAGCCCCATCATCGCCGCGATGGTCGCCAGCATCGGAACGTTGGTGACCGTTCTGGCCCGCTGACCGGCAGGCCCCGCGTCCCGTGCCCGGACGGGTGCGAGGCATCCCTCCCCTTTCCCGCGCGGCCGTTCACCGGCCCGGCAGCGCCCCCGACCCGACCACGGGGCGCGCCCGCGCGGCGGAGGGTTCCCGGCCGGACGGCCGGGAACCCTCCGAGCCCCGCAACTACCGGGGCGCGCCCAGAGCCGAAGGCAGGATCTGCACGTCGTCCCGGTTGACGAACATCACCCGGTGACCGAACTGGATCTGCACGTACTGGTTCTCGCCCCGGATCACCGTCCAGTCGCCCGGTGCCGAACCGTCGAACGTGGTCGCCCGGTAGTACTCCCCGGGCAGCACGTTGCCGACGGCGTACCGCTGACCGGCCGAGAGCGTGTACTGCAGGGGCGAGATCGTCTGGTACGGCACGCCCGCCGGGTACGCCGCCTCCTCCGGGTACGCCCGCCCGTAGACCGGGATCGTCGTCTTTCCCGGCTTCGGGGTGGCGACCAGGCCGACGGTCCACTGCGCGGTCGGCGCGTCGGCCGGGTTGTGGAACCACGCCTTCTGCCCGAGGTACCAGATCGCCGTCCAGTCACCCTGCCGGTCCGCGATCGCGTACGTCTGACCGGTCGACGCCCGCGCGCCGTGGTCGGAGATGTGCGTGGTGTTCGGCGTACCGTCCGGGCGCAGGGCGATGTCGTTGACCAGCGGCGCGTCCGGGCTGGGCGCGCTGCGCAGGATCACCGACGACGAACCGCGCGAGGGGCACGGCACCCCGGCGGTGACGCAGCCGGTGAAGGCCGGCCGGTTGGTGGCGAAGTCCGGCTCGATGCGGACCAGCCCGGTCAGCGGGGTACCGGTGTTGATCTCCGGCGCCTTCATCAGCTCGAAGTAGTGGTCCCAGTCCCAGTACGGTCCCGGGTCCCAGTGCATGCCGCGCACGTTCGCCGCGACGGTGCCCGGGATGTTGTCGTGGCCGATGATGTGGTGCCGGTCCATCGGGATGCCGAGCCGCGTCGCGAGGTGCCGCACCAGCTTCGCCGAGGTCCGGTACATCGCCTCGGTGTACCAGGTGCCCTGGGCGGCGAAGCCCTCGTGCTCCAGACCGACGGACTTGGCGTTGACGTACCAGTTGCCGGCGTGCCAGCCGACGTCCTTGGTCTTCACGTGCTGGGCGATGTGCCCGTCGACCGATCGCAGCGAGTAGTGCCAGCTCACGTACGTCGGGTCCTGGACCAGCTTGAGCGTGGTCGCCCAGGTCGCCTCGGTGTCGTGGATGACGATGTACTCGATCTTCTGCCGGTTGGGCCGGTCGGAGAGATCGTGGTTGCCGTAGTCCCCGTTACCGAGATCCTGGTAGGGGGCCGGGATCCACTCGCAGGAGATGTCGTTCGGGCACTCCAGGCCGTCCGGGCGCGCCAGCTCGCGCAGGCCGAGTTTGTCCAGCCAGGACGTCACCGGGACCAGGTCGGCGTGCGGGGTGAGGGTGATCCGCTGGCCGTCGTCGGTGGTCCGGCTCGCGCCCTCGCGGATCGTGCCGTACACCTCGTTGGCGAAGGCGGCCGCGGCGTCCGCGCTGTCCGCGCCGGAGTAGCGGGCCACCGCGCCGTACCAGGCAGCCGGGTCGCTCGTGCTCCCGGTCGGTCCAGCCAGTTCCCGCTGGTACGACGCGAGCAGGGCCGCACCGCCCCGGATGTTGGCCGCCGGCTCGCCGCGCAGCGTCTCCTCGCTGGTGCCGGTGAGCGTCGCGGCGGCGTCGAGGGTCTGGAGAGACTCGGCCGGCGGCGCCTTCTCGGTCGAGTCGACCGGGTGCGCCGGCCGCGAGTCGTCGCCGCGCGGGTCCTCGTCCTCGTCGTGGTGGTGTCCCCCGGGCAGGGACATCACGTACTCGGCGTCGGTCAGGTGCATGGGGCCGTAGCCGCCGCTGGTGCTGGGCGTGCCGGCGTTGGTGTCCCACCGGGACTGCAGGTAGGAGACGCCGAGCAGCACGCTCTCCGGCACTCCGTACTCCGCGGCCGCGGCCGCGTACTGCTGCTGCCGGGTGACGGACGCATCGGCCGCCGCAGGGGTGGTGGTGGGGGGAACGATCGCCGTGGCAGCGGCCACGGCGGCCGCGAGCAGAACGCGTCTGCTCGTCGGGGACGTCACGCTGGGCATCGAGCCTCCAGGTCAAATTGATGACTCCGAGGCTCACCCTTACCTGGCAACCAGTTCGGGTCAATACCCTTCGATGTATCACCTTGCGACGAAAAAAATCTTCAGGGGTGTGCCCTGACGGCCGTCGACGCCGCCGCGCCGATCGACAGCCACCCCGCCCTCGATCGTGCGCCCCGGCCGTGGTGGAGGGCGAACGCCACCCGCACCGCCAGGATCACGGCAGCCAGAGCGAACACCGGCCAGGCCAGCATCAGCAGCACCAGGCCGAGAAAGAGGTGATCCATGACGGTACGCATGACGTCGGTCACCGGACCCGGGCCGGCCCGTCCGCACGGCCCCGGCGTTGTTCTTCTATGCCCGCTTTCATCGTGGTTTGCTAGATGCCGTAGGCGGCGAAGGCGTCGGCGCGGTCGTGGAGGTCGCGGCGGGCGTGGGCGATGTTGACGCGCCCGGCGAGGCGGAAGGTGTTCATGGCCAGGTTGCGCATGGCGGCCAGGTTGCGGGGCGCCGCACTCGTCCTGAGTTGGGAATCGTCCTCGCTGAAGGTGACGTCTCGGATCCAATGCAGACGATTTTCAACAGACCAGTGTCCTCTCGCATAGGCGTTGAGGTGCTGCGGGCTGGCCTGTTCGGCATCGAGGCTGACGATGCCGTAGATGATCTGTTTGCTGGTGCGCACGCCGTCGAGTCCGCCGGTGTCACGGCGGAGCCGGAACACTTGCCGGGCGCCGGGGAACAGCCGGCCGTCACATGGTGCGACGCGGATCGTGCGGCGTTCGGTGCGTCCGTGCCCGCGATCGGAGTCGATGTTCATGCTGCCGGTGAAGACTGTGTCGGTGCCGGACAGCAGCGCCTGGGCGGCCTGCAGGGCGAGCGGCTGATTCCCCTTCAAGATCAGCAGATAGTGGGCGTTCAACGGTCCGGTGATCAGCCGGGCGGTCTTCTTCGTGGTGTGCAGGGCGTCCAGGGTGAGCAGCATGCCGGCCACATCCAACGGGGCGAGCAGATTTTCGGTCACGGTGGTCTCGCCGCGCTTGCCGGCGACCTGGCGCTGGCCCAGGATCACCGCCCGGTCATGCGTGACC
This sequence comes from Micromonospora inyonensis, assembly GCF_900091415.1. Taxonomy (NCBI): domain Bacteria; kingdom Bacillati; phylum Actinomycetota; class Actinomycetes; order Micromonosporales; family Micromonosporaceae; genus Micromonospora; species Micromonospora inyonensis. Next base: position 2,440,037 of record NZ_FMHU01000001.1, on the reverse strand, counting down.
GCGGCGACCAGGAACACCTGCCCGGTCTCGGTGCGGGTGCCGTGCAGCAGTTTCCCGTCGATCGCGACCGCGGGCAGCAGCCCGGCCGGTGCGGGGTGGGTCACCGCCCGCGTCGCGGCGCGGCGCTGTTCACGCTCGGCGGGCTCGTCGGTGGCGGTGGGGATCTGCGGGGCCGGGACGTCGCCACGCAGCACGTCGGCCGTGTAGCCGCAGGTCGCCGCGTCGAGAGCGTCGCCGTCGACCGCGGCCAGGACCCGCCGGAAGGTGCGCTCGCTGGGCACCAGATAGCGGCCGGTCAGTGGGTTACGGCGGGCGCCGAGGCGGTGCAACACGTCCTGCGGAGTCCGGGCCGCCCACTGCCGGATCGCGGTCAGGCCGTCGTTACCGACCACGAGGGTGGCGCACGCGGTCAAGACCAGGATCACCAGCAGCGGATGGCGCAACCCACGCGGCCGTCGCGGATCCGGTACCTGAGCCAGCCGTGCCGCCAGCGGGGACACCACCCGCAGCGGATCGGCCGAAACCGCGGCGAGTTCGGCTTCCCACAACGCCAGATCGGCGAGGTGGTCAACAACAGGGTCGATCAGGGAAGATGACGTCACGAGCGCGGCTCCAGCGATGAACTTCGAGGCTAGTCACCCGAAAGATCATCAGGAGCCGCGCTCATCCTGCAACTCGCCCCGTGTCCAGTTCCCCACACGGACATAACCGCTCGATTGGGAACAACGCCGGGGCCGTGGGCCCGTCCGGGGTCTGGGACGGCGTCCGCCACCACTTCCCACGCCTCGGCACGGGCGGGCCCGGCGGCACATCCGCCAGTGTGGACGTCGGCCTACCGATCGTGCCCACGGCGCGGAGCCCAGTCGACATGCCACCCGAGATGCCGTTCGAGCAGCCGGGCGACCGGGTGCGCCCGCCGTTCCCTGCGCTGCTCCCGGGCCGCGCGCTCCACCTCCGTCCGGTAATCCTCGGCGTCGAACCGGAACTCCGGTAGGCCCACCTCCTGCTCGTCGGGATTTCGCCAGCCGCTCCAGACCACGTGGCCGCCCTCGCGACGTACGGTCACGTAGAGGGCCCCACAGCATGCTTCGGTGCACTCCGCCGCAGCCAGTCGCACCTCGTGCGGTTCGACGTCAGCGAGCAGAGACCCGTCCGACCCCAGCAGCTCCCCCGGATCACTGCCGGGCCCCGCCGCGAACGCCTCGGCGAGAACGTCCCGCCCGTCGATCCAGGGCCGGACCTCGACGGCTGCCCCCCGGGTCGGATCGGGAACGACGGTCTCAAGGACAAGGCGCGACATCTCGTACGGCACGACCCGATTGTCGACCTGTGCCTCACGCACCGCATCATCGTTCTTCCGTCGAGCCATCATCGGTGGCCGGTGTCCGGAGCGTTTCCGCGGAGCGGGCGTGCGGTGGCAGCCCGGCGGGTCGGGTTGGCCACAGGCGGCCGCGGGCAACGGCGCAGCGATAGTCTGCCGTGATGGCGAGTGACGAACTTGACGAATTGATCGTCGCGGACGCCGACGCGCTGCGCACGTGGTTGTCGGCCCACCACGTCACGTCGCCCGGCGTCTGGCTCGCCCTGACCAGGAAGGACGGCACCGTCACCACGCTGACCTGGCAGCAGGCGGTCGACGAGGCCCTGTGCTTCGGCTGGATCGACGGGCAGGCCCGCAAACGGGATCAGGAAACCTCCTGGATCCGGTTCACCCCCCGCAGGCCCCGCAGTTCCTGGTCACAACGTAACGTCGCCCACGTGGCCCGGCTGGAAGCCCAGGGGCGAATGCAGCCCGCAGGTCGCGCCGCGGTAGAAGCCGCCAAGGCGGACGGACGGTGGGCAGCCGCGTACGCCCCGCCGTCCGAAGCCGAGGTGCCGGCCGACCTCCTCGCCGCCATCGCCGCCAACCCCGCCGCGCAGGCCATGTTCGACGTACTCACCAAAACCAACCGGTTCGCGCTCATCCACCGCCTCAACGCCCTCAAACGGGCGCAGACCCGCGAGCGGAAGATCGGCGAGTTCGTCGCCATGCTGGCCCGTCACGAGACGATCCACCCGCAGAAGGCCAAGCCGCCGAGCTCGCCGTCATCGACAGCCACATGATTTTCCGCACTCATCTGCCGCCGAGAACACGCGAGCCGCTCGCGGTCTGACCTGATCTGTCCGGTACGCCTGGTCAGCGGTGGGGCCGTGCTGCCCGATCATGACCGCTGCTGACCGTCCGGGACACCGGCTACTGGCACGTGGCTGGCACGGCGGCGCGGTGGGCGCGCGGCTGTCCGGCAGCGTACGGCTTACCGCCCCCGGCCTGTCGGGCCGGGGGCGGCTTGCCGTTTCGCCGGCTCACCGTGTGCCCGGGAGACAGGTTTGCGGTCCTGTCCGTGCGAGAATGGGAGCCGCTGTGCGGTGGAGGAGGTGAGCCGTGACCTCGAGCAACGCCGAGCAGATGCCCGAGTGGCCGACCGCTGAGCACGTGCCGGCGGAGGAGTTGGCCCGGCGGCAGGGTGTCCGGCCGATCGTCTCCGTCGACGACCTTGCCCGGCCGGATCTCTTCGAGTCCGACGACGAGTTGGACGACTTCCTCGCCGACCTGTACGCCCTCCTGCCGGCACGGTGCGGACCCCGGCCAGCGCTCGGCGGGTGATTCGCGGGCGAGTCGTTTGGCGGGAGTTTGCGGGTCATCACCGCAGTCACGCCGCGACGGCCGCCCCCATCCGACGCGGATCGGCACAGGAGCGCATGAGTCCGGATCCGGGATCGATCGTGATGCCGTCGAAGTTGCCGGTCATCGAGTTCCACGGTCCGATCTCGCGCATCCACAGACGATTACGGCTCGCCCACCCTCGAACCTCGTGCCGCACGTTCTCGGCGAAGCCCGATTCGATCGTCGTCCCCGGCACCCAGCCTCGCGACGGATCGTGCGGACGGACACCGAACCGCGGCTCGGCGACACTCTGCTCGATCGTCATCCCGAAGTCCATGAGGTTTACGAGATTCTGCAGCACGCATGCGACGAGCGAGACCGACGGGGAACCGGACACGATCACGGGCCTGCCGTCGCGCAGCACCATACTCGGCGCGAGATAGATCGTCGCTCGCTCCCCCGGCTGCGGCATCACCCGCTGGAAGAACGAACCACCGCCCGCGAGCTGGAACCCCTCGGCGTACAGCCCGTTCACCCACGGCGAGGCCATGTGCGAGTGCGTCAGGGTCGCCACGTTGTGATCGGCGTCCACCACCGAGAGATGGATCGTCCCCGGGGTGGGTGGTGCCGCAGCCACCGGATTCGCGAGCGTGTCGAGCAGTTCGGAGCGCTGACGCCCGTACTCCTTCGACAGCAGCACGTCCATCACGCGCCCGCTGTCACGGAAACGCCGCTCGCGGGGAGCGGCGTAGTACACCGCGTTGTGGGCTGCGATGAGCGCGGACAAGGTCTTCGGAGACTGGCTGGCCGGGCCCAGGGCCGGGAGATCCAGGTTCTCCAGGATGTTGAACGCCTCCACCAACTGCAGTCCGCCGTCGTCCGGCGGCGCCGACCCGATGACCTCGAATCCGCGGTAGCTGCCACGCACGGGCGCGGCCCATTCGGCGCGATACGCCTCGAAGTCGTCCAGTGTGATGACCCCGCCGTCGGAGTCGCTGGCGGCGCAGAACGCCCGGGCGAAGTCCCCGAGGTAGTAGCTCATCCCCTCGTCGCGCAGTCGTTCGAGTGTGCGCGCCACGCGCTCCTGCACCAACGGCTGGCCGGGACCGATGATCGAACCGTCACGGAAGAACATCTCCCGGGACTGTGGATTGCGGCCAAGGTTCTGCCGCGCGTGATACATCTCCCCGAACAGGTACGAGGAGACCGCGAACCCTTCCCGCGCCACGTCGATCGCGGGCTCCAGGAGGCGGCCGATCGACAGGGAGCCGAAGCGCTCATGAGCGGCCAGGAAGGCCGGCCACCACCCCGGAACAGGAACGCCACGAGCACGATGGAGATCGGCTCCGACGAAGTCGGCCAGCTCCGCCAACGGCGCGTTGATGTTCCCCGACAGATAGGATGCCTCTCCCGTGGCGGCCTCGCGGTACACCAGCGAGATGCCGCCGGTGATGGAGGTCATGTGCGGTTCGGTGACCAGCTGTGTGGCCGCGACGGCGAGCGCAGCATCCAGCGCGTTTCCGCCCTCGCGCAGCACCGCCGCCCCCGCCTCGACCGCGATCGGCTCGGAGCTGACGACCATCCCGCGGGTTCCGGTGGCGACCTGCTTGACCCCGTAGCGCCCGGGCGTCGCGTACTCGCTCTTCACGATTGAGACTCCTGTCCCTTCCTGTGCACGCTCACTGCGCCCCAGCGAGTTCGCGACGCCCGCGCTGCACGACCGGGTCCGGAACCGGGATGGCACCGAGCAGCGTTCTGGTGTACTCGTTCTCGGGGTTGTGGATCACCTCGTCGGTGGGTCCGGTCTCGACCACCTGCCCGTCCTTCATCACGAGAACGCGGTCCGAGATGGTCGAGACCACGTAGAGATCGTGGCTGATGAAGATGCAGGCGAAGCCGTGCTCCCGCTGGAGGCGTGCGAGCAGATCCAGAACCTTGACCTGGACGGTGACATCGAGCGCCGACGTCGGCTCGTCCGCGATGAGGACATCGGGCCGGTGCGAGATCGCCCGCGCGATCGCCACCCGCTGCCGTTGCCCGCCCGACAGTTCGTGCCTTCGCCGAACGATCCACGCCGGATCCAGATCCACGTCGACGAGGAGCTCTTCCGCCCGACGGCGGAGCTCGCGCGCGTCGCGTACCTTCCCGCTGCGCCAGAGCGGCTCGGTGACCACCCGCCACAGCGGAAGGCTCGGATCGAGGGACGACGTCGGGTCCTGGAAGACCACGCCGAGCCGGGAGAGCGCACGTCGGCGATCACGTCCGCGCAGCCCGACCATGTCGACTCCGGCGATGGAGACCGACCCTGATGTCGCCGGGGTGAGCCCGAGAATCGACCGGGCGATCGTGGACTTGCCGGAACCTGACTCCCCCACGATCCCCAGCGTCTCGCCGCGGGCCACGGTCAGGTTCGCGTCACGAACAGCGGCTCTGCGACTCTCCTCCGTCCGCCGACGACGAAGACCCGTCCGTCGGTACTCCACGACGAGATCGCGGACCTCCAGCACAGGCGGATCCACGGCACCGGTGCCTGCCGGTGTGGCGGGCTTCTCGGGAGCCCCCGCAGCAGCCGGAGAAGCGGCATCCGCCTCCGAGGTGTGCAGCGCCCGGGCAGCCGAGAGCAGAGACCTCGTGTACTCGTGCGCGGGCCGAGCGAAGATCGAGTACACGTCCCCGGTCTCCACGACCTTGCCGTTACGCATGACGACCACGGAATCGGCGATGTCCGCCACCACGCCCATGTCGTGGGTGACGAAGATCATCGACATCTTCTCGCGCTCGACGAGTTCCCGGAACATCGCGAGCAGGTTGCGCTGCGTCGTCACGTCGAGTGCCGTCGTCGGCTCGTCGGCGATCAGAAGCTTGGGCTCCCACGCGACCGCCCCTGCCGCCATGATCCGCTGCCGCTGCCCGCCCGAGAGCTGGTGCGGATAGCGCCGCAGCAGGTCGTCGTAGCCGCCGAGGCCAACCAGATCGAGAAGCTCCTGCGGACGGCGCTGCCCCCCGCGCGCACCGGTCGCATGCGATCGGATCGCCTCCGTCAGGAAGTCGCCGACGGTGTGCAGGGGGTTCAGCGCCGTCATCGGCTCCTGGTAGACGCACGCGATCTCCGCCCCGCGGTAGCGCCGCATCCCGGCATCCGACACCTCGAGAAGCTCGTCGCCGTCGAAACGGATGGATCCCCGGCGGGTCGCGCCAGGCGGCAACAGGTGCGGGATCGCCATCGCCGTCATCGACTTACCGGCACCGGACTCACCGACGATCGCCACCACTTCGCCCTTGGCCACCGAGAACGATGCCCCTTCGACGATCGACTTCCCCGACACCTCGATGTCGAGGTCTTCGACGGTCAGGAGAATGTCGTCACGTGCGTTCATGCGCCGGCCCCCTGTCCGAACGACATACCGTTGCGGCGTTGCGCGAAGCCCGTGCGGGCCCCGCGCCGAACGCGGGTGACGCCGCGTGGATCGAGGAGGTCCCGCACCCAGTCGGCCACGTATCCGAGCGCGACCAGCAGCACCACGAGCACGATGCTGGGGATGAGCAGCTGCCACGGGCTCTGCATGAAGTACTGCTGCCCGGTGGCGATCATCAGTCCGAGCGAGGGCGACGGCGGGGTGATGCCGAGGCCGAGGAAGCTCAGTCCGGATTCGAGTCCGACCGCGAATGCGAGCGTCAGGAACGCCTGCGCCAGCACCAGCGGTCCGACGCCCCGCAGGAGAGGGCCGCGGATGACCTGCAAGCGCGTTCCGCCGAACAGCTCCGCCGACTCCACGTACAGCGCCCGCCGGAGCGAGAGCACCTCGCCGTAGGTCAACCGGGCGAAGTTCGGGAAGAAGGCCATGGCGCAGACGGCGACGACGGTCAGATCACCGGCACCGTACAGCGCGACGATGAGCATGGCGAAAACGAGGTTCGGGAAGGCCAGGACGATGTCGACCGCGCGCATCATCAGGAGATCGGAAAGGCCCCGGAAATAGGCGGCGAGGATGCCCACGAGGGTGCCGACGACCGCCGCCAGCAAGGTGCCGGCCGCGCAGACGAGGATCTCGGTGCGCAGACCGAGGACCAGCCGGGCGAGTGTGTCCCGACCCAGGTTGTCGGTGCCAAGCACGTGCCCGGGCGTTCCGATCGGCGCGAACGCGTTCTCGATGTCCTGGGTGAGCGGATTGACGCTCGTGACCAGCGGGTAGATGAAGATGAAGCAGAGCACCAGGAACATCGCGCAGGTGGTGACGGCGAGTCCTGGAGTCGATCTGCTCCACAACGATCGGACCGTGCTTTTCATCGCGATCAACCCTCCACCCGGGGGTCCAGGAATCGGTACATGAGGTCGACGAGCAGATTCGTCAGGATGAACACGACGGCGAAGACGATGACGATTCCCTGCACCAGCGGATAGTCACGTCCGTTGATCGCGTTCAGCAGGGTGCTGCCCACACCCGGCCAGTTGAACACCTGCTCCACGAGGACGGTCGCGCCGAGAAGGCCACCCAGCTGTAGTCCTGAGACGGTGACCACCGGGTTGATCGCATTGCGGAACACGTGGCGGCGGAACACCCTGCTCCGCGACAGCCCCATGCCCCGTGCCGTGCGCACCCAGTCCTCGCGCCGCACCGACAGGATCGATGTCCGCGTCACTCGGCCGACGAGGGCGAGGAACCCGAAGGACAGCGCCAGGCTGGGAAGGAACGCGTGGTAGAGGAAGGGCCCGAACCCGTCCTCGGGCGGCTGGTATCCCAGCGATGGGAACCACCCGAGCCTCATTCCGATGAACAGCGAGAGAAAGATGGCGATCACGAACCCGGGCGTCGAGACGGCTACGGAGAGCAGCCCGGACAGCACCCGGTCCAGCACGCTCCCCGGCCAGTTCCCGGAGAGGACGCCGAAGGAGATGCCGACCAGGCATCCGATGACGATCGCGATGACGACCAGGATCGCCGTATTGCCGAACGGCGCCGCGATGATCTCGGACACCGGTGCGGAATACTTGATCGAGTCGCCCAGGTCACCCGTGAGCAGGTCGCCGAGATACGTCACGTACTGCACGAACAGCGGCCGATCGAGGCCGAGCTCCTTCTCCAGGGCGGCGACGGCGGCGGGATTGACTTCCCCGCCACCGGCACCGCCCTGGAGGATGACCGACGCCGGCCCGCCCGGGACCGCGTGCAGGGCCAGGAAGACGGCCGTCACCACACCCCAGACGGTGACAACACCCATTCCGAGACGAACAAGGATGTATCGAATCATTGTGAACCCATTCGACTAGTCAGGGTGCGCCGCCGTGGAGGTCAGTCCGAGAGCTGTACCGTCGCCATGCTGTAGAGCGACGAGTAGACGGTCGGACCGCTGAGCATCTCGAACCCCTTCAGCGCATCCGTGTAGGCGTACGCTGCGGTTCCCATGCCGAAGGTGACGAACGGGACGTCCTGGAGATAGATGTCACCGATCTTCTGGTAGATCGCCTTGCGCTCCGGCCCGTCCGGGGTCTGCGCACCCTTGTCGAGGAGCTGGGCGTACAGGTCCTGGTTGATTCCGGCGGACCTCACGAACGTGGGTCCCCCGATGAACGCCCCGGTCAGGGCAGACGGGTCGCTGATCGCTGCCGGCGGGCCGCCGATCATCAGGTCATAGGAGCCGCTGTTGCCCTTGGCGATCTGGTTCGCGTAGTCGCCGGTCTCGAGTTCGACGGTGATACCGATCTTCTCGAGGTCGCTCTTGACGACCTGGGCGCGCTCCGTGAAACCGAAGTACTGCGAGTTGGTCAGCAGCTTGAGGCTGAACCCGCCGTTCGGATATCCGGCCTCGGCGAGGAGGCTCTTGGCCTTGCCGACATCCTGCGCGAAGTGATTCGCCTGCTTCTCGTCGTAGTACTCGCTGTCCACGGGGATCGGCAGTCCGCCGTTCGCCGTCCCGTAGCCCAGCGTTCCGGCCTGGTTCTGGGCCTTCAGGTCGAGGGCGTAGGCAATGGCCTGCCGCACCTTGGGCACCGCCAGCGGCCCCTTGGTCAGGTTGAACTGGAGTGCGCCGTAGAGCCCGTGGGAGGTGTCGAGCTTGACGCCCTTGGCGTTCTCGAGAGTCTTGTAGTCCGCCGCCGGGACGTAGTCGATGAACTGAACCTGGCCGCTCACGAGCGCCTTCACTCGCGTCTGTGCGTCCGGCATGAAGGTCATCTCGATCTCTTTGAGCTTGACCGAACCGGCGTCGTAGTAGTTCGGGTCGGCCTTGAGCTTGTACGAGACGCCCTTGCGGTACTCCGAGACCATGAACGGCCCCGCCCCGATCGGGGCCCCGTTTGCATCGACGGCATTTTCCGGCACGATCGCCGACAGCGGACTGGCGATCACCTTAGGCAGGGCGGTCTGCGGCTTCTTCAGCGTCAGCACCACGGTCGTTTCGTCCGGAGTGCCGATACTCGCGATGTTCGCGAACGAGGTCTGGTCGGCGGCACCGTTACCGGGAACCGCGAGGTACTCGAAGGTCCTCTTCACGTCTTCGGCGGTCAGCGGATCGCCGTCGGAGAACTTCAGATCGGGGCGAAGAGTGAAAGTGTAGGTGAGGTTGTTATCGGACACCTCATATTTCGACGCCAATGCTGGTACCACTTTGCCGTCGGGGCCGTACGAGAGCAGTCCGCGGCGAACGAGTGTGATCAGCTGCTTGTTCGCGGACCCCTGGTCGACACCGGTCTTGAACCCAGGCGGTTCTGCGGAGAAGCCGATCTTCAGCGTCTGGCTGGCCTCGGTCCCTCTACCGTCCGTCGACCCGCCTTCTGCGGAGCAGCCGGTGAGGCCGACCGCCAGCGCCAGGGTGGCCGCTCCCGCGAGTGCGATGAGCCTCGGGCCACGTCGGAGTGGGGAACCGCTCGCACGCGAGCTTTGAGCCTTGAGATTGATCATATTGAGAGTCCGTCTCTTTAGGGCCCGAGGGCGCGGAGAAGAGAAAGTGACAATGCTGCAAAGCAGGGACGGGGAGGGACACAGCGCGTAGGTCGCATCGTCGCCGTGTCGTTCCACGTCCTGCCTTGGACCTCCTACTGACGTATTCGTCGGATGGGAAGAATCTGTATGTCCAGTGCCGGGTTGGGAACGTTCCACCTCGGCGTCGCCAACACTCTCGCGCATGTTGGGAACGATGTCAAGATTGCCGAGGAAGATTTACCGCACGGTGATATGGCACGAAGCCGCAGGCAGCGCGTCCGCTACGATGCCGTCGATGGAGAGGGGCGACGCATGGCACGCGGAGCAGTGACGATCATCGACGTCGCGCAGGCAGCGGGGGTGTCCAAATCGGCGGCCGCCCGCGTGCTGGCGCGGAATGGTTCGGTCAGCGACAAGACCCGTATGAAGGTCCTCGAGGCCGCGGCACGACTGGGCTACCGGCCGAACCACGTCGCTCGGGCGATGAAGTCGGGCGCGACCAACACGATCGGCATCGTCGTTCCCGACGTAGCTCTCCCCTTCTTCTCGGCGGTGCTGCGCGGCCTGGCGGACACAGCGCGGGCGGCCGGCTTCGAGGTGCTGGTGAGCAACACCGACAACGACGCCGACATCGAGGCGCGTTCGCTGGAGCTGCTGGCCGAGCAGCGCGTCGACGGCGTCGTGATCGCCCCGGTGTTCCAGGAGAACCCGGCGGCGATAGTCCGCCTCGATCGCGAAGGCATGCCGATCGTGCTTCTCGACAGGCGGATGCCCGGACTCGAGCATCTGCCACTGGTGTCGCTCGATCACGTCGACGCCACTGAGCGGGCCATCCGCTCGCTCATCGAGGGCGGCCACCGTCGCATCGCCCTGGTCACCGAGGCGGCTCAGGTGCGCTCGACGCTGGAGAGCCTGACCAGTCGAACCTCGGAGAGTTCCGACCTGTCTCTGTTGCGCCCCTCCGCGCAACGCTTCGTCGGCTATCTGCGTGCACTCCACCGCGCCGGCTTGGAGATCGACGACGAGCTCATCATCCGCTCCGGGTACACGACCGGCGATGCTCAGCAGGCCGTGGAGGCCTTCCTCGACCGCGACACCGGCGCCACCGCCCTACATGCCACCGATGCCGTGCTCAGCTCCGGCGCGTACCGCGGCATCCGCGCCTGCGGCTTCTCGATCCCGGACGACCTGTCGTTCATCGGCTTCGACGACGAGGACTGGACGACGATGGTCCAGCCTGCCGTCACGGTCGTCGAACAGCCTCGTCAGCGCCTGGGGGCCACGGCGACCACAGCGCTCGTCGGCATCATCCGCGGTGGGGCGGCGGAACCGCGCGAGCAGCTGCTCGAGGCCGAGCTGGTCGTGCGGGGCTCCGTCGCCGCCGCCTCCCTCCCGTCCCACACCTTGAGGTGCGAGCCGATCAGGACCGGTGTTTCCGCGCCGTCTCCTTCGACATCCGGCCGTCTCTGACGTCGGCCTCGATCGCAGCATCCGGCCGTGCAGCCGGGTCGCCGTATCCGCCAGCGCCCGCAGTCTCGATCGAGGCCCACTGCCCCGGTTGCAGGACGGTGTAACCGTGATCGATCGGCGTCGCGTCCTCGCTCAGCAGGCACCGGGCTGATGCACCGGGGCCACCGCCGAACACTCCCCACGGCTGCGACTTCTGCCTGCTGGTGTCGAGCCAGAAGTGCACGTCCTCGGCTTCGACGCGGATGCGGCGACGGATGCCCATACCGCCGCGGTACTCGCCCGTACCACCCGAGTCCTCAATGAACTCGTAGGCCTCGACCATGAGCGGGTACTCGGTCTCCAGGCTCTCCACGGGCAGATTGGAGGTGTTCGTCATGTGCACCTGCACACCGTCCAGGCCATCCTTGTTGTAGCGCGCACCGCTGCCACCGCCGATCGTCTCGAGGTAGACGAAGTCGCGGCCGCGGGCCCGGTCGTGACCGGAGAAGTGCACGCCGGTGTTCGCGCCGTTGGACGCACCGGTGACGCGCTCGGGAACGGCGGGCGCGAGCGCCCCCTGGATCAGATCGACGATGCGCTGGCAGGTCTCGCTGCGTCCGTTGACCGCCGCGGGCGCCGAACAGTTGATGATCGAGCCTTCCGGTGCTTCGATCGTCACTGGCCGGTACAGTCCCGCGTTCGGGGCGATGTCCGGGTCGATGAGGGTCTTGATCGTGTAGTACACCGCCGCATACAGCCCGGTCCAGACGACGTTCACGCTGGCGCGTACCTGCGGCGGATTGCCGGCGAAGTCGAAGAGCATCTCGTCGCCGCGGACGACGATGCGCACCCGGAGGGTCAGCTCGTCGTCCAGCTCCGGGCAGTCGAAGCGGTCCTCGAAGAGGTACTCCCCGTCGGGGAACTCGGCGATGGCCGCCCGCGTACGTCGCTCGGTGTAGTCCAGCAGCTCCGCGCCGATCGCGCGTACGACGTCGGCGCCGTGGCGTTCGCACAGCTCGCCGTATCGTGCCACCGCCACCCGCAGCGCTGCCTCCTGCGCGCGCAGGTCTGCGATGCGCTCGTCCGGGACCTGGCAGTTCAACAGGATCAGCTGCAGCAGCTCCTCCTGACGCGCACCCTCGCGCACGAGGTGAACGGGCGGGATGCGGATGGCCTCCTGGAAGATGTGGGCATGTCCGCGATCGCCGAAGTCGGCATGGTGGGCCAGCGTGGCCGCCCAGGCTGTCAGCTCACCCTCGATGAAGATGGGCGTGGCCAGCACGATGTCCGGCAGGTGGGATCCGCCGCCGGTGTAGGGGTCGTTGCCGATGAACACGTCGCCGGGCCGGATCTGCTCCAAGGCGTACCGCTCGCGCAGTGCAGCCACGATGCCCATCAGCGAGCCCAGGTGGAGGGGCGACCCGCCCTCATCCTGAGCGATGGCCTGACCCTCGGCATCGAACAGGCTCGCCGTGCAGTCGCGGCGCTCCTTGATGTTCGGCGAGTACGCCGCCTTCACCAGCGTCTCGCTCATCTCCTCGACGATGGTCGACAGGGCCGAGCCCACGACCTCCACCAGCACGGGGTCCAGCTCTACAGCCGTCATGCCTGGTCTCCGATCTCGACAATCAGATTGCGGTAGGCGTCCACCCGACAGACGTCGGACGGAAGCAGCACGGTCGTGGTGTCCATCTGCTCCACGATCGCGGGGCCGGAGATCACGTCACCCGGGGTGAGGCGTACTCGGTCGTAGACGGGGATGTCGACATAGCCCTCGACGGGATCGAAACAGGTGCTCCGCGTTCCGACCACCGCCTTCGCCGGATCGGATGCCGTGACGTCGTCGCGGCGCACGTCGACGTGGGCCGCAGACCCCGATGCCTCCAGGCGGAAGGTGACGACCTCGACCGGGGCGTCCTCGGAGCGGTACCCGTAGACACGCTCGTGGGCCTCGTGGAAGAGCTCGATGACCGCTTCGGTGCCGTCGGCGGCGAAGCGGTGCCCTTCGGGCAGGTCGACGGCGAGTTCGAAGTTCTGCCCGCGGTAACGCAGATCCATACTGCTGCGCAGCGCGCGTCCCGCCTCGTCGACCTCCTCCGCGACGAACCACTCTGCCGCCCGCGCGGTGAGCTCGTCGAACACCTCGTCGAGCGCCGCCTGCGTCGTCGCGTCGACGGACGTGATCTGGGTTCGCATGAAGTCGGTCTTCACATCCGTCATCAGCAGACCCAGCGCCGACTGCGCCCCGGGGACCTCGGGCACGACGATCGTGCGCATCCCGAGTTCACGCGCCAGACGCGACGCATGCAGGGGCCCCGCGCCGCCGAAGGGGACCAGTGCGTATTCCCGCGGGTCGTATCCGCGCTGCACGCTGACGACGCGGATCGCCCGGGCCATGTTCGCCGTCACGACGCGGAGGATGCCGAGTGCCGTCTCCTCGACGCTGAGCCCGAGCGGGGTCGCCAGTCGCTTCACGGCGGCGATCGACGCCTCGCGGTCGATCTTCATCTGGCCGTTGAGCAGATACTCGGGATTGAGCATCCGCAGCACGACGTTCGCGTCGGTGACCGCGGCTTCGTCGCCGTTGCCGTAGCAGGCGGGCCCGGGGAAGGCTCCGGCGCTCTGTGGGCCGACCCGCAGGTGGCCGCCGCTGTCGATCCAGGCCAGGGATCCGCCTCCGGCACCCACGGTGTGGATGTCGAGCATCGGCGACCGCACCGGCCGACCGTCGAGTTCCATCCCGGCGGTGACCTTGGGCCTGCCCCTCTGGACGAGGGAGATGTCCGATGACGTTCCGCCCATGTCGAACGTGATGATGTCGTCGAACCCGGCTGCCGAGCAGATCTGCGCTGCTCCCACCACACCGGTGCTGGGACCGGAGAGTACGAGCCGAACGGGAAGCGACTCGGCGGTGGAGAACGGAATCACTCCGCCGTTGCTCTGCGTCACGTGCGGCACGGCGGTGAGCCCCCGGTCGGCGAGCACCCCTCGCAGCCGCGCGAGGTAGTTCGCCACCACCGGACCGACGTACGAGTTCGCCACGACCGTCGACAGTCGCTCGTATTCACGGAACTCCGGGAGGACGTCGCTGGAGAGCGAGACGTAGACGCCCGGCATCTCCTCCCGGATGATCTCGCCGATACGCTGCTCGTGATCGGCGTTCAGGTAGCTGTAGAGGAGGCAGACGGCGATGGACTGCACCCCCTCCTCCTTCAGCTCCCGCACGGCGCGGCGCACGTCATCCTCGTCGAGCGGTGTCTCCACGGCACCGGTGTGCCGCACCCGTTCGCTGACCTCCTTGCGCAGGTGCCGGGGCACCTGCGGCGTGGGCTTGTCGGCCTGCGGGTCGTACATGCTGGGGCGGCGGCCGCGCCCGAGTTCGAGCAGGTCGCGGAACCCGCGCGTGGTGATGAGGCCGGTCAGCGCGCCTCGGCCGGTGAGAAGCGCGTTCGTCCCGACAGTCGTGCCGTGCGCGAAATAGCCGACCTCGTCGATCGTGCGGCCGCCGATCTGGTCGAGGATCTCGACGACCCCCTGCAGGATCGCGCGCCCGGGGTCGTCAGGGGTGCTGGACACCTTCCGCACGTGCACGGACCCCGTCTGCTCGTCGAAGGCGCAGACATCCGTGAACGTGCCGCCCGTGTCCACGCCGATGCGCAAGGTCATGCCCTCACCGCTTTCTGATCGTCCTTGCTGTTGTCGTCTGGCGCGTGCTCGGCCCGCACGGCATCCGCGTCGAACGGGATGCCGCGCTCGAATGCGCCGTTGACCTGGCACACCTGCGCCGCCTGCGCACTCGCCGCGACGAGCGTGGAGCGGATGTCACGACCCGCGCCGAGCCCGACGAGCACCCCCGCGATGAAGGCGTCGCCGGCGCCGAGGGTGTCCCGGGCGTTGACCCGGTCCGCCTGCTGATAGCGGATGCCCGCCGACGAGCCGAGCAGCGCACCCCTCGAGCCGAGGGTGACCAGCGCGTACTCGGCGCCGGCGTCGAGGATCCGCCGGACGAGCGCGCGGGCTTCGGGTTCGCCGAGATGGCTGCCCGAGAAGCTCGCGAGGTGTAGGTGCGTCAGGTACGGCTCCGCCTCAGCCAGTTCGAACCTGCTGCCGAAGTCGAAAGAGACCCGGGCGCGCTCGGCGATCTCGGGGACGCGGGGCAGCAGAGAGCCGGCGTACCCGGAATGCACGACGTCGTAGTCGGCCATCGCCGCCAGCTGCGCGTCGTCGAGCTCGAACAGGGCCGTCGTACGATCCGACCGCAGGAAGACCCGGTCGTTGCCGCGCAGCTCGACGTCGGCGGTGGCGTTGGGACCGTGCACGACGCGGGTCAGCGACGTGTCGACGTGCTCTGCCTGCAGGACCCGCAGGATGTGACGGCCGGCCGCGTCGTCGCCGAGGACGCCCAGATAGCCTGTGCGCGCTCCGAGCCGGGCGGCGAAGACGGCCACATTCAACGCGTTGCCGCCCGGGTACAGCATTGCCTGATGCAGATACCGATCGGCGACGTTGTCACCGGCACCGAGGACTCTCATCCGAAGTTCCTGTCCGCCGCTCAGTAGACGATCTTGTACATGTAGCGGCGCTGGGACGTGTCGTGCCCGCGGCGCGCGGCGACATGGTCGAGCACGCGGCGCTCGGCGCTCATCAGGGCGATCACGCTCAGGTCCGGGCGCGCTGCGGCAGGGATGCCGGGAAGGGACAGGGTGGCTGTGTCGACGGCCGCAGAGTTTCGGGTCTGGTTCTCGGCGAAGCGGATGACCCGCTCGCCGAGAGCGCGACTCGCGTCTTCGGCAACAAGCGTGACGACCGTGGTGTCTTCGAGCACCATCTCCAGCGGCCCGTGGAAGAAGTCACCGGCGTTGATGGCGGCCGAGTTCATCCAGCTCATCTCTTGGAAGTAGCACCATGCCATCATCTTCGCCATGCCGTAGGCGGGTCCACCGCCGACGACGTAGCTGAGAGGCGCGTCCGTGGGGGACAGCAGATCGGCCACGCGCTCACCAGCCTCGGCGACTTCGTCCTTCACGGCGCGGAGGGCACCGGGAAGGGCGGGGATGCCGGCGCGCAGTTCGGCAGCCTTCTCCGGAGCGCCGTACGCGTCGAGGAGCGCGACCGCGATCTGCTCGTTGTGCACGAGCTTCGGCTCGGTGATCGAGATGGTGTCGGGGTAGTCGAGATGCACGTCGCCGAGGCGCGAGAGTCCGTTGTCGCCCTGGCGCGAGATGGCGGCGACAAGTGCGCCCTTGCTCTTCGCGAACTCCGCAGCTGCCACCGTCTCGGGCGTGTTACCCGAGTGCGACGCCGCGACGACCAGCGCCTTGCCGTCGAGGCCGATCGGGTTACGCGAGGTGAGCTCCGCGCTGGTGATGCGCTGGGTCACGATGCCGGGAGCGTAGCGATCGAGGAGGTCGAACGCCGGGTAGGTGCCGAAGTGCGAACCTCCGCAGCCGACGAGGTAGACGCGCTCGACGCCCCGCTCCACGGCGCGCTCGACGAGTGCGCGAGCCTTGTTGTCCTGATCGATCGCGTGCTGAACGCACGCCTCGAAGTCGTCGGGGACGGGAATCAGCTCGCTCATCGGTATCGCCTTCTGTACGTCGGATCGTCTGGCCTGAAGAGAAAGTGGAACGTTCCCACTGACGCCTACTCTCCCCCAGTTTGGGAACGGTGTCAACGTCCGTGCCGACCCACGCGTCCCGATCCCGTTTCCCACCGTGATGATCTTCGGCCCGGAGCAGTGGTGCTCGGCAACGTCGACGTGCCCCTGTTCGTCGGTGCCAACGAGCTCGACGGTCGTCCCCTCAACTGACCGTTCGTGAGCTGGGCCGGAACGTCAGTTTGGAAGATCGTTCTCGGCTGTCGTGATCTGTCCGGTACGCCTGGGCAGGGGCCGGGTCGTACTGCCCGATCATGACCGGTGGTGACCCTCCGGGACACCGGCTACTGGCACGGCGGCACGGCGGGCGCGCGGCTGTCCGGCGGTGTGCGGCTCACCCCCCCGGCCTCGGGCCGGGGGGCTTGTTGTGTCTCCGTGCGCCGGGACCCTCGGGGCATCCGATGGCACGCCGCGAAGCGGCGCGGCAGCGATCGCCCCGACATCAACGGCGAGCAGCCACACTCACGATCGTCGCGGCGTTGCGTCGTACGGCACGGGTAGGCAGCTCGGAGGAAAGCCTGCCATGATCACACCCCGAGCCCGCCCAGGAGAAGGGACGCGATGGAGCAGGCGACGGTACGCCGGAACCCACTCAGCCTTCGCCGCATCGCACCCGTCGCGCTGGCCCTGGCTGTGCTCGCATCGTGCGCCGGCCCCATGGTGGTCTGGCGGGCCTACAACATGTGCGACGTCGGAGTGAACGCGACAGCGAACATGTTCGGGCTAGTCCTCGTGGTGCCCGTCCTGCTTCTCACACATGCGGTGGTTCTCAGCCTCGGACACTCGCTACTTAAGAAGTGGGTCGCACCAGGCCGGGCGCACGCCGCATCCGCCGTGCTCCTCAGCCTCGGTGCGGTCGCCGCCGTCTCGTGGGCGTACTTTGTGCTGGCCGGTCTGCCGCTACAGAACGCCCTGTGCCCGGCCGGCGAGCCCCCATGGTGGCCGAACTGGATTCCTCCACGCCACGATGTCTATCCCTGATCTCGCGCCGTAATGTGCCGGGCCGCGTGGCCGATGCCGGCCGGAGGTCGCCAGCAGGCCGGCGCGGGTCGGCCCGGCGGCGCGCTCGCGCGGCGTCCTTGATCGCCGCCACCGGCCTGCCCGACTCGATGGTGGAAAGCAAGGCCGCCGCGTCGTGGCTGGAGTTCGTCCAGGAGTACCTCGACATGAAGTGGCCCGGGGGGCACGGCGGCGAAAGTCCCGGGAAGCATGGTCGACGCCTTGGTCACGGTGACGCCGGTACTGGTACGCGACCAGGCGGGGCGATCATCGGCGGACGAGCTGCGGCGGGTGCTGCGGGATCACCTGCTGCCGCCGGCTCTCGGGGAAGCGGACGTCCCGGCGGAGCTGGGTCCGACGTTGCGGTGGTTGCGGGGGGCTTCGCTTCCGGTGACCGAGGTGGGTGAGCTGGCGACCGTACGGGCCGCCCTGGACCCCTTGGCGCTGCGCCTCGACGGACGGCCGGCGACAACGACCACGGCGCGTCGGAAGCGGTCGGTCTTCTACAACGTGCTTCAGTACGCCGTCGAGCTGGAGGCGCTGGCGTTCAACCCGGTCAACAAAATCCGGGTACGGGCACAGCGGACGACGGTCGCCGAATCAATCGACCGGCGGGTGGTGGTCAACGGTCGCCAGGCGCGGGAGCTGCTGACCGCCGTGTCCTACGCCGGTGAGCGGGGCCGGGTCGGTCGGGGTGAGCGCCTGGTCGCGTTCTTCGGCTGCCTGTACTTCGCCGCGCTGCATCCGAGCGAGGCGCTGGCCCTGCGCGAGCAGGACTGCCACCTGCCGGCAAGCGGCTGGGGCCGCCTGGTGCTGGTCGACAACCGGCCCCAGGCGGGCAAGCGGTGGACCGACAGCGGCGAGGTGCACGACCGGCGCGGGTTGAAGCACCGGGCGGCGGCAGACTCGCGAGTCGTGCCGAGCCCGCCGGAACTGGTGGACATCCTGCGGCGGCACGTCGACCGGTTCGGCGTCGCCGACGCTGGGCGGCTGTTCCGCAGCGCGGGAAGGGCAACGTGGTGGCCGCCTCCACGTACTCGCGGGTGTGGAAGGCCGCACGGAAGCTGGCGCTCACTATGGCTCAGGTGGCGTCGCCGCTCGCCGGTCGGCCGTACGACCTGCGGCACGCGGCGGTGTCGCTCTGGCTGAACTCCGGTGTCCCCGCGACCGACGTCGCGGCCCGCGCCGGGCACTCCGTCGACGTGCCCCTGAAGGTGTACGCGAAGTGCATCGACGGCCAGGAGGTGACCGTCAACCAACGGATCGAGACTGCGCTGCGAGGCTCGGATGCGTAGTCTCGGCGGCGTCCCGGCCAGTCCGAATCTTGGCGGAAGAAGCGGGTCTGACCTGGGAAGACTCCGTCAAGATCAGTCCGTGAATAGTCCGTGGACGGCGACAAACAGCGGCTGCGGGCGGCACACCACTGCACAGATCGACCGATCGACGCGGGAACGAACGCGCTGCTCAGATGACATTCTTACTGATCTTCGAGGTGCCCCCGGCAGGATTCGAACCTGCGACACACGGTTGTCAACCAACGCCCTCAGGAGCTTGCCGTTGATTGTCAATAACCAGCGCTGGCCAGCATGAACGCAGTCAACCACCGACCATCGCTTGTCGTTAGTAGTCAACATCCAGCGGGGGTTTTCGGGGGGTAATCGGGGGCGATATCCCGGTCCCTTGCGGGTCCCGGACCAGACTGATGGCGCAGCTGGTGCCTGCCGGGGGCACGTCACAGTCCTGCGCAGCGCCAGCAGGCACGCTGGCGGTAAAGGGGCGAACAGAGAACCCAGTTCGCCAGCCGAGGGCACAACGAACCGGTCCGGCGTGGTCGTGGGCGGCACGGCGACCGCGGCTGCGGTTGATCGTGCCGGGGACCGCCGCTATCACCCCGCATCAGCGTCGAGCCGGACGTGCTAGACGAGTAGTTCCGAAACCCGGTCAGTGGTCGTAAGCGATCAGTGACCGGGTGACGGGGGCGCCGGTCTTGTTGTTGTGCCAGATCGCGGCGGCCATGGCGAGCAGGCGTTGGGCGACACGGACAGCAACACCGGCGAAGGTCCGTCCGCCGTGTTGTTCCAGGTCAAGCTGACCCTTGAGGGTGTCGTTGACCGACTCGATCAGTTGTCGGACCTTCTTGAGCATCGGCTCGCCGTAGCGGGCCTTCTCCCGCTTGCGCGACGGGCGCAGCAGTTCGATGCCCTGCTCGGCCAACTGCCGCTCGAACGGCTTGGAGGCGAAGCCCTTGTCGCTGATCAGCAGGATCCCGTCGTGCTCGGCGACCACGCCGGCCTCGACGTCCAGCATCGCGGCGAGGACCTCGCGTTCGCCGATCTTCGGGTTGGCCAGGGCCCACAGGATCGGCATGCCGGTCGGGGTGCACACCAGGTAGAGCCGCAGGCCCCAGAAGAAGCGGGAGTGTGAGGCGCAGTAGCCGTATCCGGCCCAGCCGGCCAGGTCGGAGCGTTGCACGGTGGGGCGGGACAAACCGCAGGGTATCGGCGTGGAGTCGACGATCCAGTGGTTGTCGAACCAGAAGTCACTGTCGCGGGCCAGGTCCCGGATCGCCTTCTTGATCAGTGGGAGGGCGGCGCGGAGCCGTTTGTTGTAGCCCGATCGCTGCGGCAGGTAGGGGAACATACCGGCCAGGTGGATACGGGCGTAGCGGATCCAGTGGGCCTCCGAACGGGCACCGAGCAGGACCTGCGCCATGGCCAGGCAGACCAGCTCGGAGTCGGTGAGCAGCGGTGGCCGGCCTCGCCACCGGGGCGTCCGGATGGTGTCGTCGATCTTCACGTAGAGTGCGGTCAAGAGGGTGTCCGAATCTTGCGTCACAACACGATCTTGGACGCCCTCTCTTCATGCCCAGACATCGACCTCCGACATCGGAACTACTCGTCTAGTGGAGATCGAGGCGTGCGCCGTCCTCCACGACGTCCGCTGCGGGAGTTCGGGGGCCGGTACCGGAGACCCTTCTTCTCACGATACAAGACACAGTGAGTGATGCAGTCAACACCCTCATATCGGCGCCCGTCACCGAGAGTGCGCATCGAAAGCCATCACCTCGAATGCCGGATCGATCACCTACTCCGGGTGACAGCACTGGCGATGGTCCGTCACCTCGCGGGGCCGCCACCGACAACCCCCACAACGAACCATCACCAAAAGTGACCGATCCCCGTTCTGAGTAGCCGCGCTGTCAAATGGGGCACACTTTCCGCAGCTCCTTCCTGCTAGCGTACCCATCGCCTCTAGACAACCTGATCTATGAGGCAAGAGCACCGCGTCAAACGGGGGGGGGACATCATGGACACCAGGGGCCTTTGTGTGCTACTGGGTGCCGGAGATCCCTATTATCGCGAGTACGCATTAACGGCACTCGGAGAATTCTGCGATCTCGTACTGGTGGCCCCGCAAGAGCCAGAGTGGGCGACGCCACACATTCACTCATTGGTGCTCGCCGACCCGCGTGATCCATTGGCGACTTTGGCGGCATTACGAGACAGCGGGCCGATGGGCCTGGCCGGTGTGGTGACCTACGACGAGTTCAGCGTGGAGTCGGCCGCCCGGATCGCCGTAGAGTTGGGACTGCGGGGTTCCTCGCCAGCGGCCGCCGCCCGGTGCCGGGACAAGCGGCAGATGCGGGCGGCCTTCGAGGCGGCCGGGGTCGCCTCTCCAGTCAGCGTCGCGGCCACCACACTAGCCGAGGTGACGGCCGCGGCGCAGAGAACCGGTTTTCCGCTGGTCCTCAAGCCAGTCGATCTGGCGGGCAGCATCGGCGTGGTGCTGGTGCGGCAGCCGAACGAGCTGCGTGAGGCGTACCGCAGGTGCCGGGCCTCGGGGCGGGCTGAGTATGGCGCCGTTTCCAACGCGATCTTGGTCGAGGAGTACGTCGAAGGTCCAGAGGTCAGCGTGGAGTCACTGGTCAGGGCCGGTGAGGTGCAGACCGTGGCGATGACTCGCAAGAGGCTGGTGCCACCGCCGTGGTTCGAGGAGTCCGGTCACGTGGTGGTCGGCGGTCCGGTGCCGGAGGAGATCGCGCGGCTGGCCGAGCGGGCACAGCGGGCGCTCGGCATCCAGTGGGGTGCGACGCACACCGAGATCCGGCTGGGCGCGGTCGGCCCCCGGGTGATCGAAGTAGCCGCGCGGCCGGCCGGCGACGTCATCCCGCTGCTGGTGCTCCTCGCTACCGGCGTCGATCTGACTGTCGCTTCGGCGGCCGCCGCGATGGGCCGGCCGGCGCCGGCGGCCCGGGAGCCGGTGGCACCGGCGGCCGCGGTCCGGTTTTTCTCCCCTGGTAAGGACATGGTTTTCCGGTCGGCGTCCAGCGAGGTCGCCGCGGCGGCACCGGAATGGCTGGTGTCGTTTGTGATCGAGGCGGCGGACGGCGATGTTCTGCGCCTGCCACCCCACGGCTTCCTCGATCGTGTCGGATACGCGATAGTGACCGGCGCGAACGAGGCAGAGTGCGAACAACGACTGGACGAGCTGGAACTCTCCCTGCACATCTCAGCCGATCCGTTCGTCGGCTGAATTCAACCTCGGTTCCGAATTCCGAGCGAGCAGGCTCTCGATGATGCGGGCCCGCAAGGCATTTTTAGTGCCCAGAAACGGCCCGGGGCAATGGTTTAGCGGAGGGAAATGCGATGACCTTGACACTCAACGTCAACGACCGGTTGAAGAAGCACTTCGCGGGATTCGCCGGGCAGCTGTCCGACCTCCGCGATCGCTACAAGACCGAGCACTACATCGAAATCGACCCGTTCGTACCGGAAGATCTGCAGGCCGCCGCCCACACCGAGCTCGAGGCTCTCTTCGCGGCGAACGCCCGCCGCCGCGACCTCATCGTCGCCCAGTCCGGCAACACCCCGCGGCGCTACAGCAACATCGACCGAGACGCGATCCACCAGGACGGCGGTATCATTCCGGCGATCTATCGCGCGCCGGCGCTGTACGAGCTGCTGGAGAGCATCGTCGGCGAGCGGGTACTGCCGGTGCCCTACACCCCGGAGGAGTACATCGCGTCGCGGCTGCACGAGCCGAACGACGTGCACGGCTGGCACTGGGACGACTACACATGGGCGATCGTCTGGGTGTTCAAGATGCCCCCGGCCGAGCACGGCGGCAGCCTCGAATACATCAAGGACGCCCCCTGGGACCGGGAGAACCCGCAGCCGGAGAAGCTCGTTGCGCAGGGCCCGGTCTGGACCCGGCACCCGGGCGTCGGCGCAGCGTACCTGCTGAAGGCGGACACCGCGCTGCACCGGGTCAAGCCACTGTCGGTGGCGGACGAGCGAATGATCGTCTGCTACTCGTTCGCCACCGAGGCGGACCTGCAGCGCCCGGTCGACCACTCGTCGATGGCGGCGCTCTATCCAGAGTCGCACGCCAGGCACGAAGACTGAGCGGGTCCCCATGACCGGAACCGGCCTCGCCAGCGCGGCCTTCGCCGCCACGATCGAGCTAGCCCGCTCCCGGCACCTAAACGTCTGGGAGCCATGGCTTCCAGCCGAGGTAGTGCCGCCGGGGGCAAGCCTTCTGCGGCTGTTGCACCTCGGCGTCGAGGTGCCCGCCAGCGCGGTCGACCCGGCCCAGGCCGAGCTGATCGTTCAGCTCGGCCTGGGCCGGCGGGAATCCGACCGACTGGTGGCCGCGTCGTGGGCGGTAACGGCGTTCCGTGGCGTCCTCGCCGCCGGCCACCGGGAGTACGGTTCCGGCACCGGCGACATCCACATCGGCGAGGATTCGCTGCGCTTCGCCTCCGCAGTGCTCGCCGCGGCGCCGCGCGGGCGAGTGCTGGACATCGGCTGCGGATCGGGCCTCGCGAGCATGGCCGCCGCCCGCACCGCCCACCAGGTACACGGGCTCGACGTGCTGCCAGCGGCGGTCGAGGCGTTCAGAATATCGGCGGCTCTCAATTCCGCCGTGGCCGACTGCCGAGCCGAGGTGGGCGACTTTCTCGACCTGGACCGCGGCGACGGGTACGACGCCGTGGTGGCCAACCTGCCCGGAGTGCCAGTACCGGACGGGGTGCCGTACCCGACGGCAGGAGACGGCGGTCCGGACGGGCTGCGGCTGATTCGGGCGCTCTGGCGGTGGTACGCCACCATGAGCACCGCCGACAGCCTGGTCATGCGCTTTCAATGCCCGGGTGGCCCGCGGACGCCGATCGCCGTGACCGAGCTCGCCGGCCTCATGCCACCGGGCTGTGACATCCTCGTCGTTACCGACAGTGCCGTGCCGATGCTGGTGCGCAATGCCATCACCGCGGCACGTGCCTCCACGCTGGACGGTCAGCGCGACGCCGAGGAGATCACCGAGGAGTTGCAGCGGCGCTGCGCGGAGCGGGGCTGGACCCACTACCACTGTTCGACGCTGCGGATCCGACGAAACGGCAGCGGCATACGCGCCCACGTGCCCGCTCCGGACCTGATCGATACGCGGCAGTCGTACCGGGGCACCGGCCGGAGCCTGCCCGTCGAGGAGTTGGCGCTGAAGGTCGGTGCCGAACTGCGGCGGATGCCCGACGAGTTCTGGTCGGTGGCGGGCCTCAGCGCCATCCAGGATGCTTCGGCTCATCTGGAGCGCATATATACTGACCTCGGTCAGGGGGCTACCGAGCGTCAAATCGCATCGTCGCTCTCTGACGCCGGCAAGCCGCTCGATCAGGCGGCGGCGGTGTTGGCGGTCTCGGCAATCACCCGGGTCATGGTCCGGATGTCCCTGCTGATTCCAGTCGTCGGCGTGAACGCACCCGCAGCCGAAGGGCGTAGTGGAATGAGGAGTGCATGAGCGACGGCTGGCAGGTCATTGACTCCATCGATCACGTCGATCCAACGGAATGGAACGAGGTGGTCGACGCAGCAGGGGGTTCCGTCTTCTCCACGGTCGAGTGGCTCAGTGCCTATGAGAAGGAGCCGCCCGCGCCGCTGCACGCCGTCCGCCACCTGGTGTGGCGCGAGAATGGCAAGCTGCGGGCCGTCGCTCCGATGTACTACGCGTCGGAGGACCCGCACTACACCGGCTACGGGCCGGACTACGGATTCGATCACCCGATCCTGCGGGCCCGGATGCTCGTCGGGCACTCGTTCTACTCATACTTCAACGGGATCTGTTCCACGCTGCCGGCCGCCGAGGTCGCGCCCGGACTGGTCGCGACGATGCGCGAGGTCGCCACCGACCTCGGCAGCCCGCTTTACGGCTTTCCCGGCGTGCCGGAGACAGATCCGCTCTGCGACGAACTCGACCGCCTCGGCTTCGTGAGCATCTACACCGAGGCGACCAGCGGGGTGAACTTCGTGGGCACCGCCGAGGCGCATCTAGCCGGTCTCAAGAACAAGGTCCGCCGGGAGTTCGGCCGGCTGCGTCGTCGTTCGGAGCGCCTGGGCGTCACGGTACGCACGGATGTGGACCCCGGATACGTCGATGCGTTCGCAGGGCTCGTGGAGGATGTCTGCGCCCGCCACGGCATCCCTACGATCAATCCGCCCGACAACATCCGCAGCATCTTCCGGCACCTTCGTGAGCAGTTGCACTTCCTGACCATCTGGAAGGACGACGTGCTGCTGGGTGGGTTCATCCTGCTGCACCGCGCTGACACCCTGTACGCGTGGATCGCCGGCCTGAACTACGACTTCCACAAGGCGTACGCCACCTACTACGCGCTCTACGCCAACACGTTGGATCTCGCGGAGCGGCTCAGTGTCCGGCGCATCGAGATGGGCCGCAGCATGTACGGCTTCAAGGTCCGGGTGGGATTCCACCCTCAGCTCCTGGTCTCATGGTTCGACGCGACCGACGACGCCAGCCGGGAGATGCTTACCGGCGGGGCCGAGGCGCTCGAATCGAACTGCCGCACCCGGCAGCGGATCGCGGAGGCGTACGAGGCGGTCGACCTTATCCCCCCGGCGCCCCTGCTCGGCCCGCCCCGGTTTCCCCGTTCACTAGCTCCGGCCATCCACCAGTGACCGCCGCTGACGAGACGCGCCGGAGGCGCCAAGGATTCCTAAGCCGCTGGCGGGTCGCGTTCGCCAGCGGGATCGTGCTCGCCGCCGTGTTCGGAGTGGTGGAAGGCTTTTCCATTTTCTACTCGTCGTTCGTGGTCGATCTCGGGTTGGACCGCGCGCAGGCGTCCGGGATGTTCGCGGGGTACCTGCTCGCCAGCATGGTCGCCGGCCCGTTCGCGGGACGTGTCGTCGGCCACTACGGCGCACGCCGGATCATCTTGATCTTCCTGCCGCTCTTCGCGGCGGCCGTCGCGGCGGCGTCGCTGCCGACCGAGCTGTGGCAGTTCTACCTTCTCTACATGGTGGTGTTGGCGCCAGCGACTACGATGCTCGTCGTGGCCAGCCAGGTGATCATCACCAGCGGCTACGCCGAGGACCGGGGCCGAGCGACCGGAATCGCGTACGCCTGCCTCGGGGTCGGCAACTTCCTGCTCTTCTCGCTGCTCGCCCTCGTTGTTCAGGAGTACGGCTGGCGCGCCGGCTATCTGGTGGCCGGCTGCCTCGCCGCGCTGGGCACGGTCGGCTTTCTCTTCATGGACCAGCCCGGGGCCGCCGGCGCGGTGATCGAGGAGACGCCGACGCCGATGGAACGCGCGACGAACCTGTTCCGTAGTCCGGTGTTCTGGTTAGTCTGCCTCGCCGCCCTGACCGCTAGCGTCACCGACTTCTTCACCTTCCAGACCATCGTGCCATTTCTGACCACCGAGGGGCACGGTGTCGCGATCTCCGGGCTCCTGCTAGGCATGACCGGCCTGAGTTACGCTGGCGGTCAACTGCTCGGCGGCGTGCTCTCCGACCGCACAAACCGGGAGTTGACCGCCACTGTCGGCGCGATCGCCTTCCTCGCGGGTCTCGGCCTACTCTGGATCCTACCGCCGACACCGTTGCTGGTCCTGGCGATTCTTCTGCTCGGCTCCGGGGTTGGCATGATCATTGGAGCCCGGATCGCCGCCGTCGGCGACCTCTTCACCGGTTCCCGCCTCGCTCGGGCAATCGGCTTCTTCCAGGTTGCCAGCGCCATCGGCTCAGCCTTCGCGACCTGGTTTGGTGGCTTCAGTTACTCCGCGACCGGCAGCTACGGGCTGAGCTTTGTGGTCGCCGGCGGGTGTGCGCTGCTCTGGATCGTCATCATCTGGCTCGCGGCCCCCCGACGCGCCGCGGTGCCCCAGGCGGATGCGACCGGGACGCCGGAGGCGGTGCCGATCGGGGGCACCTGAGGTCCTGCCGACCGGGCGACCGGCCGGCAACGCCGCTCTCGCCGACGGGCCGGTTAGCCTGTCCGGGTAGACGCAGTGCCCCTCGCCCTCGCTACCTTTTTCGTGCTCCCCGTCAGCGACTGCCTGGTCACCTGGCCCGGTATGACCGGTTGCCCCTGTCGTTCGCATGATCCGGGGGTTGTCGCCGGGCCTGGTGGCGCCGTCCGACCGCTGATAGGGACCGGGTCGCCTTCCGGTAGATCTCCTCGTAACTTGGGTGCCGGCGGTCGGCACCATACCGGTGACCGGGTCCATGTCCACCCCCTCTTGGCGCCTGTGACGAGACAGGACGTGCCACGGTGAGGCTACGCGGTGTTCCTGGTCCTGGATGTCGGCAAGGGCGAACACCACGCGGTGTGATCTCCATCAAACCCGGGGCTTGACACCCACCGGGTTACCGGGTTTTTCGGGGGACGATTCAAAATCGCATAGATAAGCATCTAGGCCCTGACCGGCTTCCTGCTGGTCAAGGCCTTACGCTGGTGCCCCCGGCAGGATTCGAACCTGCGACACACGGTTTAGGAAACCGATGCTCTATCCCCTGAGCTACGAGGGCGCGAGTGCCCAGTCTAGCGACCTGGCGGTTCACCTGGGGTGGCAGGGAGTGGCCCACGTTCACCCACGTCACCCGCACCCCTGTTCTCCCAGCCCAGGACCACACCCGGAGCACACGAACCCCGGTTTGCGACCGGCAGTCGGCTGCGGTGACCCGCGTTGGCACCGGTTGACCCGGGTTGGCATCCGCTGGAGAGCACACACCGCGCACATCATCCAAGATCATGGGTGTCGCCCGCCCCTTACCTTTTTGATCGTCCCCAGCCGGGGACTCCTCGGTCGCCCGGCCCGGTATGACTTCCTGCCCCTGTCGTACGAATGATCCAGGGGGTGTTGTCGCCGGGTCGGGTGGCGTCGGCGGACCGCTCATAGGGACCCGGCCGCCCCGTCTGGGGTTGGTCTCTTCGTAACGTGGCTGCCGGCAGTCCGACGCCGTTGACTGTGGCCGAGGCGGTGGCGAGGTGTGGAGGCGGGCTGGTGTACGGCGGATACGGCGTCTTCCTGGGCTTGGACGTCTGCAAGGGTGATCACCATGCGGTCGGGTTGGCTCCGGACGGCAAGCGGCTACACGATGCGCCGTTGCCGAACACGGAGGCCCGGCTGCGGCAGCTGTTCGACAAACTCGCCCGCCACGGGACGGTTCTGGTCGTAGTCGACCAACCCGCCTCGATCGGCGCCCTGCCCGTCGCGCTCGCGCGTGCCTGCGGGCACCAGGTGGCCTACCTGCCCGGGCTGGCGATGCGCCGCATCTCTGACCTGCACCCCGGCAGCGCGAAGACCGACGCCCGGGACGCCTACGTCATCGCCGATGCCGCCCGCACCCTGCCCCACACGCTGCGCCGGATCGACACCGGCGACGAGCCCCTGGGACGCACCCGTGGCGGGTGGGTGACCTGCCGGCGTCGTTCGCGGACCTGCCCGGCGGTGCGGGCGATGCGATACATCGTCGACAGGGAGCACCAGTACCGGCCCTCGTCGAGTTCCCGAGCCCAGACCTGCGGAATCGCCAAATCGGCATACACCGCACTGTTCAACACGTCGAGGATGCGGGCCCGCTCGGTGTCCGACAGCGCCGACGGCGGCGGGGTCCGCGGCAGCCACGGCCCGTGCACCGGCCCCAGCCCGCTGCGGCGGCGGTAGTGGGTCGCGCGTGAGGTCCCAGTCAGCTCGCAGCCGCGTTGCACCGCTATCCCCGCCGATCGCAGGTCGGTGAACGCCGTGGTCAGGACCTGCTCGGCGGCGGATCGTTGTCCGCGCTCTCGGAGAGTTCTTCCAAGAGCGCGTGTGCTTTTCCCATGATGTCCAACGCCATCCGGGTCTTCTTCAGATCAGCCTGCAGTTTCTCGTTCTGCCGGCGCAGCTTCTCCACCTCGATCTGCTCAGCCGTCTTCCGAGCCGGCCGCCGCGATCCCGCGGATGAATCCCCGTCGCTACCGCTGCCGGTCAGAGCCCCGGCGTCGCGGGCTCTCGCCCACTCGATCAGATGCGACGAATACAACCCTTCCCGCCGCAACACAGCCGCTTTCTCCCCATGCGGGGCATTCTCATACTCGGCGAGGATCCGCAGCTTGAACTCCGGACTGAACGCCCGCCGCGACGGCCGCGGCGCCGGATCAGACCCACCCGGCACGGGCTGGTCCGCAGAAGATGTCGACACGTACACCAGGATCTCCGATCCCGCCCTCGGTCAGCACCCGACCCCGAGCAACCGCAGGACCGACCAGCGCAGGCCGAAGACCAATACCATCGCGATCACGGCGAAGGCCACAAACACCCTTCTTGCGGGCGCCTCCGATGGCCGGGGCACACCGGCCGCACTCGTTGGTTGTCCCTTCTCGCGGCAGCCGCTGGTGACGGGTCACATGAGCGACATCTGTTCGTGGTCGGGGAGGTCGAAGTGCACGACGCGGGCGGGATCGATGTTGCCAGTGCTGACGAGTTCGTGGGCTTCGCGGGCGTTGCGGACGTAGACAGGCACCACGGGCGGGAGCCTCCCCAGCGAGGCGGGGCTGGGACGGAGGACGCCGTGTAGCCGGCGGCGGACGTAGATGGCGATGCCGTAGGCGCTGTCGACGGTGACGCCCAAGGGGTCGAACTCGACGCCAGTTGCCTCTCTCCCCCATAGCGGCTCGGCCACGGCGTCACGCAGCTGGCCAATCTGCACAGACGACAGCCCCGTCCACCACCGGCCTGCGGCTAACTCTTCCTCACGCTCCTGCCGCAGCCGTTGTTCCTCGGCGGCGCGGGCCTGCTCCTGGCGCCGTCGTTCCTCGGCTTCACGCCGCTGCCGGGCCTGCTCGGCTTCGATCTCCCACTGCCGCCGCTGTTCTGCCCAGCGGGCGGCCTCTCCTGCTGCTCGGATCTGGCGCTGCCGTTCCTGTTCTTGCCGTTGGGCCTCGCGTTGGCGTTCTTCTTCCTGCCGGCGGGCCTCTGCTTCGGCCTGGCGTTGTTGCTCGGCTCGGCGTTCTTGCTCTTCCCGTTGGCGTTTGCGCTCGTCCTGCCGTTGCCGCATCGCCTCGTGCCGGGTCTCGGTGTCGACGTGTCGGCTGGTGGTCCAGATCAGGTTCCGGCGGCGGTGACTCTCGCTGGTGGGGTACCAGATCCGCCGGTACCGGGGGCGGACCCAGTGGGGAATCGTCTGCCCGTGCAGGACCCAACGGATGAAGGCGGTCAGTTGCACGTCTTCGACGGCGACCCAGGTGTTGTGCTTGAAGTAGAAGGCGGCGGGCCCGTCGGCGACGGTCCACGGGCCGGTGATCGCGCGGCTCTTGGACCCGGATCGACGGCACGTCGCCGATCCAGGGCGCTTTCCCGCCGGGGCTGACCCAGCACACGTCGATGCCTTCGGCCCAGTACCGCTCGGTGCGCTCCTGGACGTCCTCGGCGGTAATGGGTGACAGCTGGGCCTCCCAAACGACACGCTGGGTGCCGTCGTGGGATGAGGCGAGCACGTCGGCGCGCCAGGTGCCGTCGGGGGCACGGACCTCCAGTTCGGCGTGCCAGACGGCGGCGCGGATCGCGGTCGCGAGTTCCAACTTGAGCAGGTGATGCTCCAGGGACTCGTTCAGCCAGGCGCAGTCGGCGGGCCGACCGGGGTCGTGGGCGAAGTACCGCAGCTTGCGGGCGGACACCTTGGCGTGCACTCCGTGGCCGCACTCAGCGCAGCGCAGCGCGACCCGGGGCCGGGTCTTGTGCACCTGGTCCCAAGTCAGCCCGCGACCGAGGTCGGGCAGGGTGGCGTCAATGCGGCCGGCCTCAGGGTGGATCGCCGCGAACGCCATGTCACCGGCCCTGCCACGTCCGGCGGCGGGCGGCCGGGTCGGTCGCGGCGAAGTGCGCGGCGACGGCTTCCGGGCCAGGCCGGGCGTAGCGCTCAAGAGAGCGGACGGAGGCGTGTCGGGAACGGGCGAGCTGGATGACGGTGTGGGTTCCGTTCTCGGCTTCATGGGTGAGCATCGCGTGGCGCAGCTGGTGCAGCGTGCAGCCCTGCGTCCGATCGACCGGGCCGGCGAGGGGTCGGGTGGCGTGCTCGAAGATCTCGGCGGCGCGCCGGTAGGACAGCCGTGCCCAGCCGGTGACGGGGCACAGGTCGACGGTGGCCACGGCCCCGGGTCGACTTGCGGCCGGCGAGGATCACCGGTCCATGGGCACGGCAGGCGAGCAGCCAGGGCAGCAGCATGGCGGCACCGGTCTGCCCGAACACCCGTCGTACGATAGCCGTAGTCGTCGCTGCGCCGGGAACGGGAAGCTTCTGGGTCGCGATCAAGAGCTTTCCGAGGTAGGGGTAACGGGCAGGACGGGACCGCAGATGATCATCCGCCGGATGGCTTGCCTTCCTCGCAGTCGCTGATCGGTCGGATGGTGACGCGGTCGAGCAGACCCACACGGCGACGTCGCTGATGAGGGGTGGCGCGCCGCACCTACCCTGGTCTGATGCTGCTACGCAGGTCCAAGCCCGGCGACTACCGACAGATGGCGGACATCCTCTACGGCATGGGCCACGATCAGGAAGGCTGGGACTACCAGTATGCCGCCGAGGGAGGCCCTGAACCGTCCCTGCCGAGCTGGGTGGCCGTCGACGGGGACGAGGTTCTTGGCCTGGTCGAGGGCCGCTTCGACTCAACTTATGACGAGCGCATCGAGCAGCCCGGCCATCCCTTGCCGCACGCGTGGATCTACCTGATTGGTGTCCGCCCCGACGCGCAGCGGAAAGGCGTCGGCACAGCCCTGCTACGCTGCTTTGCCGAGCAGGCAGCCATGGCAGGATGCTCCTTCGTCGCCATGTCGCCTGACCAGAGCGATGGCGACGTTTTCAAGCGAGTGGCCTTCTTCCGGTCCTGTGGTCTCATGCCCTTGGTGGACAGTGATCCTGAAGACGTTCACGGGGCGCCTCTTGCCGAATTGCTGACCCATCTGAGAGAGCTGACCGGCAAAGGCTGAGATGGTGCGACGCCATGCGGGATCGGTTGGTGCTCGGATGTTCGGCACCCTACGAGCACGATCGCGGCTAGTTCAGCATTGCGGCATCGCCACCACCAGCCGCCTTCCCGGACCCGTTGGCTGGAGCGCGCGGACCAGCCGAAACGAAAAGATCTCCGCGTGGACGGAGTGCTTGCAAACGGTTGCGTCCACGGGAGTGGTGTACGACTTGCCCGTGATGGGCGTGTTGCGTAGATAGGAGACGGCCACCGCGTTGATCCTTCAAGACGACCAAGTCAGAGAAGGAGAGAGAACGCGATGGCCGCATCTGAGAGACTGTCGGGTAACCAGACAGCTACACGGCGAGAAGTCGTTCAGCGTTGATGCGTCGGGCGGCTTCGCGGTCGATGGCGTTGTTCCACCGGATCGTCTGTCCGGCCAGGCGTATCGTCATGAGTCGAATCATCGCGACCTTGATCATGGCCTCTGAGTTGACGGTCAGCCGTTCGTAGTCCCGGGCCAGGCGCCGGTTACGGACCAGCCAACCCAGCGTCCTCTCTACCACCCACCGGCGCGGTAGGACCTTGAAGCCCTTGACGTCGTCGTTGCGCTTGACGATCTGCACCAGGATGCCGAGCTGCTCTTTCGCCCAGGTCAGCAGAGTGGAGTCGATGCTGTTGGCGTAGCCGCCGTCGGCCCACACGAGGGCGATGGTGGTGAACGCCTCGGCCAGCCGCGCCAGGATCCGCCGGCCACCGGGACGGTCGTTGACGGAGGCGGAGGTGACCATCACCACCAGGATCAGCCCCATCGTGTCAACGACCAGGTGCCGTTTGCGGCCGGTGGTCTTCTTCCCCATGTCGAACCCACGGCATTCGCCACCCTCACTGGATTTGATCGACTGTGCGTCCAGGACCGCCGCGGACGGCTCTGGCTCACGACCAGCGGCCACCCGCACCCGCCGGCGAAGCTCGTCATGGATCGCATCCCACGTCCCGTTCTTCCGCCACGTCGTGAACCAGCGATGCGCCGCGTCCGGCGGCGCCAGATCGCGAGGCATCATCCGCCACGGACAGCCCGACCGCAGCACATAGAAGATCGAATCCAGGATCAGCCGATCGCCGTACTTGCGGGGCCGGCCGCCTTTACGCAGGTCGCGTACCGGCATCAAGGGCGCGAGGACCGCCCACATCGCATCGGTCAAGCTCGACGGATAGCATGAACGAGCGTCATCCCCGCCACAGTCGCAGTTGCGCACACAACGCGATCATGGCGGGGATGATCCATTTGTCGAGCACTTGACATCGACGTGTCTCGCCGTAACGCAACGCCCCGGACTGGTTACCCGACAGTCTCTGAGCTTGTCGTTTAACCCTTCTGATCTCGTCGTTCGGCGATGGTGAGGGCGCGTTTCACGGTCTTCCCGACGTCGTAGCTGGGTGCGGGCTGTCGGTTCTTCGATCCTCGGGGGCGTCCGGGTCCGGCCTTGCTGGGTTTTGGTGCGCTGGCGGGGTGGGTGGTCTTCGGGTGGATGTGGCGGAATCCGCGGCGGACCCGGGCCGGGGTGAGCCGGTCCGGGTCGGTGGGTCGTTCCCAGGGTCGGCGGAGGTCCTGGGCGAGGCCGCGGGCGAGGCGTAGCTGGGTGTGGCAGGCGATGACCAGCCAGGTCCACCGGTCGGCCGCGTCGGGTGTGCGGATCTTGGGTCGGGTCCAGCCCAGCGTTTGTTTGAGGAGCCGGAAGGTGTGTTCGAGGTCGAATCTGCGCAGGTAGGACTGCCAGCTGCGGTCCACGTCCGCGGCGGTGGCCGCGGTGATGGAGGTCCACAGCCAGACTGGTTTCGGGTGGCGGTCGCCGGGCAGGTGGTCGACCTGCAGCCGGATCAGGGTGCCTTCGATGATCGGCAGGTCGCCTTGGTGGTCGAGCCAGCAGGTGCGGCGGGTCAGCCGGGGGTGGACCCGGTCCCAGGCGGTCGCGGTGGCGGTGCCGTAGCGGGCGGTCTGCGTGGTGGTGACGGTCTGCGGCGCCGGCCAGGTGTCGGGGTCGGCGAGGGCCAGTTCGGGGCCGTGTTTGGGTGGACGGCCCGTCGTGCCTGGTCGGCGTGGGGGTGGTGGCAGTGCCATCACCCGGTCCGAGCGCAGCCGTCCGAGCAGGTCCACGGGCAGGTCGGCGAGGAGGAACGCCAGGCGGGGGATGTCGTAGCCGGCGTCGCACACGATCAGGATCCGCCGATCGCCCGGTGCGTGGTGGCCGGCCGCGATGAGGCGTTGCACGACGGCGCGTAGCTGGTCGGCGGTGACAGCGGCCGCGTCGTCGGCCGGTCCGAGTCGCACCGCGTCGAGGATCGCCGTCCACGAGGTCCGTCCGGCTTCGAGGGCCGCGATGAATGAGTACGGCCAGCCCGGGATCAGCTGCGACTGACTCTTTGCACGGCCGTAGACGTGGCAGAACAGTCGGTCCGGGCTGGTCTGGGCGTCGGAGCGCAGCCACGGGCTGACGTCGACCGCGAGAACGATCCGCCCGTCGGCGGCCCGCGGCACCGGCAGGCCCGCCAAGCTGCGCCGCAGCCGAGCGACGTCGACGCGTCCGCAGTTCAACCCGTCGTACATGCCGCCGTGGCCACGGCGGTGCTCGGGCGCCAGCACCAGATCGACCAGCGACCTGACCGGCCCGTCCGTGCACAGCAGCGCGTCAGTCACCTCGAACAGGGCGTCAGCCCGCGCGGTCAGACAGCGGTAGAACTCGGTCCGGAACGTGGACAGCACCGCTAAAGCCTCGACGCGGGCGGCGTCATCCAGCACACTCATCCTCACGGCCTTGGTGTCGATCGTTGATGTCTCAGCAACATCCATGATCACGCCAAGGCCGCCTGCTGTCCACAGTGCACGGATTGACTCGGAGCCAAACCCGCAGCTCATCGGGCCGGCAGGTTAAACGACAAGCTGAGAGTGCGAACCCTGCCGACCTGCTGCGCGAGCAGATCGAGGGCGCGTCGCCGGACCTGTTGCAGGCGATGGTGAAGACCTTCGCGCAGGCGTTGATGTCCGCCGAAGCGGACGCGATCTGCGGCGCCGGCTACGGACAGCGCAGCGACGAGCGGGTCAACTCCCGCAACTGCCGGCATCGGGAGTGGGACACCCGGGCCGGGACGATCGACCTGGCTACAGATCATGAAAGACATCCCAGGAGCTTGAGTGTCAAAGCAGGGCCCTGGCCAAGACCTGGGTCGACGCCGGCTTCAAGAAGCGCGTGATCGAACACGGCGCCGCCCTCGGCATCGACGTCGAAGTCGTCACCAAAGACCCACAGGTCAGAGGATTCTCCGTGGTCAAACGGCGATGGGTCGTCGAACGCACCCTCGGCTGGATCATGCTCCACCGACGCCTCGCCCGCGACTACGAGGCCCTACCCGGCAACTCCGCCAACATGATCCGCATCGCCATGATCGACAACCTCACCAGACGCCTCACCGACGAAACCACCCCAACCTGGCGAGACACTTAAACGTGCATTACTCACGAAAGACGTGAATCAGACGCCCTCTGAGGTCGACAAGTGGTGGCCCTGACCGTGCAGTGACCTGTCGCATGTGACGAGGGTGTCCCGGTGCTGCAGCGCTCGCCGCAGCACCGGGACACGCACCAAGACCTGCGATGGTCAACAGGGTGGGCGCAACGAGCCCCGATCCGACCATGACACTGCCGTTGCAGAACCAAGGCCGTTCTCGGCCAACGGCTCGTCGTCGCGAAGGGTTGTCGGTGGCGGCCGAGTGACGGCTCACGGCGGTGCGTACCAGCTGCCACAGATCGGCGAGGTCAGCCACGACTCACTGCCGCCTCGGCCGCCATGAACCCGGCCGCCGTGGCATCGAGCAGGGCGGCGATGTCGTCGGCCGTCGTCGTCCCGCTGATGTACCAGTGATGGTTGGGATGAAGGAGGATGCCTCTACGGATCGTCTCCGTGTAGAAGGCGTCCTGAGCCA
Organism: Micromonospora inyonensis; assembly: GCF_900091415.1. Lineage (NCBI taxonomy): Bacteria > Bacillati > Actinomycetota > Actinomycetes > Micromonosporales > Micromonosporaceae > Micromonospora > Micromonospora inyonensis. Next base: position 2,404,153 of record NZ_FMHU01000001.1, on the reverse strand, counting down.
GCTGCCGGAGCCGCTCGTCCGCGTGGTGGAACCGCATGAACGGCATCTGCGGCACACCCAGCACGTGAGCCTCGACCGCCCCGGCCGCGATCTGCTCCGCGAGCCCGCGTTGCAGCATGGTGCCGAGCGTTTCCACATCCTTCAACACGGATGTGTCCCTCAGCCGGCCGATGGTCGCCACAGCCGCTGCCATCTCGGCACCGTTGATGTGGAATGTCGACCCGATGTGGACGTTAACGACGGTCCGCATGACCTCTTCGCGCCCCACTAGCGCGGAGATCGGGTATCCGTTGGCCATGGCCTTGCTGAAGGTGACGAGGTCGGCCCGTACGCCGTATCTCTCCTGCGCGCCGCCCAGTGCCACCCGGAAGCCCGACCGCATCTCGTCGAGAACGAACAACGCGCCGTTCTCGCGGGCCAGATCGGCAGCGCCCTCGAGAAAGCCCAGAGCCGGAGGCACCTCCTCAAAAGGCATCATGAGCAGGCAGGCGACCTCTCCCGGATAGCGATCGAACTCCAACCGGAGGCTGTCCAGGTCATTGAAGTCGAACGTGCTCACACTCTGGCGAGCCGATTCCGGAACCCCATTCGGCCGGTTGGCGCACCAGTCGTGCCAGCCGTTGTATCCCCACCGGATGACGCGTTCCCGCCCGGTGTGGGCCCGGCTGAGGCGCACCGCCGCGCTGGTGGCGTCGGACCCGCTCTTGAGCAGGAACACGCGCTCGGCGTATGGCACGACATCGGTCAGAAGCTCCGCCAGCTCTACCTGGACTTTCTTACGCAGGGTGATGGCGAAGCCGTCACGGATCTCCCGGACGACGGCCTCGGAGACCACCGGATCGACGTGACCGAGGATGATGGTTCCGCCGGCCAGGAACAAGTCCAGGTAGCGATTGCCGTCGACATCCCAGATGTACGAGCCCTGTGCACGCTCGCCGTACATCGGGTACTCACCCGGCACCATCTGATCGCGCGGGAGCACGTAGCCCGAATATGCCATGGTCGCGTCGACCCGCGCGGCACGGGCCAGCAGCTCCTGGGACCGGGTGAGCGCCAGTGGTGGACTGAGAGAGATCATGGGGAGCCCTCCTGCGTTCGTGTCGGAAGTGGGGGCGGCCACGTCCTCGGCGAAGCACCACCGGCTTGTGCGCGCCACTCGCTTCCACAGCGCCTCCGGATCGCCCGGCCGCTGTGTCCGGTAGCGGCCCAGCCGGTGGTGCACCACGTCCGTGTATTCGTCGAGGGCCGTCCGCAGACGGAGGAAGGAATCGATGGCTGGCTCGTAGACGCTCCGATCGTCCGGCCGGTCGCCCGCATAGCGGTGCGCCGCGAGCAGCAGCCTGCCGAGGTGTCGGGCCCCCGCCGCGGCGCGCCCGGCGGCCGCCGTGACGTCTGGAAACTCCTCGGCCACGGCCACGCTGGTCAGGTAGAGATTGGGCTGGATCTCGCCCAGTGCGACGACATGCAGCCCCCGGGCGAGCGGACCGGTGAGCCCCTGTTTCCTCCACGATTCAGCGAAGCCGGATACCGCCGGCATGTCGGCTGAAAGCCAGTCGGCGCCGGGCGCCAGCAGCGTCTCGCGGAGCGTCTCGGCGGTGTCGCGCGGCGAAGCAAAATGGATAGTGGCGAATCGACAAGCACCGCGCATCAGCTCCGGGGTGACCGCCAGCGGTCGGCGGTAATCGTCAGCGGGCGGCGCGTCGGTGTCGAGCACGACCAGGCGGGTGTCGTTCAAACCGACCGCCAGCACCATATGGTCCAGGAAGTGCCGACGTCCCTCGAACTCGTCGCCCGGCCAGTAGTAGCGGTCCGGCATGAGCAGCACCGGCTGGCCGGATCTGACCAACCGGCGGAACTCGTCCCAGTGCGTGCGGCCGTCCACGGCGTTTCGCCAGGCCAGCCATCCGCTGCGGAACCGACCAGGCTGCCGTCGTCTGCCCGCGAGGTCGACCGGGAGAGCCAAGGCCCGCGCCACCTCGAGTCGGGTCAGCCCGCGCGCCCGCAACACCGCCTCGACGCAGCGCAGCAGGCAGCTCAGGCCGTCGATCGGGCTGCCTTCCCAGCCGAGGGACAACGCGGGGTCGAACACCAGGGGCTGGGGCCGGCGCTCAGCCATGGACCCGGTCGCCGATCGGGGAGGCGAGCTCGCCGGAGCTGTGCCGGTGACCGTCGACGTCGTCATCCTCGAGGCCCGCGTCACGGCACAGCGGCTTGGTGTGGCAGCAACCGCCGTCAGATGTCGGCCGGGCGCGCTGTCGACGAGGTTGCCATTGGCGTCCATCCGGCGGACAGGCGAATCGTCCCGCGCCATCGTGTTGATGGTCGCGCCGCCGGCCTGGCGAGGAATCATGCGAAGCGGCCCCGGCTCGGTCTTCACCAGGCAGCCCCCGGTGGAGGTGGAGCCGACCAGCCTGCCCTCGTCCGGCCCGCGGATCGCCGCAGCGAACTCTGCGATCTACCGCCACGATGTCCTCCCGCAATAGTCGTAGCCTTCCACAGCTTTGCAACGGCTCTGCGCGGGCTCCTTCGCCTGGCATGAACCTGCCATCCCTCGAGGGATGGCACACGGCTTCCGTAGGCTCATCCGCACCGAACGCGGACCCGGGATCAGCCTGGCCCGCTTCGAAACGTCGAGCGTTCGGAGAAGAAATGACGGCAATCGCGGTGCTGGGTACCGGCCGCATGGGTACCGTCCACGCACGCAACCTCCGCGCGGCGGACCCTACGCTTGAACTGGTGTTTTTTGATGTTTCCAGGAACGCGGCGACTGCGTTGTGCGCGCACGTCGCGGGTCGTGTCGCGGATACGCTGGCCGATGCGCTCACCGGAGTGGACGGGGCCGTTGTTGCGACGCCTTCCGATAGTCATTACGACGTGGCGCGGGCCGCGATCTCCCGCGGCATTACCGTCTTCTGCGAGAAGCCGATGGTTATCGGGCTCACCGAAGCCGACAAGATCGTCACATTGGCGGAAAGGTTCGACGTCCAGGTCCAGGTCGGATTCCAGCGCCGGTGCGACCCTGATTACGTGGCCTTGAAGAACGCCGTCCGCAGTCTCCGCCACGGCGACCCGTTGCTGATTCGCGCGGTCGCCGCCGACCGGTGGCCACCGTCGACGGAATTCATGGCGCATTCCGGTGGAATCGTTCGTGACTGTCTGATCCACGACTTGGACGTGGTGCCGTGGATGACGGGGCGCGATGTGAGCTCGGTCTACGCGCAGGGGGCAATCCTCACTGCCGGATCCTACGCGGAGCATGACGACCATGACATGGTGACCGTGGTGCTGACCCTTGACGGCGGCGCGCACGCGGTGTTGACGGCCAGCCGGACGAACCCGCTCGGGTACGACCACCGCATCGAATTCCTGGGCACCGCCGGCACGGCGAGCGTCGGCCTGGACCGTCGAACCCCGATCCGCCGGACCGACGAGGAGTGCCGTCCGGAGACGGTGTACGAGGACTTCAGAGAGCGCTTCGCGGCCGCGTACGCCGCAGAGATGATGGCATTTCTGCGGTTGGTCGCCGGCGACGGCGAAAATCCCTGCCCGGCCCGCGAGGCCCGGAAAGCGCTTGTTCTCGCGGAGGCCGTTGAGCGGTCGATCCGGCTCGGTCGCCCGGTGAATTTGACCGGACCCGTGCGAACATCCGGATTGTGAGTCCGCGCTGGTCGGGCATGTCTGGGAACCCGAAGGCGATTACCGGATCACGCGCGCGAGACGATCGCCGGTCGCAGTAGGCGAGGCCCCATCCGGTGCCGCGCCCGCGACGACGTCGTCCTGAGTCACGCCGAAGATTGATGTGAGATGCGAGCTGTCCTCGACCCGGCGTGGATCTGCCGAACGGTCTCCTCGACGCTCAGCCCGGTGTTGTCGAGCCAGAGTCCGGTCCCGGACAACTCTGCACGGATCTCGTCGGCCAAATGCCGCCACGCGGGCAACACCCTCTTCGTCGTCCTGGCAAGGTCGCGGGCCTCCGCGGTCTCCATCGAGGGACAGAGCACCACCAGGGCGACCTGTTCCGGGGCGAGGAGGCCGAGATACTGATCCAGGCGGCGCCGGTTGGCCACCACGTAGTCGATGACCACCGCGAACGACTCCGCCCGGAACGACCGAGCGAGCATGCACTGATGCCGGATGTTCAAGCCGATCTGCCGCTCGGACTCGGCGTCGGCCTCGGGCCGAGGCGGTACACCACCACTGACGATCATCCGTTGCAGGAGATCGCCCTCGATGTGCACCCCCCGCCCGACGCTTCGTGCCAGGGCCCGCGCGGTGGTGGATTTGCCGGAGCCCGGGATCCCCGTGACGAGCCACAGTGCCATGTCGGTCGCCGGCCTGGGGCCGGGAACGAGGTCGGACGAAGGCGTCACGAGCCTCCGCCAAGCGACATCGTCTCGGCATGGAGGTCGTGCAACAGATCCAGGGCGCCGATCGACGCTTCCGGGGCCGCCGACGTCAGGGCGATCGCCTGGTTGACCCGGGCCACATAGTCGGTGGGAACGAGGGGCATCCCGCCAGCGATTGCCAGGGCCCCCTTCTCGTTGGTCAGGTACTCACCGTTGAGCGCGAAGACTACCTGGTTCAGGCAGGCAATCGAGCGAAACACACAGCCGATCACGTAGGCCGCGTCGCCACGCTTGGCGGCGCTCGTGGCCGTGCCGAGCGCGAAGCCCGCCTCCCAGCCGAACTGGTCGAGGATCGCCCGCCGGAGCGGTTGCGGGTAGGGCCGGGTCAGCGCACGAAGCTCCTCGAGCCGGTGCTGCGGATCGTGTACCAGCTGGTTGTAGGAGACCTCTCCGGCGTAGATGACGGTACAGAAGCCGTGCGGGTGACCGACCTGGTAACAGATCTGCGGCCGCCCTGCGACGCACTCGCGGACCACGTCGTCCACCCGCTCCAGCTCGCGCAGCAGGATGTCGGTCTTGCGCCCGGCGACCTGCAGCCAGGCACCGCCGTTGATCCAGGGGCCCCAGTCGCCATACCCGCCGACGCCTGCTGGTGCGCCGGCGTCGTCCAGTGCGGTGAACACCTCGCGGAGGAGCTGCATGTCCGGCCGCTCGTTCCGATGGTAGTAGAGCCCAACGTCGATGTCGGAGTTGGCGTCCGCAGTGCCCCGCGCGTGGGATCCGCCAAGCGCGATTCCGGCGATCCCCGGTAGATCGGCTACGCCGTCCCGGACCCGGTCCAGCACAATCTTGACGCTCGGTTCCATGCTTCCTCCGATGTCCGTCTCGACGGCGGCCTTCAGGTGTCTACGCCGGCCGATCCTACCGAAGGCTGGGCCAGTCTGCGCCGGTGCAGGACGAAGTAGACCGCTCCGGCCATCAGGCAGACACCAGCGATTGTCATCGTGGCTGAGGCACCCAGACTATCGGCCAGCCCGCCCCAGGCAAGTGAAGCGGTTGCCAGGCCGACCCCCTGCGCGATGAACGTCAACGCGGCAGCCTGCCCTCGTGCGTCCGGCGACGTGGTCTGGACCCGGGCCGTCAACGCCGCGGAGACGATCGCACTCGCGAAGCCGTACAGCACGAGCAGGACGACCAGCCAGGGCACCGCCTGCGCGAGTCCGATCCCACCCACCGTCGCGGCCAGCCCGAACAGCAGGACGGACCGGACGATCCAGCGCCGGTCCCGATCGACGACGACGAAGCCGATCGGACCGGCGAGCACCGACCCGATCGCGGGCACGGACGCCAGCAACGCGTAGGTCTTCATCGACAGCCCGAGGTCGAGGTTGATGAGGACAGGCAGCAGGCGTAGGGGCGCGGTGGCGAACGCGGCGACCACGGCGATCAGCACGATCTCCACTCTTAGCCGCTGTGCCAGGGCGCGTAGCGAGGGTGTCGGTCCGGTCGCGCGCCGGGTCGGCCGGGCTCGGTCGGGGGCGATCCGGATGGCCGCGGCGCATCCCGTGATGACAAGCAGGAAGCTGATCGCGTCGAGCAGGAAGACGGCGGCGGGTCCGCCCACCAGCAGCAGGCCCGCGCCGACGGCAGGCCCCGCGATCCGGCTGATGCGCAACTGGAGTGACTCCATCAGCATCGCCTGCTCCCGGACCTGGTCGGAGACGAGGTCGTTGAACAGCTTGTTCCAGGCCGGTCCGCCAGCCCCAGCCACGACACCGCCCACTGTGGCCAGCAGCAGGAGGACGAGCACGTCCCGGCCACCCGACATCCAGTAGCCGGCTCGCGCCGCTCCCAGCACCGCGAGTACCGTGAGCGAACCGAAGAGCAGCCCCACGGCGCCGTGCCGGTCCACCAGTCGCCCCCCGATCGGAGCGCTCACCAGCGACAGCATTGTGGGCACGGCGATCAGGGCCGTTGTCCAGGCGGCGCTCTGGCTGACCGTCACCACGACCGCCGGCGTCACCGTCGACTCCGCCCAACTACCCACGTTGGACAGAAAAGCGCCGGTCCAGAACACCCAGAACGCTCGGCCGAACGCCAGGGAGCGGCGGCGCTGGCCGGCTGTCTGCTCCGCATCAGCGGCCTGGCCCGCAGCGGCCGTCACGGCTGCTCGTACAGGGTGAGCACGTGTGCGGGACGGACGGCCGGATCGAGGTGCACAGTCTGACGCCCGCTCCAGTCGTACGTCTCACCAGTGAGTTCGTCGTGCGCCCGCAGGCGTGTGCCGTCGCCAAGGCCCAGCTCGGCGAGGTCGAGGGTCACCGTGGCCCGTTGTGCGTTGGCCGGATCAAGGTTGACCACGACCAGCACGATGTCCGCCTCGAACTGCCGGGAGAAGACAAGGATTTGATCGTTGTCCGCCCGTTGCAGCCGCAGCTGGCCACGCGGACCGAGTGCGCTGTGTGCGTGGCGTATGGCGTTGAGTCGGGTCAGCAGTGGTGAGAGCGGCGCCGTCCGGCGGTTGCGGGGCCGGTACTGGTACTTCTCGGAGTCGGCGTACCGATCCTGGCGCGGGCCCCGTGCTCGGCGCTCGGCGAACTCGAACCCCGCGGACATTCCCCAGTTCGGTGATGCCATGCTGGCGATCACCGCCCGCACCCGGAACGCGGGCTCGCCGCCGTCTCGTAGGTAGGGCATCAGATAATCAGGGGTGTTCACAATGAGGTTCGGCCGGAAGAAGGCCGAGCGTTCGCCGTCCAGCCCGGCCAGAAACTCCTCGAGCTCCGCCTTGTCCGTGCGCCACGTGAAGTAGGTGTAACTCTGGCTGAACCCGATCTTCGACAGCCAGTCCTGCACGGTCGGGCGAGTGAGCGCCTCAGCCAGGAACACGACCGCTGGATGCTCGTGTCGCACCTTGTCCATGACGTCCTGCCAGAATCGCAGTGGCTTACCGTGCGGCATGTCCACCCGGAATGCCGCCGCTCCGAGGCCGATCCAGTGATTCAGGATCCTGACCGTTTCTGCCTTGATCTCCTCACTGGCCGGGCCGGTCACATCAAGGGTGACGATGTCCCGGTAGAGGCCGCTGTCGCTTTCCGCGCAGCGCAGGGAGCCGTCCGGCCGTTGGTGGAACCAGTGGGGCCGCTCGCGGACCCAGGGATGGTCGGGCGAGCAGTTGAGGGCGAAGTCCAAGGCCACCCGCAGGCCGAGCGAGCCCGCCCGGTCGACGAAGGCGGCGAAGTCGGCCAGGGAACCCAGGTCGGGATGGGTTGCGAGATGGCCGCCCTCCGCGGAGCCGATCGCCCATGGACTGCCGGGATCACCAGGGGCGGCCACCGGCGCGTTGTCGCGTCCCTTCCGGTTGGTCCGGCCGATCGGATGGATCGGCGCGAGGTAGACGACGTCGAACCCCATCGCCGCCACTTCGGCCAGCGCATCGGCGGCGCTGGCGAAGGTGCCGCTGACCGTGCCGTCCGATCCTTCCGATCGGGGAAACATGGTGTACCAAGCCCCGTGACCGGCGAGCGGCGCCTCGACCAGCAGGGGGTGGCTTCGGCTGAGGACGTCCGCACCACGCAGGCTCTGCGCAGCCGGCTCCAGCGCATCGCACAGCAGCAGCGCCGTTTCGCCGCGTTCACCCCTGCTCGTCGCCCGGTTCACCCGCTCCAGCAGGTCGGTGAGCTGGTCCGTCGGCAGCCCCGCGCGCCCTTCCCGCACCACCTCGGCCAACCAGTCAAGCTCGGTGGTGGGGTCACCGCCGGCGGCCTGCTTGCCCAGCAGTGACCTCCGGCAGGTGGCCAGCGGGTCGATCCACGCCTCGATCCGGAAGGACCAGGGACCGAGTTCGTCCGGCTCGAAGGCCGCGTGCCAACGGTCCATGCCCGCACCGACCGGGTGCATCGGCCGCAGGAGTTGGCGTCCGCTGGGCGCGACGACATGAACAGCGGCGGAGATCGCGGTGGACTCCTGATCAGCGAAGATCGTTGCCTGTACGTCGACTGGGCTGTGCAGCAGTGCCTTGGCGTTCCACCGCCCATCGTCCACGCAGGGTGACACCGCCGCGATGACCACCGGTTCGATCTGTCGGATCATCGGGGGTCGACCTCGGCGAGCACGCGGGCGGCGGCGAAGTACGGCGCCAGAGAGGGGATCCGCCGTAGCCGGGGTATTTCTCCGGGGTAGCGCAGGGCGAGCTCGACCAGAAGGCGGAGGCAGTACGCGTCTCGATGGCGGTGGTAGTTCGCGAGGGACCGCTTGTGATGCCAGGTGTGGTGGAAGTACTTTTCGGGCGACGGCCCGATCCAGACACTGTCTCGGGAGTTCCACATGCCGGGCATGACAGGGGCGACCCGGATGCCCAGCCGCGCCGCCTCTCGCAGCACCAGACGCTGTTCGCAGAACGCCGGGAGCGCGACCGGCGGCAGATCGCCCGGATCCGCGTTCCCGTCCATGAACGACAGCGCGGCGTCCGTGAAGGCCCTGAGGTGGCGCTCGTCTCCGAAGACCGCCACGGCCGTGTTGCAGGCGCGCTCGGGTAGTGGCGGCGCTCCGTCGATGAATCGCTGCGCACCGGGAAGCCGGTCGGCCGCCGGATAGGTGTCGCTGTCGGTCGTTTCCCAGTGGGCAAACAGGAAGTCCGCCGTGCCAAGGGGCAGCGGCTCGCGTAGGAACAGGTCGAGGTCGACCATGGCGACCGGGGCGTCCTCGGCGGCCAGCGCCACGATCTTTCCGCCGGTGTAGTAGATGACCGGGTCGACGGCGACCGGATCCACCGCCTGCAGGCTCGGCCGCACCTCATCGTAGAGGTCGAGCAGGCCGAGCGCGTCCAGGGTGGCGCTGCCGAGGTCGTCGGTGTGCAGCCGAACCGGCCCGTGGAACTCCTGCCACGAGCGCACCGACAGGACCAGCGTCAGCAGCTCGAACGGCGGCGGCGCGAACGTCCCGCCACGGGCCGTCGCAGGCGCCGTCCACAGCACGTGGATCGCGGAAAGGTCGGTGGCTGGCGATACGCCGTCCCTCATGCCTTCACTCCGACGAGATGGATGTGGCGGGCCACCCGGTGCAGCACGGGGTCGTCGGTGACGGCCAGTTCCAGTTCGAGCAGGTCCGCCGGTGTAGGCGGAGCGTCCTCGGTCTCAGGCTGTCCGATCAGGTCACTCAGGACCCGTACGCCGTAGCGGCCGACGACCGTGACGTCACTGTGTGCGAGCTGCTGCTCGACCTCTTCCGAATAGAGCGCCGGGCGGGGAAAGCGGCTGCCGGCCAGGCCGACGACCAGCGAGCGCGACCGCAGTCGTGCCGCGAGTTCCCGTGCCGGTGTGCCGCGTCCCGCCTCCGCGACGAGCTGGCCGTAAATGTTGCTGAAGACCACCGAGACCAGCGAACCGGGGGGCAGCGGACCGACGGAGAGGGCCAGCGCCGCCCGCCAGTCGGGGGTGTATTCGAGAACGTTGTGCAGGCTGAGTCCGGCGAAGTCGGCCGCCGGCGCCATGAGAGCAGCCCAATCGACTGTCCCGGACACCAGCGTGCAGCGGTCCAGCAGGCCGGCCTCTGTCAGCCGCCGCTCGGCGGAGGCGAGCAGATCGGTGGCCGGTTCCACGAGCGTGACGTTTCGGCCGCCCGCTGCCAGGTACGCCGCCAGTTTGCCGTCGCCCGCGCCCACGTCGATCCAGCTGCGGTGGTGCGGGGCGAGGTGGCGGTCCAGGTTCTCGACGATGACCTTGTGGCGGAGCAACTGCCATGGAGCCTCCTCCAAGGCGACGTACTCGTCGGCCCGTCCCTGGAAGTAGTTGTCCGGTATGTCCGGGCGGAAGTGCAGTTCTGTCCGGCGTCCCTGCATCACAGGACCTCCCAAAGTCGGGCCAGGTCGGCGTCGGTTGTGTAGAAGTGCGGTGCCAGACGGACGTGGTCGTGCCCGTCAGGGGCCGCGCGGACCGACACCGCCACCCGGTGGGCCAGCAGGCTCGCGGCCAGCATCGAGGTATCCGTTCCGGGCCGCCGGAAGCTGGTGATTCCACTCCACCGCCTGGCAGGCGCGCCAGGAACGTCGTATCCCCGAGCCAGTAGCCCCTCCACCAGTCCGCGGCGTACGCGGTCCAGCCGCTGGTTCACCGCGTCGATGCCGACCCGGTCGAGCAGGCTGAGAGCGGCGTGCAGCCCGACCAGGCCGAGCATGTTGAGAGAACCCGGCTCGAAGCGACGGGCGCTGTCGGCCAGGGCGGCCTCGCCGACGTAGCGTTTCGGCTCACAGGTGCTGTGCCAGCCGACCAGGGGCGGGCGCATCTCGGCCAGCCGATCGCGGCGGACGTACAGGATGCCCATGCCCTTGGGGGCGAGCAGCCACTTGTGGCCGTCGGCGGCGAGAAAGTCGACCTGGCGCGCGTCGACCGGGGTGACGCCGAGCGTCTGGATCGCGTCCACGGCGACCAGCACACCGCGACGGTGTAGCTCGGCGGCGACCGTTGGCAGGTCGAACACCGGTCGGCCGGTGGCGAAGTTCGCGGTCGACAGCGCGACGAGCCGGGTGCCCGGTCCCACCTCGGCGAGCACTTCGTCGCAACTGATCGGCGTGTTCCGGTAGGGGATCGCGGTGACTCGCACACCCCGATCGCTCAGTCGTCGCCACGGCAGCAGGTTGCTGGGGAAATCGCCGGCCATGACCACCACGTGGTCGCCGGGATGCCAGTCGAACGACTCCGCTACGAGGCTCAGCGATGCTGAGGTCGACGGGGAGAAACAGATCTCGTCGGTGGACACGCCGAGCAGGTTAGCGGCCAACCGTCGGGTGTTCTCTTCCAGGCCGGCGCAGATCATGTCGAACTGGCCGGTATGCTGCGCCCGAGTCAGGTATCCGGTGATCGCCTCGGCGACCGGCCGGGGCAGCGGCGCGACTGCGGCGTGCGCCAGGAAGGCCCATTCCCGAGTAACCGGGAAGTCGCGTCGGCGCAGGTTCTCGTCGTTCAGGTACTGCTCGAGCAGATGGCTCACCGTGGCCATCCGCGGGCGTGGCTCAGCGTCAGGTCGAGCCCCTCGGCGAGCGACACCCGGGCCTGCCAGCCCAGCTCTGTGGCAGCGCGAGTGACGTCGAGCCGCTTGCGTAGCGAGCGCGTTCGGGGTGGCCCGCCGAACGTCGGCTCCCGCCGGACGCCGTCGTACCGTTCGCTCACCATCCGGGCGACGTCGGCGATGCCGGTCGCCGTGCCGGTGCCGAAGTTGTAGCAGGAGCCGGGCGCGATGGCGAGCCGTTCGGCGGCGGCGAGATAGCCCTCGACCATGTCACTGACGTAGAGGAAGTCGAGCTGGGTGGAGCCGTCGTCGCGGTGGCCGAATTCGTACGGCTTCCCGGCGGCCAGGGTACGGATGGCGTGCGGGATGAGCCGCCCCTTGTTCTGGTCTCCGGGGCCGTATGTGTTCATGAACCGGCACACCGAGGCCGGCAGACCGTACGTGCGGGCGTACGCCTGCACGGCCATGTCCGCTGCGATCTTCGAGGCTCCGTACAGGTTCCGACCCACCCGGGCCGGGTCGTCCTCGCGCAGCGCCCGGTCGTCGTGGTGTTCCCCGTAGTAGGCGCCGCTGGACGCGAAGACGAACGAGGCGATCGTTCCCGCCCGGCGGACCGCCTCCAGCAGGATGAAGGTGCCGTTGGCGTTTACGTCCAGGGTCTCGGCCGGCTCGGCGACGCTGAGCGGCACCAGAGGCTGGGCTGCCAGGTGGAAGACGTCCTGGACGCGGTGCGTCGCGATGACCTGCTCGACCGTCGCGGCGTCCCGGATGTCCGCCTGGACGATCGTGACGTGCGGCTCCAGTCCAGCGCGGGACAAGTAGCTCTCCGGTCGCCGTACCCGGTCGAGCACCACCACCGATGCTCCCAGTTCGAGCAGCCGCGCTACAAGGTGGCTGCCGCCGAAGCCGTACCCGCCGGTTACCAGGCACCGTCGGTCCGCCCAGAAGCTGAAGCCGCCGCCCGGTGTGTCTCGCTCCCGCCGTCCATCGGTTTCGTCGCCGAACAACCGCTCCTCGCCGCTCACGCCGTACCCACCTTGGCTGGCGCCGGACGATAGTGTCGCCGACGGGCGAACTCGACCGCCGCAGTCAGCGCAGTGCCGAAGTTCGTCGCCGGCCGGAAGTTGACCCGTTCGGTGAGCTTCGTGCCATCGACACGCTGACGGTTGATCGCGGTGGCACCGGTGATGCCGTCGCGCACGGTGACCCGGAAGCCATTGTCCAGGATCGTCGCAGCCCGGTCCGCGTCAAATGTCGACTCGTGCTCGGCCGCCACCTGTACTAGCTGATGCATCACTTCTGGAGTTCTGAGGCTGGCGCAGCCGGGAACGTTGAAGACGTCTCCGCGGCAGGCTGGCTGTGACGCCGCCAGCAGGAGAGCGCGCACGGCGTCGTCGATATAGAGATAGTCCCGCTCGTGTTGTATCGAATCAAAATACAGCTCCGGCGGGCGTGGTCCGCTGCGGTCGAAGACGTAGGACAACGAACGCGGCACCAGGCGGTACTGGTGATTGTAGTCGTGCGGGCCCAGCAGATTGCACAGCCGAAGAACGACAGTCGATATGCCAAAGGACTGGTTGTAACTCTGGGTGAGAACGTCCGCGCCCAGCTTGGCGGCGTCGTAGATCCCGACACCGCGCAGCGGGCTCTGTTCGGTGTAGCGGTCGCCTTCCAGTTCGCCGTATACCTTGTCGGTGGAGGAGACGATCACCGCCTCCGGCCGTGCCGAGCGGTGCCGGCGCAGCACCTCCAGGAGGTTCACCGTCCCCATGGTGTTCGTGGCGATGGCGTTGATCGGGTGTTCCGCCGCCTTCTCGATCATGGAGTACGCCGCGAGGTGGAAAACCGACTGGTAGGGGCGGTCCAGTAGCACCGCCTCCAACTCCTGGTAGCGGGTCACGTCCCCCTCCCGGACACGCAGCACGTCCGGCCCGGCCGGCAGTTCAGCGAGGAGCGAGGGGCGGGTGGGGCGGCAGTCGGCGTCGAAGACGGTGACACGGGCACCCAGCTCCGTCAACCAGCGGGTCAGGTGACCACCAAGGAAACCGAACCCTCCGGTCACCAGCACCTCCTGCCCTCCGAAGTAGCGGGTGAGCGCCTCAGTCTCCGCTGGCACGCCGGTCTCCCTCCACGTCTGTGGCTGCTTCCGATACAGCTGACAGGATGAGTTGACCGAGTCGGTGGACGGTGGCAGGAACCTGCCGCCAGCGTCTGCGACCCCCGGCGTGGGCGGGGAGGGATGCGCCGGAGTCGCTCGCCGCGTTGGCCGTTCGCGTTGGCCGTCCGTGCGGGGAAGCCGGCGACTGAAGCGTTCCAGTGACAACGGAAGAATGTCGGGACATTGAAGGATGTGCTAGGTTGGCGCTGGTCGTGGCCTCGTCATCGGTTGCGGGTAACCGCCTAGCTGGTTATGTTGGAACGATTCGTCGGCAACAATCCCTCGTGCGGCTATATGCATCAGGATTGGAGGTGACACCACTCAACATTGCTTGAGTATCATGCTGCGCGCAAGTCTATCCAGCGATTGCAATTCACGGGGGAATCAGATGAGGATGAACTTTGTCAATGCGTTGCAGGTCCGACAGGTAATTCATGGCGCTCGGAACGATGTTCATCTCACCATGGTGGGCGGTGACTCGTCACCGGCCACTGGCGTCGACGTGGCCGCGGCGCAGGTCGTCGCCGCAGATGGGGTGAGGGTACGGGTGTACGTGCCGGAGGCAAGGCGGGGAACGGACGGGCTGCCCGAGGCGGAACTGACCCAGTTGGCCCGGGCCGGGGCCGAGATCTGCACCACCCTCAACGAACTGCCGAGGATGACCGTGGTGGACGGCTCGATCCTGCTGTTCGCCTGCGACCGCACGGACTACGGCAACGGCGCCGTCATCGGCCGTGACCTGCCCTTCATCCCACTGCTTGTCAACTTCCTGCAGGCTGAAAGCGGGCGGCCGGACCCGGACACCGAGCGCCACGCCGCTTCCCCGCGCCAGCCCAGCCCGCTGGACCGGGAGGTGCTGCGGCAGCTCATCGCGGGGGTGAAGGACGAGTCCGCGGCCCGGGAGATGGGTCTGGCACTGCGTACCTACCGGCGCGCCGTGGCGCGGGTGATGACCCTGCTCGACGCCCGCAGTCGGTTCCAGGCCGGCTACATGGCCGCCAAGCACGACTGGTTGTGAGCCCGCCATCGCGCATGCGGCCACTCAGCCCTGTGCCGATGGCATGAACCGGCCATCATCCGCTGCACCCGACAAGCGTCCCCTAGCGTGACGAGGCAGGTCCACTCGATCCGGTACTGTCCTGAAAGGCTGGCCCAGGTGAATCTGGCACTAGTACGAAAAAGGTCGTGCCGGTTCGAGGTCGACTGCCACGCCGACGTGGTCCGAGGCGAACAGACCGGTGCCGTCCGGTCGGGTGCCAAGCAGGCAGGCGCTTCCCGGAACCGGCCGCATCCCGTCTTGTCGCCGCAGCAGGACGTAGTCCAGCCGCCAGGTGGGCGTCGGCAGCGGCATGGTGCACGTCTCGACGGCGCCGCCGGCGGCTGGCCACGTGTCGTCGATCCGGCCGTCATCCAGCAACCAGCGGATCTGCCGGCTCGATGCCTGGCAGTTGAGGTCGCCACAGATGAGCAGCGGGACGTCGGTACGGGCGCTGGCAGCCCGCTCGGCAAGTTCCCGGACGCAGGCATCCTTCACGGAATCCGGACCGACCGGCAGGTGGGTCGTCCAGATCGTGGCCACCGCTGTGGCGACCTCCAGCACCACGGGGTACCCACCGAACCCGTCGGCTGCGGCGTCCAGCGCGAATTCGCGTTGCGACTGGATCTGCTGCCGGGTGAGGACGGCTGTGCGGCTGCCGTCACCGAACGTGGAGAGCGCCACCTGATAGCGTTCCCCGCTTCCGCCGATGTCCCGGGCCAGCACGCTGGCCCGGTCTTCGCGGCCTGGCTGCGGGGCCGGCACCTCCTGCAGTGCCACGATGTCTGGACGTGCGTCGCGCAGCGCGGTCGCGAGCAGCGCGCGTCGTCGTCGCCAGATCGTCGACTCGTCGGACTCGGTCAGGACTGGGGAGCCAGGCCGCGCACCGCGCAATTCGCTGCGGTCCTGCCAATAACGGTGTGGTGTCGACGCCCCCCAGATGTTGTACGTCGCCACTCGGATCCCGCGGGCCGAAACCTGTTCCTGTCGAGCCACTCGACCGATTCTAGTGAAGGGTGGAACGGATGGCGCAGCGTGCGCTGCTCACCGGTGCTGGTGGATTCATCGGTAGTGAGGAAACGCAGGAGTTCCACGGACTTCTGCGTCGAATGACGGACCCCGGGTGGCAACGGCTGGACCTGCCTGACCCGAGCCGGCACGGCGGCAGCATGAGGCGGCGCACGGTGTTGGTGACAGGTGCCACAGGCACGATCGGACAGGCCGTCGCGACCCGGATGTGCGACGACCAGACCACTGTCGTGCTGCACTTCCACCGGGACAGGGCCGGGGCGTTGGCGTTACGGGAGAAGCTACTGTCGCGCGCAGCCGACGTGGTGACCGTCCAAGCCGATCTCAGCCAGCCAGAGCGGGTGGAGGCGCTGCTGGACACGGTTGCCGAGCGGACCGGCATGCCGAACGTGGTGGTCAGCAACGCCGCCGTCCTGCGCCCCGCAGCCGTCCACCGCGTCCGGATGGCGGACTGGTCAACGAGCCTGGCGGTCAACCTGACGGCTCCCCTGCTGCTGGCCCGGCGTACGGTGCCCGCGATGGCAGCCCACGGCTGGGGCCGAATGGTCTTCGTCACGTCCGTCGCAGGCCTCGGCGGCTGGCCGTTCCAGAGCGGCTACGCCAGCTCCAAAGCCGGCCTGATCGGTCTGGCCAGGACGATCGCCCGTGAGGTGGGCCGCTTCGGCGTCACCGCGAACGCCGTCGCGCCCGGATACGTGCCGTCGTCGATGAGCGCCACCGGTGGCGACCGGGCGCGGACGGCTGCGCTGGCCGCCACCCCGATGCGGCGGGCCGGCCGCGCCGAGGAGGTCGCCGAGGCGGTCGCCTTTCTCAGTTCGGAGGGTGCCTCGTACATCACCGGCCAGGTGCTTGCCGTGGATGGAGGAGCCAGTCTGTGACACCACAATCCATCGTCGAGCCGTACGCCGTCCTCTTCCCTGGGCAGGGGGCACAGTTCCCGGGCATGGCACAGCGCTGGCACGACGAGGTGCCAGCTGTGCGGAAGCTGTTCAGCGAGGCGGAGGCGCTGGCCGGGCTGCCGCTGCGTGAGCTGCTCCTCACCATGGCGAGGGACGCCCAGGTCAGGACGGACTGGACCCAGCCCTGCGTATTTGTGGCCAGCCTCGCCGGCTGGATTGCGCTGCGGGAACGGCTCGCGCGGACCGGGACGGGACAACCGGCGTACCTGTTGGGACACAGCCTGGGACACTTTACGGCCCTGGTGGCGTCCGGTGCGGTCGATCTCGACGCGGGGCTGCGCCTCGTACGACAGCGGGGAGAAATCATGCACCGGTCCGGCCAGCGCAGTCCTGGCGAGATGCTGACCGTTGTCGGGCTGCCCGCCGACGAGATAGCGGCCATGCTCGAGGGCGAGCACGGACGAAAGGTGTACGTGGCCGCCGTGAATGGCCCGGACCAAGTCGTCCTCTCCGGAGACCGGCCGGGCATCGCCTGGGCCGAGGCGACGGCACTGGCGCGTGGCGCGGCGCGTACGGTGCCGCTGGCTATCGGCATCGCCGCCCACTCGCCGCTGATGGCCGAGGCGCAGACCGAGTTCGCCGCCGAGCTGGCCAATTTGGTGATCCACCCGCCGCGCACGCCGGTGGTGCTGAACACCACCGCCCGTCCCAGTACCGATCCGTCCGCCATACGGGCCGACCTGCAGCTGCACATGTTGGAGCCGGTGCGCTGGTGGGAGTCGATCCGGTCGCTGCGCGACACCGGGGTCCAGCGGTTCGTGGACGTGGGACCGGGACGCACGCTGTGCAAGGTGCTCAGCCGTTACCTGCCGCCGGAGGAACTGCTGGCCAACGACCGTCGAGGTGGACTTGAGGTGCTTGCGAGATGAAGGCCCGCGTCCTGTTCTTTCCCTGGTCCGCTGGAGGCGGCGCCGGCTACACCGGCCGAGGGCTGGCCGCCGCTGGGCGGCTCGGCGACGGGTTCGTGTGCGCCTTCGGGCCGTCGGCTGTGGCGCAGATGGTGGCTGAGGCGGGCTACCCGATAGTGGGCCTCCCTGGTCCGGAGAAGCGACCGGAGCGCGTTCCGGCGTTCCTTCCGTTCGCCAACGTCGAGCGAGTTTACGCGGTCGCCGCCCGGTACTACCGCACCCCGGTCGTCACCGCGCACCTGCGTCGCGACCTCGCCGCGATCGACGAGTTCCGGCCCGACATCGTGGTGACCGACATGCAACCCACGGCGGTCCTCGCGGCCCGGATCCGGGGACTGCCGGTGCTCTCCCTGGCCGACACCGACTTCCTTTCCTCGAATCCCCTCGCCTGGATGCCCTGGAGCGCTGCGGCGCCGAGCGTACTGCTGCCGCATCCCGAGGCGTTGCCGGTGCTCAACGAGGTGGCCGCCGAGCACGGCTTGGCCCCGGTCGGCCATGTGAGCGAGCTGCTCTGGGGCGATCGCGTGCTCGTGCCCAGCGCGCCCGAGGTGGAGCCGCCGGTGCCGCCGCCAGCCGGACACGCCGAGGCGGTGTACGTCGGACCGCTGTACTGGGATCCGCCCGGCGCGCCGTACCAGCCGGTCCGCCGGTCGGGCACCCGCCATGTGTACGTCTCCCTCGGCAGTGGGGCGATGATCGGCGAGCGGGCGTTGCGGGAGGTGCTGGCTGCCCTCGACCGGCCGGGTGTCACGGTCTTTCTGTCCGCAGGCATGCGACCGGCAGCGTGGATGCGTGAGTTCGGCAACGTGGAGGTAGGCGGGTTCACCGGGATCACCGGCCCGATCCGCTGGGCGGACCTGGTGTTCAGCCACGGCGGATACTCGACGGTCATCGCGGCTCTGGCACACGGCCGGCCGCAGCTGGTTCTGCCATCGATGTCCGAGCAGGAGGCCAACGGCCGCGCGTTCCTGGCGGCGCACGGAGCCGGGCTGGTGGCGCGCACCTCCCAGGCAGACCCGGTGACGGGTGCACTCGTCCATCAGCACCGGCACGGTGCGGAGACGACAGACCCCGTGACGCCCGCCGCCGCACTGGCACGTACGGTCGACGAGGCGTTCGCCGAGGAGAGGCTGGCGCACCGGGCGGCTTACGCCCAGGCAGCGCTAGCCAGGGAACAGGCGGCAGCCGACCTGCCGGAACTGTTCCGGTCAATACTGGGATGACGGTGACAACGCGCCCCGCAGGATCTTCCCGGATGAGCTGCGCGGCAGCCGCTCCACGCGCTTCACGACGGTCGGCACCTTGTAGAGGGCCAGCTGCGCGGTGAGGTGGGCGATGAGCGCACGCCGGTCGAACTCGTCCGTCGCCTCCACGAAGGCGCACACGCGGACGGGGCCGCCGCCGGTGGCCAGGCCGACAACCGCGCAGTCGAGGATCGGACCGTACCCCCGGATCGCCTCCTCGACCTCGGTGGCCGAGACCTTGTTACCCGCCACGTTGAGGGCCGTGCCCCGCCGGCCCGACAGCCAGAGTGCGCCCGTGCCGTCCACTCGGCCCAGGTCTCCGGTCGGCTGCCAGCCGGACAGTTCCCGGACGGCCGCCGTGCCGGCTGCGGCAAAGGCGTTGATCAGCCTAGGCGAGGGGCCGGCCACCCGGGCCAGTACTTCACCGGCCTCCGGCTCTTCTCCGGGGCGTACCGCCAGCTCGACGCCGTCGATGGCAGCCCCGACGGAACCGGGCAGACCCACCCGGTCCAGCGTGAGCATACCGAGTTCCGAGGTCCCGTAGTGCTCCCGCAGCGGCCAGCCCACGCCGGCCTGCCAGCTCGCCCGGTCGGTCGCTGGTAGGGCGGAGCCGGCGGAGACGCAGAGCCGGGGCCGACGTGACGTGGGCACCCCCGCCGCCCACCACCGGTACAGCAGCGGGACGGACAGCACCACGCTCACCGGCAGCTCGTCGACCGTCCGAGCCAGGCCGCTGGGACCGATCCTCGGCCCCATTCCCAGGTAGCTGGCGCCGGCGAGCAGGGCGGACACGATTCCACCGCAGACGGCGTAGCTGTGATGTGGGGGCGTGGTGCAGAGCGTCACGTCGTCCTCGTCGAGATCGAGAGCATGGCTGAAGCTGGCGGCGTTGGAGATCACTGTCGCCCAGGGGCGCTCGACGCACTTGCGGCGGCCGCCGACCCCCGACGTGGTCAGTCCCAGCCCGGACGTGGCGCTACTCTCGTCTACCGCAAGGAACGCGGCACGCACCGATGCGTGTTCGGCATCCGGACCGGCCGCGTCGAGCAGCAGCAACGACACCCCGGCCAGCTCCGCAGCGGCCACCTCCACCGCGACCTCCACCGCGTCGCCCGCCAGGACAGCCGCCCTGGGACGGGCACCGGCCGAGGCCCGATGGGCCGCCGCCCGGGCGTCCACCCGACGGGCAAGCTCCGCGTATGTCAGTCGGTCATGACTGGTCAGCACCGCCAGCCGGTCCGGACGGGCGGCGGCGACCTGTTCGATCCGGTCGCGCAGTGTGGTCATGCCAGCAGCACCGCCGTCCAGCCCGACGCCTGGGACCTGCTGAGGGCCAGCACCGCGCCGGACGGTGCGGTGCCGACCGCTGCCGCGACCGCACGCAACGGCGCGGTGACCGGGGTGACGGCGTTCGTCGCCACCACCTCCACGTCGCCGAAGGCGGCCAGTAGATCGTCGTCTGGCTCGGTGGCGGTCTGCACCCGTGACAGTGGTCGCGTGGTGGCATCGGCGAATTGACGTACCGCGTCCAGGTTGGCCAGCCGGCGTGCCAGCCGGATCGTAGGACCTGACGCTTCGGCGCCGCTGTCGAGCAGCAGAGCTACTGCTTCACCGGTCGAATCGTCGGCCGCCACACCGAGCGCGGCGAGCGCGGCGGCGGCGAAGCCGGTCACCGCGTCGTATGCCGTGACCAAGCAACGGCTCGTCCGGCCGCTGGAAAGCCGCCGAAGGGCATGCGCGAGTGCCTGACCGCCCGCGTCGAGGCCGAGCAACGTGCTGCCGGCCCCGCTGAGGCCGTGCGTCTTCGCCGCCAGCGACGTCGGCGCGTGTGGGGAGTAGTAGGCGAAGGACTCGGGGTCCAGCCAGCGGGGCCCCGCCTCGGCGAGCTGCTCGTGCATCACCTCGGCGACGTGGGCCATCCCGTAACAGGTGCCAGTCACGATCTCGGTGGCGTCGTTTGCGACGCGGCCCTCGGGCGGGACGGCGAGGGGCTGGCCCTCGTCGGGTGCTCGCGGCGCCAACGCCGCACCGACGGCGTCGGAGAGGCGCTGCGCGACCTCCCGGGTGAAGGCGGGTTGCGCCGGCCAGCCTTCGGCCCCGCGCCGCCGCGCATCCCGATAGGGGGTCAGGTCCCATGACACCGCGCCGACACCCGCCAGTCGGATCGGTGGCCCGGAGAAAGTCATGCGGCCTCCCAGATCAACGCGGTGTTGACGCCGCCGAGCCCACACGAGATCGACAGCGCGTAGCGGCCGGTGACGGCGCGCGGGGACGTGACGATGTCCAGTTCGGACCAGGCCGGGTCCAGCGGGGTGCCGGCGGTGGTGGGAGTGACCGTGCCGTGCTCCAGGCAGAGCAGGCACACGAGGGACTCGATCACGCCAGCTGCTCCCTGACAGTGCCAGAGCAGCCCCTTGGAGCTGTTCAGGGGCGTGTGCGGCAGTCGGTCCCCGAAGACCGAGCGCAACGCCTGGATTTCCGCCGTATCCCCCAGTCGGGTGCCTGGGCCGTGTGTGTTGACGAAGGCTACGTCCGTGACGTCGATGGCTGCCTCGGCGAGTGCCCTGCGGACCGCCAGCTCGATGCCGGCCGACTCCGGAGCCACCAAGTTGGTGGTCCAGCTGCTCGCCCCGTACCCGGCCAGCCGGCCCGATGGGGCGCCGGCTGGCCCGGCCTGGCTTACGCCGCCACGCAGCAGGATGGCCGCCGCGGCCTCCGACACCCCGATCCCTTTGCGGTCCCGACTGAACGGCCGGCACCCGTCGGTGGCGAGCGTACGCAGCGCGGCTAGGCCGTGGAACGCGCTGGCCGAAACGGAGTCGACACCCACCACCAGCACCTGCTCCGCCTCCCCCGCACGCAGCAACTCCTGGGCGTGCCCCAGGGCCACCGCCCCCGAGGCCGACGCGCTGCCCACGGTGGTGGCGCCGCCGCCGACACGCAGGGACTGCGCCGCACGGTCGGCGACGGTGGCCACCAGCGCATCCCCGCATGGACGTTTCCTGTCGAGGGCGTCGCCGAGTGCGTTGCCGCCGGTGTCGGTCGTGCCAACCACAAGGTGGACCGTCCGCCGGTCGGTGTCGTCGAGACCGACCAGGGCCTGTTCGGCGACGGCGACGAGGAGCTCCATGAGCCGGTCCGGCGCGGTCAGCCGGTCCGATGGCGCTCCGGGCACCGCCCCGACTCGGTACCGGCGAGACGTCGGATAGGGCGCGTCGACCCGATGCGCGCGCTCGGTGAGCAACGCGTCCCACAGCTCTTCGACGCTGCGCCCAGTGGGCGCGACCACCCCCGTCCCAACCACCATGATCTCGTCCGTTGCGGGAACCTCGATCGGTCGACCGGTCAGCGCGGCTGCAAGTGAGGCAATGGACACGTTCGGGGCGAGGACCACCTCGTCTTCGATGGTGACTCCGTAGCGGTGCTGCAGGTCCGCCGCGAGGGAGATCAGCGTCACCGAGTCGACACCCAGGAGGGCCAGCGGCTCGTCCTCGGCGATCAGCCGGGGATCGTCGATGCCGGAGACTCGGCCCATGAGTACCTCGCGGACCAGCGCGGCCGCGTCCGCACGCTCCGTCACGGCTGGCCGCCTCCCCAGGCCGCCCGGCCGGGTTCGCCGTACACCGGGCGCTCCTCGTCGACGAGACGGCGCCAGGATGGAACGTGGCCAGCGCAGGCGAGGTCCGCGATGCCCGCCGCAGCGCGGCTCGGCAGCCGTCGAGATGCGACCAGGCCTGATGCAAGGTCCGTCACGTCGTCTCCTCCGTTGCCTCGGGTGCGGCCACCTCGTCGGCGAAGCACCATGCCTGCATCCTGATGACCCGCTGGCGGAGCCGGTCGTCGCGGACGTGTCCCACCGGGGCGGCATCCACCTCGCCGACCTCCCGCTGCAGTAGGCCACAGAGGTTCCGTAGGGCCGCCTCCGTGTCGAGGTACGTTCCCAGAACGGGCCGGTAGACCGTGGCGTCGTCGGCGTCGGGTGCGTAGCGGTGGGCCCCGAGCAGCAGTTCGCCGAGCGACTGTGCGCGGTCGGCGGCTGCCGTGGCCGCAGCCGCCACCGCCAGGAACGCCTCCGCCACGGCAGCGCCGGTGAGGAACAGATTGGGCTGAAGCTCGCCGAGAACCAGCACGTGCAGAGCTCGGGCGAGTGGCCCGGTGATGCCCTCGACCCGCCACC
The DNA here is from genome assembly GCF_900091415.1 of Micromonospora inyonensis. Classification (NCBI taxonomy): domain Bacteria; kingdom Bacillati; phylum Actinomycetota; class Actinomycetes; order Micromonosporales; family Micromonosporaceae; genus Micromonospora; species Micromonospora inyonensis. The sequence continues at coordinate 2,381,291 of NZ_FMHU01000001.1, read as the reverse complement.
CCTCGCCAAACTCAGCCACCGCGGGAAGGTCGGCCACCAGCCAGCGTGCCGTGGGCTCGAGCAGGGTGAGCCGCAGCGTCTCGGCGGTGTCGACCGGCCGCTCGAAGTGCGCGGTGGCGAAACGGCAGGCGCTGCGTACGACAGCGGGCGTGACCGGGACGACCCGCGTGTAATGGCCCTTGGCCGGAGCGTTGGTGTCCAGCACGACCAGACAATCGTCGTCCGCAGCAACGACCAATACCATGTGGTCCAGGAAGTGTTGTCGTCCCTCGAACTCGTCCCCTGGCCAGTAGTAACGGTCCGGCATCAGAATGACCGGCGTTCCGGCACGGACCAGAGCGGTCAGTTCTGACCAGTGCTTGCGACCGTCGGCGGTGTTTCGCCAGAGAAGGTGGCCACTGCGGTATGCGCCGGACGATCGCCGTCCGCCGGTGAGGTCGACGGGCAGCGCGAGCGCTCGGGCCACCTCGTGCCGGTTGAATCCCTGCGCCCGCAGGACGGCCTCCACGCACCGCAGTAGGCAGCTAAGCCCGTCGAGGGGTCCGGACCGCCAGCCCAGGGAAGCGGCCGGTTCGAATACCGGGCGGACGACCAGCTCACCCACGAAGCCGGACCTCGATCATGACGGCCAGATCACGGACGGTCTCGTACCTCTCGTAGTCGAAGTCGCTGTCGGCGAAATCGACGTCGTGTTCGCGTTCGAAGGTCGACAGGATGTAGGCCATGTCGATCGAGTCGATGCCGAGGTCACTGATGCGTCGATCGGCGGTGACGGACGGAGCGAACGCGTCGGTGCGGTCGGTGAGTAGGGTGATCAGCCGGTCGAGAGGACTCGATTGCGACATGTCAATGCTCCAAAATTGATTCGGACACGGAGATGCCGACGTGTCTGCCTGGAGTGTCAAGCCGAGCCATCAGGCGGTCTCCCGGCTTGATGTCGGTGCAGTTGCGGACCTTGCCATCGGCGTCGAAGAGCCGGACGTGCCAGTCGTCCTGCACCATCGCATTGATGAATGTGTCCTCAACTCGGCATCGCAGCAGCCTCAGGGGTCGTACTTCGTTCTTTATCCGACCCACCACGACCGGCCGCGCGGTGCCGCTCGTGGAGACCGCGAGCGCCGTTTCGCCAGCCCGCAGATCGGTGATGTACGCCGTTCGTCCGTTGGGGGCCCACACGTAGGAATGCACGCCGCCGGCGTTGACCCGAAAGGGCCGCAGGTTCATGTACGGCAGGTGGTGGACCTCCGCGCAGACGAGCAGCGCACCAGCGGAGGTCGAGCCGACGAGCATGCCCTCGTTCTCTTCGAACGTCGCGGCGGCGTCGACGCAGCCCCGCATCCCCATACCGATCGAGCGACTCTCGACCACCTCGGCGTCGACCAGCTCCAACCGGTCCGTGCGTCGCTCGGCGAACGTCCGGGCCAACTGGTCGATCTCGGCGATGGTGGACACCGGCAGTAGCACCGCGTGCGGGCCGTGTTCGAGTACGCCCATGGTGACCAGGGCGTCGTTGGCGGACGAGATGTTCTTCACCACCACCGTGCGCCGGGACTGGGCCTCGGCGATGAGCAACTCCAGCGGGATGTTGGTGGCGTCGGCGAAGTTCAACATGACCACGTCGGCGAGGTCCAGCGTCCGCACCGCGTCCCGGAGCCCATCCGCGTCGTCGATGTCGATCCACACACCCCGCGACCACCGGCCGGGAAGACGGCCGAGGGTGACGCCGGGGGCGCTTACGACGGTCAGTGGCCGCTCCGGGTCCAGGTCGTCGAGTTGCCCGGTCTCGTCGACCATGACCATCGTCCGGACCCGTTCGGGCAAGTGGTCGGCCGGCAGTTGGGCGGGGCGGAGCAGGACACCGCTGACGGGCGTATGGAGCACCTGGGTCAGTCGCGCGGGCAGATCGCCGTCGAGGTGACGCAGATCGCACCAGACGGGAATGCTCTTCAGGCTCTCGGTCATCGATGCTCCCCGCTTCCGTCGTGGACGGCGGCACGCAGCTGTGCCAACGCCTGCCCTGGGTCGTGGTGTTGGAAGATGTTGCGTCCGACACATGTGCCGGCGGCACCGACGGACATGGCGTCCTTGACCATCGATGGCACCGCCTCCCACTGGTCCGCCTGCTCACCCCCGGCGACCACGACGGGTGCGAAGCAACCGGTGACCACCTCTTCGAAAGAGTCGGGGGTCCCGGTCCACGGCACCTTGACGATGTCGCTGCCCAACTCGGCGGCGACCCGCGCAGCGTGCGCGACCTTCGCGGGTTCCGCAGTCGGATCCACGCCATGGACGTAGGTCATCGCGAGCACTGGCATACCCCACTCCGCGCAGGCGTCGACGACTCGCGCGAGTTCCGTCAGCATCGTCAGTTCTTCTGGGGCGCCGAAGGTGACCTGCACGGAGACGGCGTCGGCACCGAGCCGGACCGCCTCGACCACAGTGCTGCTCGGCACCTTGACATGCCCCCGGCCGGACAACGAGGTTCCCACGGAGAGGTGCATCACTAGGCCGATCCGTTCGCTGAGCTCGACGGGCACCCGGCGAATAACTCCCCGGTGCGCGATCACCGCTGTCGGCGCGCCTTCAAGAAGGACCGGCAGTGCCTGGTCGATGTCGGTGAGACCACGTATCGGACCCAGCGTGACCGGCTGGTCGATCGGCAGGAGCACGGTCCGACCGGACCGGGTCGGCAGCAGCCTTTGGAGCCGGCGTTCCCGGCCGTTTACCACCACATCTGCTCCCCGGCGTTGGAATCCACTGTCGATGGCTACTTTTGCGCGGTGAGAGCCCGGGGCAGTGCCGCCTGGCAAGAACCTGCCAGGCGCAGCGCCTCGAATACCCGCCGTCAATACGGTCGGCTGTATGAAGCCGAGTGACGCGCCGACGCGAGAGTCCGTACACGGCTGCGGGACATGATCGATCATGGGAACTCCGTCGGCTGTTCACCCGTCCGGGCTACCGCATTCGACCACGAGCTACCACGGCCGGAACACTTGGAGCGGTCCGGTGGGATCGCCGCGGACTGCCTGATCCACGGCTTGGACGCCGTCCGTGGCTGACCGGGCGAGACATAGCGGAGGCGTACGTCGACGGCACGGTCCATACGGCGCGGACGTGCCCCGCCCTCGGCGGCTACGCGGTCACGCCCAGCCCCTGCTCACCGACCGAGTGCACGGCATGCCAAGCGCGACAGCGAGGCAGTCGACTGCGCCCTGACGAACGCTGCACGGCGCCGGTGGGGTGTACGCCCGATGGCCATCGCGCGGGCCGATCGACGGCCGAGTTCGCAGACCGGACAACGACGGGGGACGTTGATGACAGGGAATGTTCGGCGAGTGCCGGCGGTTCATGCTTACTGGTCGGCTCCGCGGCAGGACGACACCGCCGTCGCCAGGGCTTCCGGCAGGTGGATGCCGCCGATCGAGGAGATCGTCACGGCAGTGCACAGCGCGCTGTCGTGGCGCCGTTTCCACGGTCCGGTGACGCTGTACGCCGACACGTCGACCGCGCGCTACTTCCACGACCACGGGCTGGCAGACATCTACGACTCGATCAGGACCAGCGAGGTCGACGGGATCGACACTAGCCGTTTTTCTCCGACCGTGTACTTCTCACTGCCGAAGATCGTCGCACTGCGGCACAGCGCGGCACCGGTCGCGATCCTGGACCTGGATTTCTTCCTACGGGGACCGATCCGTCCGCCGGGAGACCGCGAGTTCGTCTTCGCGCACCACGAGACCTTGGACCGTCGGATCTATCCGAGGTTCACCGACCTGACCAACCCCCACAACCTGCAATTTCCGGGCTGGCGAGACGATCTGCCCGCCTGCAACATGGCATTCGCGGCTTTCGGTAGTCAGGCGCACCTCGACGCGTACACCGAGTCCGCTCTGGCTTACGCCGAGGACAACGCCGCGCCGGGCGACCTTCACCCGGTGGCCCGCGTGACCTTTGCGGAACAGCGCTTGGTCGCGTATTGGGCGGACCGGCTCGGGCTGACCATGCGGCCGTTGACCGCCTCGACGTGGGACGTCGGTGCGGGAAAGTGGACCCGGGGCGAACCCGACGCGATGTTCCACCACACCTGGCACGCGAAGCGACTGCTCGACCCGTCGGGCCGTGACCGACTGCGTGCACGGCTGGTCCAGGAGTTGCTCGACCGGTTTCCGGACGCGGCCCGTCTGCTGGCCGGGGTGCCCGAACTCGGGCCGTTCCTTCGTAGGCAATCGCCACGATCGGCCACGGCCGGGACCGTACCGCCCGCAACTCCAGACACGCATCCAACGACGCCACACCGAAGTGCGCGACAAGATCAGCAGCCGTACGCTGCCGAAACCTCGCCGCCAACGGCGACAACCTGACGGGAAACCCAGCCCACCTGTGTGGACTTCTCCCTGAGTCGTGGACACCCCGAGACTGGACGTTGGTCCCGAGGAAGGGGTGCCCCCTGTTGGGGCGTCCGCACGTTCTCCGACGGCTCGGATGCGGGCATGGCCACGGTTGACGGCCCCACCACACAACCCGTGACCAGCACCGTCACGATGGAGGGGCTCAGTTCCCGAGCTGTGCGCGGAAGCGCTCCTCGTCGGCCTTCTTGCGGTTCTTGACGACTTCCACCGCGTTGATCTGCGGATCGTTTCTGTCGAAGACCGCCTTCTTTCCGTCGGGGCTCACGAGCAGCGGTACCGTGGCGCCGACCGCGCCCCCGAGGGTGTGGGAGTCCTCCGGGACCTCGCACGGCCCCGGCGTTGTTCTTCTATGCCCGCTTTCATCGTGGTTTGCTAGATGCCGTAGGCGGCGAAGGCGTCGGCGCGGTCGTGGAGGTCGCGGCGGGCGTGGGCGATGTTGACGCGCCCGGCGAGGCGGAAGGTGTTCATGGCCAGGTTGCGCATGGCGGCCAGGTTGCGGGGCGCCGCACTCGTCCTGAGTTGGGAATCGTCCTCGCTGAAGGTGACGTCTCGGATCCAATGCAGACGATTTTCAACAGACCAGTGTCCTCTCGCATAGGCGTTGAGGTGCTGCGGGCTGGCCTGTTCGGCATCGAGGCTGACGATGCCGTAGATGATCTGTTTGCTGGTGCGCACGCCGTCGAGTCCGCCGGTGTCACGGCGGAGCCGGAACACTTGCCGGGCGCCGGGGAACAGCCGGCCGTCACATGGTGCGACGCGGATCGTGCGGCGTTCGGTGCGTCCGTGCCCGCGATCGGAGTCGATGTTCATGCTGCCGGTGAAGACTGTGTCGGTGCCGGACAGCAGCGCCTGGGCGGCCTGCAGGGCGAGCGGCTGATTCCCCTTCAAGATCAGCAGATAGTGGGCGTTCAACGGTCCGGTGATCAGCCGGGCGGTCTTCTTCGTGGTGTGCAGGGCGTCCAGGGTGAGCAGCATGCCGGCCACATCCAACGGGGCGAGCAGATTTTCGGTCACGGTGGTCTCGCCGCGCTTGCCGGCGACCTGGCGCTGGCCCAGGATCACCGCCCGGTCATGCGTGACCGCGGCGACCAGGAACACCTGCCCGGTCTCGGTGCGGGTGCCGTGCAGCAGTTTCCCGTCGATCGCGACCGCGGGCAGCAGCCCGGCCGGTGCGGGGTGGGTCACCGCCCGCGTCGCGGCGCGGCGCTGTTCACGCTCGGCGGGCTCGTCGGTGGCGGTGGGGATCTGCGGGGCCGGGACGTCGCCACGCAGCACGTCGGCCGTGTAGCCGCAGGTCGCCGCGTCGAGAGCGTCGCCGTCGACCGCGGCCAGGACCCGCCGGAAGGTGCGCTCGCTGGGCACCAGATAGCGGCCGGTCAGTGGGTTACGGCGGGCGCCGAGGCGGTGCAACACGTCCTGCGGAGTCCGGGCCGCCCACTGCCGGATCGCGGTCAGGCCGTCGTTACCGACCACGAGGGTGGCGCACGCGGTCAAGACCAGGATCACCAGCAGCGGATGGCGCAACCCACGCGGCCGTCGCGGATCCGGTACCTGAGCCAGCCGTGCCGCCAGCGGGGACACCACCCGCAGCGGATCGGCCGAAACCGCGGCGAGTTCGGCTTCCCACAACGCCAGATCGGCGAGGTGGTCAACAACAGGGTCGATCAGGGAAGATGACGTCACGAGCGCGGCTCCAGCGATGAACTTCGAGGCTAGTCACCCGAAAGATCATCAGGAGCCGCGCTCATCCTGCAACTCGCCCCGTGTCCAGTTCCCCACACGGACATAACCGCTCGATTGGGAACAACGCCGGGGCCGTGCGGGACCTCGAGCTTGGTTTTCTGTCCGTTCGGCCCCGCGAACTGGACGATGTAGGCCCACTTCACGTCCGAGTTCCGGACGCTGGGGAGCGGGACTGCGTAGATTTCCGTGTTTGACCTGGGTGTGGTCCGTTGGACAGGACGTCGATCCTGTCCGGGAAGGACCACGTTATGGCAGACAAGAAGAACGCTGCTCAGCTTCCGCAACCGACGGCGGCAGAGATGGAGTTCGCTCAGCAGTTGGTCGAGCGGGCCAAGGCCCAATGCCACGTAGCCTAATTTGATCATGGGGTTGGACTGGGTCTTTGTGGATGGTCGGCGTGGTGGCGTGACCGGCAGGTCGGGTGCTGGTGTGCTTGCCGGTCATGTCCGAGACGGTGGCGGTGACGGCGGATCAGGTGTCGTTGGGGGTGCTGGTGTCCGCGGTGCCGCGGGATGCGGTGGACGCGGCGGTGGCCCGGTTTGGGGTTGGGGCCAAGCGGTCGGATGGGAAGCTTCCGCCGCATGTGGTGGCCTATCTGACGATGGCGTTGTGCCTGTTCGGTGAGGATGACTACGAAGAGGTCGCCACGAAGGTCACCGGGGCGTTGACCCGGTTCGGCTGCTGGGACGCCGCTTGGTCGGTGCCGACCGCGTCGGGGATCAGCCAGGCGCGGCAGCGGCTGGGCGCGCCGGTCATGGAGGAGATCTTCGAGTCGGTGGTGCAGCCGGTGGGCACGACTGATACGCGGGGGGCGTGGCTGCGGCGGTGGCGAGTCCTTGCTATTGACGGCTTCGATGTGGACCTGCCGGACACGCCGGGTAACGCCGCCGAGTTTGGCTACGCCGGCTCGGGGGGCAACCGGTCGGCGTATCCGAAGGCGCGGGTGGTGGCGTTGGCCGAGTGCGGCACGCACGCGTTCCTGGCCGGGGAGGTGTCCGGCTATGGCACCGGGGAGCAGACATTGGCGATGCGGCTGTACCCGCGGCTGCGCCGCGATGAGCTGCTGACCGCCGACCGGGGGTTCTACTCCTTCGACGCCTGGTCTGCTGCGGCGGGCACCGGGGCGGCGTTGCTGTGGCGGGCGCCGACCGGGCTGCGGCTGCCGGTCGTGCGGGTGCTGGCCGACGGCACGTATGTGTCCGTGGTGATCAACCCGAAGATCCGCGGCGCCCGCCGGGACCGCGTCGTCGCCGCTGCCCGCGCTGGGCAGGATCTGGCCCCTGAGCTGGCGTATCTGGTACGAGTGGTCGAGTACGACGTGCCCGACCGCGACGGCAACGGCACCGGCGAGCTGATCGTGCTGCTGACCACCGTCCTCGACCCGGCCGAGGCCCACGCGGACGAGCTGGCCGAGGCCTACCACCTGCGCTGGGAAGAAGAGACCAGCAACGACCAGCTCAAGACGCACCTACGCGGCCCGGGCCGTCTGCTGCGCTCAAGGCTGCCGGAGCTGGCCTACCAGGAAATCTGGGCCTGGCTGATCGTCCACCACGCCCTCGCCGCGTTGATCACCCGCGCGGCCGAGGCCGCCGACCTCGACCCCGACCGGATCAGCTTCACCCGCGCGCTGCGAATCGCCCGCCGTACCGCCACCGGGACGGCGGGCATTCCCCCCTGGAGACTGGACTGACCACCTGCCCCACGCACTCGCCGAGCTGGGCCGCAAGCCGCTACCGCCCCGCCGGCACCGCAGCTGCCCCCGGGCGGTCAAACGAGCCCGCCACAACAGCTACCGCGTCAAGAAACACCACGAACCGGCCAGCATCCGCCACGACGGCCCAGCGACCATCCGGTTCTAGTACGGCAGCCGCCGTTTGAGATGTTGCTGGTGAGGCGCGGTGGACGTGAGGCGGCCACCGCGTGATCGTCTGTGCGTTGTGGACACAACTTCAGATCTTGCGGTGGCCGCGTGCCACAGCGTAGCTGTTGGTCGGTGGGATCGGGTGCTGGCCGAGGTGCTGGGCTGCTTCGCGGGCCGGTTCGGGCGGGTGGAGCCGCGTCGTGCGGCGGGGCAGTTCGTGACGGGGCTGCTGGCCGACATCGAGGTCAAGACGTGTTGGCAGTTGGCTGAGCAGGCCGGGCATTCCCGGCCGGATGCGATGCAGCGACTGTTGTACCGGGCGGTGTGGGACGCCGACGCCGTCCGCAACGACCTGCGGCAGTTGATCACCTCCCGGTTCGGTGGGCCGGACGCGGTCCTGGTCGTTGACGACACCGGGGACCTGAAGAAGGGCGTGCACACGGTCGGGGTGCAGCGGCAGTACACCGGCACGGCGGGGCGGGTCGAGAACAGCCAGGTCGGGGTGTTCCTCGGCTACGCCGGCGTCGATGGGCACACGCTGATCGACCGGCGGGTGTATCTGCCGGTGTCGTGGACCGAGGACCGGGACCGTTGCCAAGCCGCCGGCGTGCCCGACGAGATTGAGTTCGCCACCAAGCCGGAGCTGGCCGCCGAGATGATCACCGCCGCACTGGCCGCCGGAGTGCCGGCGGGCTGGGCCACCGCGGACGAGGCTTACGGCAACAGCGCCACCTTCCGCGCTGGCCTGCGCGACCACGAGATCGGCTACGTCTTGGCGGTGTCCCGCAGCCACCTGGTACCGCTCGACGGCGGTAAGACCCGGGTCCGCGTCGACTGGATCGCCGCTGACCTACCGGACTCGGCGTGGCAGCGCCGCTCAGCCGGCGCCGGGTCGAAAGGGCCGCGTCTCTACGACTGGGCCTGGCTCGATGACGTGTGCACCGATGCCGACCCCGACGACGGCGGCCGACACAGCCTCCTGATCCGCCGCAACACCAGCACCGGTGAGCTGGCCTTCTACCGCTGCTGGACCCCCAGGCCAGCCACCCTCGCCCAACTCGTGCGGGTCGCCGGCATCCGCTGGACCATCGAAGAAGCCTTCCAGGCCGCCAAGGGCCAGGTCGGCCTGGACCAGCACCAGGTCCGCCGCTGGGACTCCTGGCACCGCTTCACCACCCTCGCCCTGGCCGCCCTCGCCGTCCTGGCCATCTGCGCCGCCGACGCCACCCACGACGAGCCCAGCGACACCGGGCTGATCAAGCTGACCGTCAACGAGGTCCGCCGCCTGACCAACGCCTGCATCATCCGTCCGATCATCGACCTCGCCCACCGTTTGCACTGGTCAGGCTGGCGACGCCGCCATCAAGCCCGAGCCCGGCGAGCCCACTACACACGCCGCCTCAACCTGGAACTTCAGCCATGATCCCGAACGGCGGCTGCCGTACTAGGGCCTCAAACCCCCACCACCGGCGGACCCGCCCGCCGCCACCAGCCAGAAAGGACTACCAGAAACACCCGGCCAGACCCGCCCAGCCAGCCGGCGTCAACACCACAGCCCGGACACGCTGACCCGCCCGCCGCACCACACCCGCCGGAAGCCCGTCCGGGCACAAACGACCAGCACAACAACATGATCAAATTAGGCTACGTGGCATTGGGCCAAGGCCGACGGGGTGTCCCTGGTCGGGCCGGGTGGGCTCCTCGCGGGAATCACCCGCACCGTGCTCGAGTCAGCCCTCGATGCCGAGTTGGATGCTCACCTCGACGGGGCTGGTGTCGACGAGCAGTCCGGTCGGCGGGCCAACGTCCGTAACGGGCATGGGGCGAAGACGGTGCAGACCGAGGTCGGCCCGGTGCGGATCCAGGTGCCCCGGGACCGGGCCGGGTCGTTCACCCCGCGGATCGTGCCGAAGCACGCCCGCCGTCTGGATGGGTTCAACGAGGCGATCCTGTCGCTGTACGCGAAAGGTCTGACGACCGGGGAGATCTCCGCTCATCTCGCCGACGTGTACGACGCCGACGTGTCCCGGGAGTTGATCAGCAGGGTCACCGACAGCGTCGTGGACGAGATGGAGGCCTGGCGGCAACGGCCCCTCGACAGGATCTATCCGGTGGTGTTCATCGACGCCCTGGTGATGAAGATCCGGCAGGGGCAGGTCGCGAACCGGCCCGTCTACGTCGTGGTCGGCATCAGCCTCGACGGGGAACGTGACGTCCTCGGTATGTGGGCCGGCACCGGCGGGGAAGGCGCCAAGCAGTGGGCCGGCTACCTCACCGAACTACGCAACCGGGGTGTCGAGGACGTGTTCATGGTCTGCTCCGACGGGCTCAAGGGCATGACCGACGCGATCGAACAGGTCTGGCCACAGGCGGTGCACCAGCAGTGCGTCGTCCACTTGGTGCGGGCCAGCCTGCGCTACACCAACCGCAAGGACTGGCAGAAGATCACCCCGGCGTTGCGGGAGATCTACACCGCCCCCACCGTCGCGGCTGCGGAGGCCCGCTTCGAGGCGTTCGCTACCGAGTTCGGCGACCAGTACCCGGCCGTGATCCGGCTCTGGCGAACGTCCTGGCCGCAGTTCGTCCCGTTCCTCGACTACGACCACGAGGTCCGCAAAGTCCTCTACACCACCAACATCATCGAGAGCCTGAACGCCCGGTTCCGGCAAGCCGCCCGCCGGCGCGGGCACTTCCCGACCGAGCAGGCCGCGATGAAGGTCCTCTACCTCGTCGTCCAGCAGAAACGCCGGGGTGGTGGGAGCATCACCGGCCGGGTCTACGGTTGGGCCAAGGCCCTCAACGCCCTGATCCTCGCCTACGGCGACCGGATCACCATCTAACAACCTCGATCACACCACAGGCCCAAACACGGAAATCGACACACTCCCGGTAACCCCCTACTGGTCACGGCCTGGATGAGGTCGTCTGGTCGGCGGTCGGCGCGTCGGGTGGCGCGGGCGATGTTGGCGTCGTCGTTGACGCGGTGGTAACCGATCGCGGTGTTACGTAGGGTTGCCATGATGGCGGGTCCGGTGCCGGTCCGGGCCTGGTGAAGATCCTCACGGAATGTCATGTCTCTGACGTGATGCACCTGATTCTCGATCAACCATTCTGGTCTGGCCCATGTTTGCAGGTCGGCGGGCTGGGCGTCGGCGGCGGGCAGTGACACGACCAGGTACGCGGTTTCGCGGCTGGTCTTGCCGCTGGTGGTGCGGGTGCGGGTGATCCGGACGGCCTGAGCGGCGTGCGGGAAGCTGATGCCGCCGGGAGTCTGCAGCGTGACGGCTTTGACGGTGCGGGTCTCGGGTCGGCCGTGTCTGCGGTCGCGGGTCTGGTCCCCGATCGGGATCTGCGCCCAAGGCAGTGCCTTGACCTGCCGGAACAGGGTGGGCTGGTTGGCCTTGGCAGGCAGTAGCAGGTGCGCGCCGCGGGCGGTGATCTGCTGAGCGTGCCCGGTCTGGGTGTGCAACGCGTCGGCGACGAAGACCACCCCGGCCAGGCTGCCCAGCACGGCCTCGACCGCGTCCAGCAGCGGGCCGAAGGCAGGGATTTCATTCGATTTCGCGGCCACGGTGACCTGCGCGAGGACGATGCCGGTGCTGGTGTCCAGCGCGGACAGCAGGTGCACCTGCCCGCCGTCGGGCCGGCGGGCGCCGCGCAGCGTCTTGCCGTCGATGGCGATCACGGTTCGGTACCGGTGCGGCCGGGAGGCCACCGGCTTCACCCGGGTCAGTAGCCAGCCGGCCAGGACCGTGGCGAGCAGGCCGTCGTCCAGCCTGGTCAGCAGCCGCCACACCGTGGTCCCGGCCGACACGCCCCGGGGGGGGTGTCCCTATGGGTTTCGTCAAGCGGGGACGGGCGTGCTTGGGCGGGGTTGGTAGGGGATCTTGTCGCGGAGCATGGCGAACAGGACGTCGCAGCGGCGTCGGGCGAGGCAGATGAGGGCGGCGTTGTGGCGTTTGCCTTCGGCGCGTTTGCGGTCGTAGTAGGCGCGGCTGACCGGATCGGCGAGGGCGGCGAACGCGGCGAGGAAGAAGGCTCGTTTGAGCTGCTTGTTGCCGCCGCGGGGTGGGTGTTCGCCGCGGATGCTGCTGCCGGATCGTCGGGTCACTGGGGCGAGGCCGGCGTAGGCGGCGAGGTGCCCGGGGGTGGCGAAGGCGGTGCCGTCGCCGACTTCGAGCAGGATCCGGGCGGCGGTCCTGACTCCGATGCCGGGCATCGAGGTCAGGACCGGGGCGAGAGGGTGCGCATCAAGCATCCCTTCGACCTCGCCGGCGACCTGGTCGCGCTGGCGCAGGACGTCGCGGAGGCTGTCGGCGAGGCGGGGCAGGATCGTTTCCGCAGCCTGCGTGCCGGGGACGGTGACGGTCTGTTCGTCGAGTGCGCTCATGACCTGCTCGACCAGCCGGTCGGCCAGGCGAGGGGCGTGGGGCCCGGCGATGGACAGCAGTTTGCGGCGGCCAGCCCTGCGTAGCCCTGCTGGTCCGCCGCACCGGGACAGCAGCTCCAGCACGGCCTTGTGCTGCACTTTCGGCCCCAGCACTCGTTCCAGGGCAGGATGGATCTGAGTCAGCAGCCCACGGATCCGGTTCGAGATCCGGGTGGCCTCGCCGGCTAGATCGTCATCGAAGCCGACCAGGACTTCCAACTCGGCCAGGGCCTCGTCGCCGACGTCGACCCGCCGCAGCGTATGCGGAAGGGTCCGGGCGGCGTCGGCGATGACGTAGGCATCACGGGCGTCGGTCTTCGCCGTGCCCGGGTGCAGGTCAGCGATGCGACGCATGGCCAGGCCGGGCAGGTAGGCCACCTGATGACCGCGGGCCCGAGCGACCGCGATCGGCAGGGCGCCGATCGAGGCGGGCTGGTCGACCACCACCAGAACCCGGCCGTGCCGGGCGAGTTTGTCGAACAACTGCCGCAGCCGAGCCTCCGTGTTCGGTAACGCCGCGTCATGCAGCCGCTTGCCGCCCGGAGCCAAACCGACCGCGTGGTGATCACCCTTGCCGACGTCCAAGCCGAGGTAGACGCCGTATCCGTCGTTCACCAGACCCGCCTCCACGCATCGCATCGTGGCCTCGGCCGCAGTCAGGGCGTCGGACTGCCGGCAGCCACGTTACGAAGAGACCTACCCCAACAGAGCGGGTGGCCGTGTCCCTATCAGCGGTCCGCCGACGCCACCCGACCCGGCGACAACACCCCCCGGATCATCAACGACAGGGGCAGGAAGTCATACCGGGCCGGGCGACCGAGGAGTCCCCGGCTGGGGACGATCAAAAAGGTAACGGGGGGGAAACCCAGCCGGACCTGTGCCGGCTCGTCCAGGTCGTACAGCCAATCGGTGATCGCGGCGAACGACGACGCCCCGGCCAGGACCGCGCACACCGCGACCGTCAGCAGCGCGGCCAGGGGGTAACGCACGCCGCGCGGGTTCCGCGGGTCCGGAATCGCGGACAACGCAGCCAGCAGCCCACGGCGTTCACCGTCGGTGACCGGCGCGGGGAGGACACCGCTGCCGGGGGTTGTCACGGTCAGTACGGGAATGAGGGATGATGCCATTGCGGGTGAGGTCTCTTCTGGTGTCGTGAAGCGTCGAGAACTCCATGATCATCTTCGAGGTCTCACCCGCCTCACTCGCCTCCACAGAGGGCACTCACCCGCTGAAACCCCAGCTCACACACCTTACCCTCGAGTACGCAACGGCCCTGAGTGTGCGGCCCCGCGGGCTCGCTCCAGCACGTCCAGCCACTGACGCATCAGGTGGGAGATCTGATGCATGAATCCGCGAATCTCGTGATCCCAGTGCGGGCCCGACATGTGCTCCACGGCGTCCTGCATCTGGTACGAAAGAGACCGATATGCCTCCGCGTAGGTCGAGCCGTTCAGATCGCAGCCCTTCAGCCAATCCAGGAGGTCGTCGAGAATCGCAATCGCGGACATTTCCTGCCGCAGGTCGTCGATCAGGTAATGAACGTTGCGCTTGTGATCGGCAAGCGGAGAGCCGAACCGGATGCCGTGCCCGAGATGCCGCGCACACGCCTGGACGAAGTAGCCGCTAAAAATGTCCGCGTATCGGTCGACCTTCTGCCCTCGATAGTAATAACCCATCCGGGGAAAATAGTAAGCCGGCAGGGTGTCCCGGTGGAGCGCCGTGTTCTGCGAATTGATCGGAGCCCAGGTGCGCGACCCGAGCACCGCCTCCTTACGCCGCAACGCACGAGAGGTCGGCCCGATCGCCATCCTGGTAATGGCATCCACATCGGGATCACCGAGCCACAGCCCCGCATTCACCCGGACGTCGACCGTCGCCACCTGCTCGACCACCTCACAGACGCGCCGATGCTGGTAGGGGAACCCCCGCGGATAAACGGCCAGCGGTGCGATGTCGAGTTGGTCACAAGGGTTCCACCAGCCGCTCGCGGTGTCGATGGTCAGGTATCGTCGAGGACCGGCGGTCACGACGAGATGTTCGGTGAAGAATTCGGGGCCTACGGGGAAGTTGTCGTCGTCGACGCTGATCACCAGATCGGCGTCCCCCATCCAGGAGAGCAGATAGCCGACGTTCCTGCGGTTGTCCGAGTCATAGGGGATCAGGCCGGGCGCACCAAGCCGGTGCAGCAGAGCGTCCTGTTCGGCGATCGTCGGGCTGAGCACGTCGAGCCCTTCACTGAGGTGATCTCAGCAACGCATAAGGGTTGATTGGCGCGACACGGTCGAAGGCGGCGAGTCGGGCGGCAGTGGATACAGGCGTGGAGCCATCGATAGACAGGTTCTTGCGACAGATCCACGTCTTCGAGAGGGCTCCACGTGATTGCCTATCGTGCCATGGTCGACGTCCCGAGGGAACTCGTGCAGCACGTGGCGCGTCTGCTGTACGCGCAGCGCCGGGCCTGCGGCACCCGTCGGGGCGCGCGGGCGTTGACCTGCTTCTACCAGGCCCTGATGGTGCTGGTCTGGTTCCGCAAGGGTGAGGACATGACCCTCCTGGCCGCCGGGTTCGGCATCTCCCGGGCGACCGCCTACCGCTACCGCGACGAGGGCGTCACGGTCCTTGCCGCCCAGGCGAGCGATCTGCACACCGCGCTGCGTCGGGCCGCCGCCGACGGCTGGTCGCACGTGATCCTCGACGGCAAGCTGTTCGACTGCGACCGGGTCACCGAGACGACCCTGTCGGTCAAGGGTGAGGTGATCGACGCCTGGTTCTCCGGAAAGCACCGCGACTTCGGCGCGAACATCCAAGCCGTCATGCGCCCGGACGGGCTGCCAATCTGGACATCGGCGGCGATGCCGGGGCATCTGCACGACACCAGTTGCGCCCGCGACCGGGGCGTCACCGCCGCCCTGAACTGGTCCGCCGCCGAGCTGGGCCTGCCCGCTCTGGCCGACTCCGGCTACGAAGGCGCAGGCCACGGCATCAAGACCCCCGTCAAGCAACCCGCCGACGGCCACCACCTCGCGCCCGACAACCGTGCATACAACAGACTGCTACGCGGCCTGCGTTGGCAGGGAGAACGCGGCTTCGCCATCCTCATCGGACGCTGGAAGACGCTACGCCACACGACCATCAGCCCACGACGAATCGGCGACATCATCGCAGCCGCGCTACACCTGACCCATTTCGAATACAAATACCTACCGCAAGGTTGTTGAGATCACTTCACTACGCGCCCTCTCGCAGACCTCGAGGAATTCCGGCGGTGTCTTCCGGTCGGGGATTACGATGAACCGCACCCGGATGGGACCGTCCTGCCGTACGACAAGGTCACTGTAGGACTTGAAGAAGGCCTCAGCGTCACCAATCGTCGTCATCACCACATCGATGCCGCGTGGCGTATCGGTCGCCGCCATCGGTGAGACCCTCCTTCATGTCATACATCGTAGAATTCTTTGCGCCTGCAAGTGCGTGGCCGTCGGCATATTCCGAAGACCACCGGTGGTGACGCAGACGAGATCGGGCTTGACTTCGGGCGTTCTGGGGCGGTGACGTACAACGGCTCGAGGCCAGGACGCCCCTGCCGGTTTCCGGCATGGGTTTCTGTTGCTCCCGCAGGCGGTAGCGCTCGTGCCAAACAGGACGGGACCGAGGTGCGGCGATCCCAGACCAGCTCTGCCGCGAGCTCACCTCGCGTGAGCCGACCTGGTCTCCCTACAAGGGTGCTGATACCGGCGATGGCTGACAGCCGAGCGCACGGGCTGACATCCGGAAACACCTCACCACCTCCGCCTCATAGCACCCGTCCCCCGGCCGACGTTAGAGGGGGGCAAGGTGTCCGTCACGACACTTGGCCATTTCCTGCCATGCGACCCCACCGGATCGGTCGAAGCAGGTTGACCGGACGGCGGGGTAGCCCGTGTGAACCGGCCACCGGCGTCAAGACGACCCATCTGTCAACGACATTCGAAATTTGACCCTTTAGCGGCGGCCGAAATTTGACCCCCTGGTTGTTCATCGGTCGTCGTCGTTGGTGGCTGCGGGGACGCGGCCGAGGTCGCGGTCTTTGAGGCGGTAGCTGTCTCCTTTCAGGCTGATGACTTCGGCGTGGTGGACGAGGCGGTCGATCATGGCGGCGGCGACGGTGTCGTCGCCGAAGACCTCGCCCCAGCGGCCGAAGGGTTTGTTCGAGGTGACGATGAGGCTGGCGCGTTCGTAGCGGGCGGAGACGAGTTGGAAGAACAGGTTCGCGGCTTCGGGTTCGAACGGGATGTAGCCGACCTCATCGATAATTATCAGTGGGATGCGGCCGAGTTTGGTGATCTCGTCCTGTAGTCGGCCGGCGTTGTGCGCGGTAGCCAGTCGGGCGACCCATTCGGCGGCGGTGGCGAACGCGACGCGGTGGCCGGCTTGGCAGGCACGGATGCCCAGGCCGGTGGCGAGGTGGGTCTTGCCGGTGCCGGGAGGGCCGAGGAACACCACGTTGTCTCGGGCGGCGACGAAGTCGAGGGTGCCCAAGTGGGCGAGGAGGTCGCGTTTCAACGAGCGCTGGTGGTCGAAGTCGAACTCTTCCAGGGCCTTCCGGGCGGGGAAGCGGGCGGCGCGGATGCGGCCCTCACCGCCGTGGGACTCCCGGGCGGCGACCTCACGGTGGAGGCAGGCGGCCAGGAATTCCTCGTGTGTCCAGTTCTCGGTGCGGGCGCGGTCGGCCAGTCGGGTGACGGCGTCACGCAGGGTCGGCGCCTTGAGCGCGCGGGTCAGGTAGGCGATCTCGGCGGTGGTGTCCCGGCTGGTCGGCGTGCCGGTGCGGCCGGGGTGGGTGGTGGTCTTGGTGGGCATCAGGCCATCGCCTGTCGCGTGGCCGGTTCGACGTCGGCGATGGTCCAGACGTGGACCGGGTGGCCGGCGATGGTGCCGTGGGCCTCGATCCACGTGTGCGGGCCGCCGGCGCGGCGCTGCACCGGCGTCGACAACGCGTGGGCGTAGGCGGCCACGACCGCCGCCCGGGCCGCTTCGGTGCCGGTGCGGGCCGGGACCTGGATGTCGATGTCGATGTCGGCCACGGTCACCGACACGCGTTGCGCGCCGACGGCGTCCATCAACGCGGCGGTGGCCAGCAAGGACGCGGCGGCGGTCAGCGCACTCGCCTGCGCCGCCGTGGTGGTGGGGGTCATCAGGCCACCTCCGCCAGGTCGTCGCCGCTGGTGCCGAGGATCCGGTCGTAGTCGGCCAGGTCCCGACACGCGACCTGGGCCGCGGCGCGGCCTCGGGGCCGGTCTTGATACGCCTGCCGCATCACCGCGGCCGCCTTCGTGTGCTCGGGGTCGGTGATGGTCTGCTGCCGGGCCCAGCACCGCTCGTGCTCGCCGACCAGAACACCGGAGCGCAGGACGCGCACGGTGTGCAGATCGGCGGTGACCTCGACCCGGTGCCCCACGGCGTTCGGGTGCACCGAGTAGTCGCAGCTGTCGAGCCGGACGTAGTGGTCACGTCCGAGTCGTACCGTGTGCCGCCAGCCGATCGCCGTGGCCTCGATCGGCGGCAACGCGCCCATCGCGGCCCGGTCCGCGCCGATCCGATCGGCCGGCGCCGCCGCATCGAGTGCCCGCTTCGGCCGGGTGTTGGCCAGGGCGATCCAATCAGCCAACTGGATGTTGAAATCGGCCACGCTGGCGAACCGGCGTCCGGGCAGGAAGGAGGTCTCCAGATAGCCGTTGGCACGCTCGACCAGGCCCTTGGACTCCGGATCCCGCGGGCGCAGGATCCGCACCCTGGTGCCCACCATCCCGCGTAGCACGCTGAACTGCGCGGTGAGTTTGGGCTGCGCGCCACCGTAGCGGCCCACCCCGGACTCGTTGTCCCACACCAACTCCCGCGGCACCCCACCCAGCTGACCCAACACCGCCCACTGCCCCAGGACCAGATCCTCCGCGGACCGCGTCGGGATCGTCGTCGCGCACAACCAGCGGGAATAGCCCGACACCATCACCAGCACCGGCGGGGTGGCCACCTGCCCGAACCCCAACGGAACCGGCGCCGGCGGGAACCACAGATCACACTGCGCCCGCTCGCCAGGCCCGTAGACAGTGCGCGAAGCCGGATCAACCGGCGCATACACCGGCCGCAACTCACGGACCCGTTCCTTGAGCACCGTCAACGACCGCGTCCAACCGATACGCTCCGCGATCACCGTCGCCGGCATGTCCGGAAACTCCTTCAACAACGCCCGGATCCGCGGCTCGGCCGCGTCCACGATCGAGCCCTTCGCCGCCCGCACGTACTTCGGCGGCTGCACCGACCGAACCGCGCTACGGACCGTGTTACGCGACAGCCCGAGCCTGCGTGCGATCGCCTTGATCGGCATCTGCTCGGCCAGGTAGAGCCGGCGGATTTCCGCCCAATCCTCCACTTTGATCACCCTCCATGTCTTAACTCAAGATCACTGAAGGGGGTCAGTTTTGACCCGTCGACACAGGGTCATTTTTCACGCGTCGTCGACACCATCAGACGCGCGGCTGTTCGCCGGCACACAGCACGATCCTCCGCCTTCTCCGGGGGCCGCCTCGTTCTTTGCGCTTGCCACAGCTGACGCGGAACTTCGCCCGCTGACGGCCCATTCAGCACGTCGGCCGGGCCCCAGGAATCCGGCGCACGCGCCGAGGAGCTTCCGACTCATACTACGTGCGCGACGGCCAGGTAAAGCAATGGCATCTTCCTGCCATCGGTTTCCGGCCGGGCGGTTGGCAGGTTACTGCCACCCGACGTCCACAGCACACAACCTTTTCCTAGATTCCTGCCAATGCATTGCGGCGAGGAGCGGGTACATGTCTGGAGCTGATGTCATAGTTACCGGTGCCGGTGGCTTCATCGGCGGTCACCTTGTGCAGGCCCTGATTGCGGAGGGACGAAGAGTCCGCGCGGTCGATCGGAAGCCCCTGTCCGCGTGGCACCAGGTACACGGACGCGCGGATAACATGGTCCGCGACCTGTCGACCCTGGAATCCTGCCAGGAAATCCTGTCCGGCGGGGCGCAGGAGGTGTACAACCTCGCCGCCGACATGGGAGGAATGGGATTCATCGAGTCACACAAGGCGTACTGCATGCTGTCTGTCCTGATCAACACACACATGCTCATGGCCGCCCGCGACAACAAGGCGGAGCGGTTCTTCTTCTCCTCGTCCGCATGTGTCTACCCGGCGGACAAACAACGCGACACCGAGGTCGTCCCCTTGCGCGAGGAGGACGCCTACCCGGCTATGGCCGAGGACGGGTACGGCTGGGAGAAGCTGTTCAGCGAACGAATGACCCGCCATTTCCGGGAAGATTTCGGATTGTCGACCCGGGTGGGTCGCTACCATAACGTCTACGGGCCCAAGGGCTCCTGGTGCGGCGGACGGGAAAAGGTGCCCGCTGCGGCCTGCCGGAAGGTCGCGGTCGCCGCGCTCGCCGGCGGCCAGGAGGTGGAGATCTGGGGCGACGGCAGGCAGATGCGGTCATTCATGCACGTTGACGATTGCGTCACTGGATCCATCGCTCTCACCCGCAGCGACTACGCTGATCCGCTGAACATCGGCAGTTCCGAGGCGGTCAGCATCAACGATCTCTACCGCCTGATTCAGGAAATCGCTGGCACGAGGTTGCGGGTCCGGCACGTCCCGGGCCCTCTCGGCGTCCGGGGCCGCAACAGCGACAACGCCCTGATCCACAAGGAACTCGGGTGGGAGCCGTCCATCAGGCTGGCAGAGGGTCTCGAATCGACTTATCGATGGATCTACGACCAGGTCAAGGCGCAACTCGGCTGACGCCCGGACCACCACACACCTGACAACCTGTTGCGACCTGTGAGGAACGGACATGGCAGACATAGATCACCGATACATGGCTCCCCCGTTCCTGCGGGTCATGGAGCGACGACGCGGCCGGCACGGCGACGAAACGCTGCTCTGGGATCTTCGCGTCGCACAGCCGAACGTCAGCAGCATGGCGATGCCTGCGATTCACTCGGTCGAGCATTTCCTATCGACCCGGCTGCGAGCCAACTCGGACAACATCCTCGCCGTCGCGCCGATGGGATGCCAGACGGGGTTCTACATCGTTACCGTCAACCTGACGGACCGCGAACAGCTTTCCGCCCTCCTTGCGGACGCGCTCGCCGAGGTGCTGACCTCGCGTGAGGTGCCGTTAGCGGACAACGTCAACTGCGGCTGGGCCCTCAACCACAGCCTGACCGGCGCTCAGGAGATCGCCGAATGGCTCCTGAGACACCGGGCGCGATGGCACATCCCGGGCGTTCTCGAGGAGGACGGCCGTGCCTGAGTCCGGTCTGCCCACGGGACTCCGCCCCGAACACTCCGGACCCGATCCCGAGTTGGAGCGGAGCGAGCCGATCGCCAACTGGGTGATGATGGATGATGAACCGCGCTCATACGTCATCAGGCGGACAGCGAACGTGTTCGACACCGCCAATCCCGACCTCGCGGCCGGCGGGCGACTGCCGGGCCGCCGATTCGTCATCGTCGACAGTGGAGTCGAGCGTCATCGACGCGAACTGGATAACTACTTCGCTTTCCACGGCCTGAAGGCCGAGTTCCTCTTCCTGCCCGGCGGTGAGGCGTGCAAGGAGATGGACACCGCGCTGAAAATCATCGACGGGTTCGAGCGCTTCGACCTGGACCGACGGGAAGAGCCGGTGATCGCCATCGGTGGTGGGGCGGTGCTCGATGTGGCTGGCTTCGCCACGAGCATTTACCGTAGGGGGGTTCCGCTGATCAGGGTGCCGACGACTCTGTTGGCATACGTCGACGCCTCCATCGGAATCAAGACCGCGATCAACTTCATGGGTCGCAAGAACCTGGTTGGCACCTTCACTGCCCCGAGCGCGGTCCTGCTGGACCACACGCTCCTGAACTCCCTTCCTCCCGCAGAGGTGGCCAGCGGCCTGGGCGAGATCCTGAAACTAGGTCTCGGGTGCGACGCGCAAATATTCACTTTGCTCGAACAGCAGGTCGACGCCCTGCGCCGCGGAGCGCTCGACACCGACGACGTCCAGGCGCTGCTGCGACGGGCCATCGAAGTGATGCTGAGCGAACTCCGACCGAACCTGCGCGAGGCCAACCTCGCCCGGGCCGTCGACCTCGGTCATACCTTCTCCCAGGCGTTCGAAATGAACGTGACCAGCGGCCCGCTGCGGCACGGTGAGGCGGTCGCCCTGGATCTGAACCTGTCAGCCGTCATCTCGAACCGGCGTGGGCTGTTGTCGTCCGAGCAGCTGGGCAGGTTCCTCCGACTGAGCCGGCGGCTCGGCCTGCCGACGGCGATTCCACCAATCGGCCCAGGAAGACTCTGGGAGTCGGTGCGAGAACGCACTCGTCACCGGGCCGGACGCCAGCGCATTCCGCTACCGCCGAGAATCGGGGAGTGCATCTTCATTGACGACCTCACGCCCGACGAGCTGGCTGCCGCAGCAGACGCCCTGGAATGACACACGTTGCGACGCGAGCAACGGCACATCGGTGTGAGCTACCCCCGCTTTCATGGAGCTTCTTGATCATGGTCTGATGGCCGTGGGGAGGAAGTCGTCCGTGGCAGCACCGAAGAAGTACCCCGACGAGCTACGTCAACGCGCTGTGCGCTTGTATCGCGAGTCGGACCCGAAGCCGGTGATCCGGCGCCTGGCCGAGCAGTTGGGCGTGCATCACGAGGCGTTGCGGAACTGGATCCGGCAGGCCGAGGCCGACGCGGGTGAGCGCATTGATCGGCCCACCAGCGAGATGGCCGAGGAGAACCGCCGGCTGCGCAGGGAAGTCGCCGAGTTGCGGCGGGCGAATGAGATCCTGAAGGCGGCGAGCGCGTATTTCGCGGCGGAGCGGTGCGCCACGTAGCGCTGATTGATCGAGGAGGGTGAGAGACCTTCCCGCCGGGCTGTCGCAGCGGCCCGGTCGAAGCCTGAGGGCAGCCTGACCTGCGCAATGGGGGGGTGGCAAGCGGCCCTGACAAAGGCGGGACGTGCCGGGACTGCCAGACGGTGCGGGTTCGTCGAGGCGAGGCCAGAAGGTGTAACGCGAGTGAACCAGTGTCTGACGCTCCGTAACAGCGAAGTCGGCTCCAATCTGGTGGATACGGGCCGGTGAGCAGCGCACGACCCCGAGGCTTCGGCCGCCGGGGTGGACTCCGAAGCCGTTTAGTTCCGCCACGGTGAAGGCCTGCGGCGTAGCCGTGGCGATGCTGCCGGAGTAGAGCTGGGCATCTCCCTGGCTGATCGATCATTTGGTGAACGTGGGAACCGACCGGCGTCCGCCGGGTTTCCGTCCTTCCAGGGCGGGGCCGGGCAGGTGTGTTGCCGCTGATGGGTGACCGGTTGGGGCGGAGGCCTCGTAGTAGTCGCGGGCGTGACGACCCGCCGCCGGGGTCCGGGAGAGCCGGACACAGGGCGAAGGGGGCCAGCAAGTCAGGCAGGGCGGATGCTGGAATGCCAGGAGGGATGTCGCCGGTGCGCGATCGTCGGGGTGTCGACCGGCACGGCGGGGCGGATCGGGATCGTCGTCAGCGGTGGAAGTAGCAACAGGGTCTCCGGAGCAGGTGCGGGGTATGCGGTGTCGTGGCCCGCCCGTCTGGTCGGGTTAGTGGGGTTTGCGGGCGGTGGTGGACGCGAACTGGTAGCCGCGTACGAGCACGGCGGGGTCGGTCATGAGTTCGGCGAACCGGTCCAGGTCCTGGTGGGACAGGCCTTCGCGGAGGAGCTTGTGGTGCAGTTGGTGGGCGTTGTCGGCGAGCAGGCGGCAGCCCGGGCTGCCGCCGGTCCACGTTTCCGCGATCCATCGGGTTCGTGTCTGCTCGAAGCCGTTGCCGAGGAGGATGCCGGGGGTTTTGTCGCCCCAGTGCAGGTCGACGCCGTGGGCGGAGAGCACGTCGAGGATGGCGTGCGCGACGTGGATGATCAGGTCGGTGTCGGCGCTGCGGGGTGCGTGGGCGGCGACGGGGGCGTAGACGATCTCCCCGAGGACGAGCCATCCGCCGGGCCGCAGCGCGGTGATCATCTGGTTGAGCAGGGCGTGTCTGTTGGGCAGGTGTTCCAGCACGCAGCGGGCGGTGGCCACGTCGATGCTGCCGGGCGTGACCGGGAGAGGCTCGGCGCGCAGGTCGCGTTGGTAGACGTCCAGGACGCCGGTGGGGTCGAGCAGGCGGGTGTCGATGTCGACGGCCATGACCTTCCCGGTCGGACCCACCAGGTCACACAGGCGGCGGGCGATGGATCCGGCTCCGGCACCGACCTCCAGGGCGGCCTGCCCGGCGGCGATCTCCAGGCAGGCCAGCTCGTCGACGGTGATCGGATCGAGGATCTCCTGCAATGGGTGCAGGTGGTCGATGTGGTTGCGGAACTGGTAACGGCTGCTACCGGTGGTCATCGGGAATACTCCTTCGGTCGTAGGCGGCCGGATGTCGCAGGGCAGGGCAATGCGGCCAGGCGAGAGCGGTAGAAGGTGACGGTGGGTTATCGGGGCAGCCCTCGATCGGCATCGGGAAGGCGCCGGAAGACGAACCCGTCAGTGCCCAGGGGCGCTGGTGGGCGATTCGGGCGAGAGCCGGGGCCGTGGGATCGGTCTCGGCGGTGCGGTGGCGGCGATGTCGGCGACGAAGGCGTCGATCTGGCCGCGGGTGATGCCGGGCATGCAGATGATGTGGCTGGTGTCGCCGTCGGTGGCGAGCAGCCACTTCTTGCGTACGGGTTCGGGTGGGGTGGGCAGGACGACGGTGAAGGCGTGGGGGTGCCGCCAGGCGGGCCATCCGGCGGCGGTGAGTTGGTAGACGGTGTAGGCGGCGAGGGTTCGGGCTTCGCTGGCACGCCAGCGGTGTCCTTCGCGTCCGTGGGTGGCGATGGCGTGCCAGAGCAGTGCGGCGGCCAGGCCGCAGCGGGAGCCGGTGATCGTGGTGTCGACGGTGTCGGTGTAGGCGACGTGGCTGCCATGGGTGCGGACGCTGTCGCGGATGAGTGCGACCCCGCACGGGGTCGGCGCGCCGAGGAACTTGTGACCCGATATCGCGATGCTGCCGATGCCGCCGGCGTCGTCGAAGCGCAGCCGGCCGTCGAGGGCGAGCGGGATACCGGACAGGGCGGCGTCGATGTGCAGGTGCCCGGCAACGCCGTGTTCGTTGAGGACACCTTGGATGCGGGTGCTGTCGTCCACCGCCTCGGTGAGGGTGGTGCCGGCGGTGGCCACCACGATGGCGGGCCACCGCCGACGCTTGCGGACCTGCCCGGCCAGATGCGCGTAGTCCATCTCCCCGTCCGGACGGGCGCCGATGAGCACACCGCGCGCCCCGAGGATCTTCACCGCCTTGGGGATCGAGTAGTGCGCGGCGGTCGAGTAGTAGATCCGTGCGGTCGGATGGCGGCGGTGGGCGGCGTGCAGGGCGGACAGGTTGCCCTCGGTGCCGCCGGTGGTGACGTAGCCCCACCTGTCGTCGGCGGGCATGGCCAGGATGTCGGCGACCCAGGCGATGACGGCACGCTCCAGGGCCCGCGTGTGAGTACCCGCGCCCGGATCCTGCGGGTCGCCGATGTTGTTCCACAACCGTCCGCCGAGGCGGGCCATGACCTCGGTCTGGTCGACGTCCACGGCCCCGGGGAAGCCGATGCTCGTCGCCGCCGCGGCGTCGGCCTCGCGCGTCAGGTGGTCGAGGACGGCGGTGACGTCGATCGGCGCCTGGTTGAGATCCGCGGCATCGGCGAGGCTGAGGGCCGGAGTCTGGGTCGGGGTCGGGGTCGGGGTCGGGGTCACGCTGGTCGTCCGGCGAGCAGGTGGGTGGCGAGGATGGTGTTCAGTGCGATGAGCCGCCGCCACACCGCCCGGGTTTCGTCGTCGCCCTGCTCGGTCAGGTTGGCGTAGGGGTTGTGGTAGGTGATGCGTTCCGGGTCGAGGGGCTTGTTGCAGCGGATCCCGGTGTCGCCCAGGCGGGCGTCGGGGTCGCGGTCGATGTGCAGGGCGGTGCCGTCGACCATCACCGCGTAGCACTGGCCCTTCAGGTGGAAGGCCGACATGTAGCGGCCGTCGACAGCCGCTTCGCGTAGCGTCGCGGCGACCTCGTACCAGCGGCCGCGATCGGAGTCGAGGATGCTGACACCGACACCGACGTAGGTGGCGCCGGCTGGCAGGGTCATATCCCCGCCGTTGACCATCGAGCCCCGGGGTCCGAGAGGGCTCCAGGCACGCCCGAGAGCGGCGATGTTGTCCGCCGCGACGTCCGTCAGGTCGCCGAGCAGCCTGGGTAGGTCGTCGGAGTCCGGTGACTGCGGCCAAGTACGAGTGGCGGTGTACAGCTTGTAGCCGTGCGGCTCGGCCGGAGCGTCGCAGGTGAAGAACAGCATCACGGCGTGTGGGCTGACCGCGTCGCGCCGGCCGAACGCCTGGTCGGCCGCGATCAGGTGGCTGATGTTGGCCCGCTTGCACCGATACGCGATCTGCATCCGCAGATCAGCCTGACGGCGCACCCTCGCCGACGGCCCGTCATCGACATGCCTGGCCCCACCCGGGGCCAGGGGCGGACTCGCACTCGGGGGCAGAGGCGGGGGAACAGCCGCGGCTGGGGGCCGCTGGTGCTCGACAGGAACCCGGGCAGCTCCGTACGCCGGCGGTGGTACGTAAGCCGAAGGCGTCTGCCGGACAGCGGGTGACACCGCCGACGGGTTGGTCGGCCGCCAGGCGGGGTCCAGGGGATCGACACCGTAGTGCCCGCCAGGTGAGGGCATGGCAGCACGCGCTCTGGTCATCGCTCCCGCCTCAGATCGAAATGCTCATCGCGTCGGGCACGGCATGGGTTGCCGGGGTGCCACGGCCGATACCCGCGTAGACCTCAGGCCGCGACCGCCGCAGACTCGCCGCCCACACCCCACCGATGACAGCCGTCGCCGCGAGGATCACGGGCAGCAGGAACGGATACCGCGTACCCGGCGCCGCACCGAGCAGCGAACCGACGTTGCCGACCATCAGGGCCAGCACCACCAGCCCGCCGAGGACCCCCAGCACGGGCGCGAGCCGCCACTCCCACACCCCCGGCCGGAGCCCGCGCACGCTGGCCGGCGCCCGCAGCGCGGCCACCGACGCGGCCAGCAGCAGAGACAACAGCCCCATCGCACCCAACGTCGACAGCCACGTGAACACCACCGACATCGGGTCAGCGCCGACGAGCGCGAACCCGCCCACCACCACCGTGGCGACACCGGTCTGCGTCAGCGACCCGCCGCGCGGCGCGCGCACCCGGATGCCGCCGCTGGCCCGCGCCAGCCGGGCGGGCAGGACACCTTCGCGGGCCATCGCGAATACATACCGCGCGATCACCGCGTGGAACGCCAGCATGCAGGTGACCGCGGCGGCGGCCAGCATCAGCTCACCGAGAACGCTCCACCCGGCGCCGAGACGGTCCAGAAGCGAGAACGGCAACCCTCCCACTGGATCCGCAGCCACCCCGGCAACGGACCGCGGACCGACCGCCACCCCCATCGCCCACGCCGCGACCGCATACACCCCGCCCAGCATGAGCAGGCCGCCGACCGTGGCCCCGCTGACCGACCTGCGGTCGATGGCCTCCTCGACGAACGAACCCACCCCGTCGACGCCCATGAACGCCGCCACACAGAAGGCAACCGCGCCGCCAAGGCCACCGACCGCCAGCCCCGAGGCGTCGAAACCCTCCCAGGACAACCCACCGTCCGCCGGCTGCCCGACACCGGCCACCACGAACGCCGCCACGATCAGCAGCGACACCACCAGCACCACGACCAGAACCCGGGTGGCCAACGCGATCGCCCGCACACCCAACACCCCGACCACCGCCAGAGCGAGGCCCGCCCACACCCACCAACTGCCGCCGAGATGCGCGGCGACCGTCGCCCCGAACAGCCCGTACAAGCTGATCTGAATCGCGTTGTAGGCCACCAGGGCGACCAGGCCGGCGGCGACACCCCAACCACGACCCAGACCCCTCGCCAGAATGCCGTAGTAGGCCGCCGGATGCCCGACCTGACGCGCCATCGCCGCGTACCCGGTCGCCAACAGCGCCACCACCCCCGCCACCAGCAGGAACATCAACGGCAGCGCCACCACCTCCGTGGTCGCGTAGACCCCGACGATGCCACCGGCCAGCACCACCATCGGCGCCGACGCCGCCGCCCCGAACACCCACAACCCGAACGGCGTCAACGTCCGCCGCGCCAAACCCACCTGCTGCACACGCGTCGACCTCACCGCCACTCCCCCACCCTCGGAGAGTCCGGGCACGACACCATCCGACAGCCGTCCACCGGATGCCGGTTCACGTCGACGGCATTGGCGGCCACCAGATACACGGCCGCCGGCCGCATCGGACCGGTGCGCCAGTAGCCCTGGTCACGGTCGAGCCGACGCTGCGCGATCGCGGCGTCGGGCGTGAACCCGAACAGGTCATGAGCACCGCTCGACCACTCCCGCCGAACCGCGTACCCCCACGCGTAGGCGTCCGACGTCACGCCTCCCGCGTCCATGACGGCGGCACCAGCACGCGCGACGGTCAACTCCGCCGGCGACCACCGTCCGGCATTGAGACATCGCGGTGGAGACGCGGTGAGAAAACGCGTAGTCAGAGTCAGCATGAAGGGTTACCTCCTTGATAGCAGGGTGTCGGAGCGAGTACGGGCTCCTATACGCCGCAGACACCCAGCAAAGCCGACACCGCAAACGCGCGGCAGGGTGACCGCACAGGACGGGCGAGACTCTGGGGGACAAGGAGTGACGGGGGGTGACGCACTGCTTGCGTCAGCGCCCGCCGTAAGACATGTTGATGTCGGCAGTACATGTCGACCGAGCACCAAGTGAGGATTCCTATGCGACCACTGCGGCAGGTCCGCCAAGAACGGGGGTGGTCAAGGGCGCGTCTTGCGCATGAACTCGAACGGCGGGCTGAAGGTCTCCATACGCTCGCCAAACGGGTGAGTTTGGTGCGAATGATTTCCGCTTGGGAAAGCGGCGAACGTGACCCATCCGAACCATATCGGTCACTCCTGTGCGCAGCGTACCGTCGTAGCGCCGAGGAGCTGGGGCTAGGGGGCGAGGTCAACCGTTACCGGTCGGACATCGGCTTGACCTACAGCCCCTCCTTACACGAAACTGTCCTGACACTCCGCGGTCTGGCACACCTTGACGAAATAAAACACACCGCGGTCACCCACGGGAAATACATGCCCGAGGCGCTCAATTCCGCTTGTCTTGACTGGCTGTTCGGAGACGCCGTCAACGATCTCCCTCAACTTGAGATCAAGTCAGTAACGTCGCATGATGTGGACGAGATACGAGCAATGACACGTGCGTTCGATGGGCTTGACCGGAGTTTCGGCGGAGAGCATTGCCGAATGCTTGCGGTCCGATACCTTCAGGACCGCGCAATCCCCATGCTTAGGGCACCGAAACCTGCCAGGATCGAACGGGAAATGTTCGACGTCGCAGCCATCCTCTGTGAACTCATCGGGTGGATGGCATACGACACGTCTCGGCATTCACTTGCGCAGCGCTACTTCACTCAAGCGCTGCGCCTTGCTGAGGCGGCAGGCAATCGCGCCTATGCCGCCTACGTCATCGCAAGCATGGCAGACCAAGCCCTATACCTTGCACGCCCTGGTCAAGCACTCCGACTTGCTCAAGTCGCCGGAAACATCAGCAATCGGGTGGGCGTGCCGGTCGTGACCACCGAAGCTCTCATGCTCGAAGCGCGTGCCCATGCCGTCCAAGGCGATGCGCAGGCATGCAGGGCAGCCCTCGAGAGGGCTGAGAGGAGCTTCCATCGAGGAAGACCGGAGATCGCACCGGAGTGGGCCAGCCACTGGGATGACAAGCTCTTCGCTAGCCATGTCGGCACCTGCTGGCTTGAACTGGGCGAACTGAACGCAGCGCGCACTTTCATGGGAACCGCCTGGGACAGGGAGGAGAAGCAGGGGCGCCGCTACGTCTATGCCGCCTCCCAACTGGCTCATGTAGCGCTGCTTCAGGGCGAGATCGAAGAAGCTGCCAGCCTCGCCACAACAGCAGTCCAGTCGGCTCGAGGGCTCACGTCTCATCGATCGAAAAGTCATCTCACTGCACTGCGAAAGCAACTGCTTCCGCATGCGCAGGTCGCTTATGTGCGGGAATTCGAGCAGAAGACCCAGGCCCTAGAAGGAAGGCGAAGTAGCTTACTGCAGTAAGCTACGCACTGTGACGTTCGATGATGATCTCTGCGCCGAGGGCGCGCCAGAGCCCGAGTTCAACCCAGGCATTGCCGAACGGATTCCCAAGAAGCGGGTCGCTGGAGGGGCATTGATCCGCGACCACGCTGAGCGAATCCTGTTCGTGACCCCTGGATACAAGCCATTTCTTGAGATTCCAGGTGGAGTAGCCGAGTCGAACGAGTCGCCTCTTGCCGCCTGCCGCAGAGAGGTTCGGGAGGAGATAGGGCTAGATCTCGCAATCAGCAAGCTTCTGGTAGTCGACTGGATGCCAGCGCACGGAGTCTGGACCGACGGCGTGATGTTTATTTTTGACGGCGGGCAGCTCAACGAAAGCCAGTCGGCCACACTCAAGATCGAAGACCCCGAACTCACTGGATTTCGCTTTCTCACACTTGAAGAATCGACCCCCTTCCTGCGCCCATCAATGGTCCGGAGGATTGCTTCAGCCTTGGCCGCCCTGAATGACGGAAGCCCTCGGTACGCAGAGTTCGGACGCACCTAACGGAAAACTCAGGACGGGGTCAGCCTCGTCGCATGAACTTAATTCACTGCAAAGCGCCTCAGCGATTGCCGGCCACGCTTGGGCGCTGGAGCCAGATTCCTGCTGACGCCGCTGTCATGCGCAGGCGCACGGTGTGGTCGCGATCTCCTGGCCCAGGAGCAGCTGACGCTGGCCTCAGCCGCAGCCCCGCTGGGACAGGTTGCAACAACCTAATAGGCCAGACCAATAGGGCGAAGCGGGATGTGAGTCCGGCAGCCCTTGACCCGAAGGATTCCGATGACACTGCAGGTCGACGACGCCATCACCTTGCGCCGGGCCATGGTGGCCACGCTGCGCGACGAGGGTCTGATCACCACCGACAGCGTCGCTGCGGCTATGAACGCGGTGCCCCGCCACGACTTCGCACCCGGTGAACCGCTGGAGAAGGTCTATCAGACCAGCACCACCCTGGTTCCGAAGCTCGACGCTCGGGGACGGCAGACCAGCGTGGTCTCGGCCTCGCACATTCAGGCCATTCAGCTCGAACAGGCCGAGGTGCGGCCGGGCATGAACGTGCTGGAGATCGGCTCAGGCGGATACAACGCCGCCCTGATCGCGGAGATTGTCGGGCCGACCGGCTCGGTGACGACCGTGGACATCGATGCCGACATCGTTGACCGTGCCCGCGCGGGCCTGCGCCGGGCCGGCTACGAGCAGGTCAACGTCGTGCTCGCCGACGCCGAGCACGGCGTGGCGCAGCACGCGCCGTACGACCGGATCATCGTCACGGTCGGGGCGTGGGATATCCCGCCCGCCTGGCTCGACCAGCTCACCCCAGACGGCCGGATCGTCGTGCCGCTGCGTTTCGCCGGGATAACCCGGCTCATCGCCTTCGATCGCGCCCCTGACGATCCGGTGCTGACGGCCAGCAACTACCGGCTCGGCTCGTTCGTGCCGATGCAGGGCGACGGCGCCGCCGACGAGCAACTGATCCCCATCACCCCCGACGTCGGACTGCGCCTCGATCAGAACAGCCCTCTCACCTTCGATGTGCCGGCGCTCCGCAGGGCGCTCAACACCACGCCGGCGGAGAGCTGGTCGGGCACGCCGTTCGACATGCCCGACGAGCTGGAGCTGTTCCTGCTGACCAACGGGCCGGAACTGCCCATGCTGCACGCCGCGCAGGCTGCCGTCGATCAGAGCGTGGTGAACCGCACGGTGCGTATCGGCACCCCGGCGTTGGTGCGTGGCGGCACGTTCGCCTATCGGATCAAGCGGGAGAACCCGCAGATGGTCAGCGGCTTCGAGACCGGTGTCATCGCCCACGGACCGGAGGCTGAGCAGGTCGGTAGCGAGCTGCTCGACATGATCCGTGCTTGGGCGGGCGGCTATTACCGGCGCGGCGCTGCCCACATCGCCTACCGCCCGAACACGGCCGACACCAGCGGCTTGACCGGGTGGCACACCACCAAGCGACACGGCGTTCTCGCTGTCGCCTGGCTCTAGAAGCTTCGGCGCTGACCTCGGCGGCCCACGCCGGGGAAGTGCCGGGGAAGCCCTATCACCCGAAACAGGGAGGTTGTCATGACCCAGCTCGCCACGGTCCAGCCCGACATCGTCGAAGGCGGCACCCTGGACGACTTCGATCTCGACATCGAGTTCATCGAGGCCGGCGGCACCGTCGAGCACATCATCAAGATGACCCAGGACAACTGCGGCACCACCTGTGAGTCAGCCTGCACCAGCTGCTGAGCAGTCGCATCCGCTGGTGGCTCGTGCTCATGACCAGGCCGGTCCAGGTGGGCAGGCACTGAGAACGAGCCATCGAAATCGGGTCAGGAGTGTCCGGCCTGGGAGACATGCTCTCGAGGTCGGGCACTCCTCACCCGCAGACAGATGATCACGCCGTGGGGAGGCTGGGTGTGTATCGCAGCGTGAACGACGCCTTGATGCTCCGGGCGGCCGTACTTCGCCCCGGCCAGCTCGGCGCATGGCCTGACCTGACCAGCAGCGACGCGGCGGCCAGTTGGCGGCCGTGGCTTGCCGAGACGTTGACCATTGCGGGATTCGGAGCGGCCTTGGCCCACGCGTCACCGGAACTCGCCGAACGAGCCACCACCGCCGTCAGCGGGAGCGTGTCGCAAGTCGACGCCCGCCGGGTGGTGCTCGCGATCATGCGTTACCTGCTGCGGGCCTCCACCCGTGCCACACCGTACGGGTTGTTCGCGGGCATTGCCCCCGTCACCACGAGCCGCACCGGCAGCATCCGCTGGGGAAGCGCTCACCGGCCTTTCGCCCGCCTCCAGGCGCCCTGGCTGGCCACCGTTCTGGATGGCCTGGAATCCGACGCGCGGCTCCGCCCTCATTTGATGGTTCGCGCGAACAACCTGCTGGTGGAGCGGGCTGGGAAGGTGGTGCTGGAGTATCGCGCCGCCACGAGCGATCCCCGAGGTGCGCCCACGCATCTGCGTATCAAGGCCAGCGACATGATCCGCGTGGCTCTGGCGCTGGCGGCTGAACCGATCCGGTGGGCCGACCTCACCGGCAAGCTGACGGCCAAATGTGGGGCACCTGCGGAGGGCGCTGAGCGGCTGACGGGCCAGATGGTGTCGCAGCGGTTGCTGCTGACGAACCTGCGACCGCCGTCAACCGAGACCGACCCCCTGACGCATCTCGTGGATCAGTTGGAGACCGCCGCAGCCGAAGGCGGCGACGTGGGCGAGCTACTTGCTCCGCTACGTCGCGTTCGTGACCTCAAGGCCCGACACGACGGCGCGCCGGACGAGGCCACAGCTGACGCCCGACGCCGGGACCTCGGCGCGGCCACCGCCTTGGCCCACCCCGGGCACGCGGTCGGGGTCGATCTGCGGCTGGACTGCGACCTCGTGGTGCCGACGACGGTAACGGTCGAGGCATGCCGCGCCGCTGCTGCGCTGACCCGCCTCGCCCGGCCGACATCGGCGGGGTGGCGGGACTGGCACGTGCGTTTCTTGAACAGGTACGGCCTGCATGCCCTCGTTCCGCTCCTCGATGCGATCGATGCTCAGGTGGGCCTGGGCTACCCGGATGGCTTTACCGGCGAGCCAGCCAATGATTTGGCCGTCTTGACCGACAGGGATCGGGGGTTGCTCGCCTTGGCGCAACGCGCCGCTCTACGCCGTGAACACGAGGTCGTCCTCGACGACACCCTGCTGGAGAGACTGGCCGGTGCCGCGCCGACCGAGATCCCGCCGACCGCCGAGCTCACCGTGCGCGTACACGCCGACTCCCTCCAAGCCATTGCGGACGGGGACTTTCAGCTGTCGGTCGTACGGGCGTCGGCGCAGGCATTCTCGACCGCGGGCCGGTTCCTGGACCTGCTCGGCGAGACTGAGCGGCGCCGGTTCGCGTCGTGTGCCACCGACAGCTCACCAGCCAGCGGTGGGGCGTTGCTGGCCCAGCTGTCTGCGGTCACTCGCTACACCATCAGCTTGGATGTCAACCGTGCCTCCCAGGTGCTGCCGCACCTGATCCCTGTCGGCGAGTACCACGCGCCGTCACAGGCCGCGATCGGCTTGGACGACATCGCGATCACGGCAGACGCGCACCGCCTGTACCTGGTGTCGATCTCCCGTCAGCGGGCGCTGCAGCCGGTCGCGGTCAACGCGGTCGAGCCGGTACGGCACGCCCACCCGCTTGCCCGTTTCCTGGCCGAAGCGCCCGTGGCGCTCGCTACTCCGTGCTCACCAGTCGAGTGGGGGCCAGCGGCCAAAGGTTTGCCCTTCCTGCCCGCGCTGCGGTACGGACGGACCCTCCTGAGCCCCGCGCGGTGGCACCTGACCGCCGCCGAACTGCCCGACCGGAAAGCCTCCTGGCAGCACTGGAACCAAGCGCTTGCCGCCTGGCTGGAGGCCACCGGCTGCCCCACCGCCGTCTCGCTCGGTACCGGCGACCAGACCATCGGCGTCGACCTGGACAAACCCGCCCACCGGGCGCTGCTACGCGACCATTTGACCCGCAACCCCACCGCCCTGCTGCGCGTCATTGCCGAAGGCGACGGCTGGATCGGCGGGCATCCGCACGAGATCGTCATCCCGTTGACCGCCACCACCCCGAGACCACCAGCACCCCGCCTCGGCAGCCCTCCGGTCGATGTCCGTACTCACGGCAGCCTGCCTGGCAGCGACCACCACTACCTGAAGATCTACGCCCGGCCGGAGGAACAGACGACCATCCTGAGCGCCCATCTGCCCAGGCTTCTGTCCCAGCGCCCGGAAGTGGGCAGGTGGTGGTTCCTTCGTCACGCCGACCCCGAGCCGCACGTGCGGCTTCGGATCAGCGGCCTGCGCATCGACGCCATCAGCGGCTGGACGCGGGAGCTGACCGACGCCGACCTGACCCGGCGAGTCCAGTGGGACACCGACTTCGCGGAGCCCGGCCGCTTCGGCAGCCTGGCCGCGTACCGGGCGACGACCGCCGTGTTCGCCGCAGACTCCGCAGCCGCGCTCGCCCAACTGGCCGTCACCCAGCGACGTCCCGCCCTCGGCTGGCAGGCATTGACCGCCGCGAGCATGGTCGACCTCGTCACGGCGGTCATCGGCGACCCGCACGATGCCCTGCGATGGCTGGTAGCCCGTACCCGCACGCACCGGCCGGCACCTCCACGAGCCGTCTACGACCAGGCTATCCGCCTGGCCAACCCGTACGACCCCACGGCCGTGGCGTCCCTGCCCGACGGCGAGAACCTGATGAACCGGTGGGCCGAACGACGCCGCACCGTGGCCGCTTGGCGCGACAGCCTGCCCGCCGTCAGCACCGTCCCGCCGGCCGAGCTGCTGCCCGACCTGCTGCACCTGCACCACGTCCGCGTCGCCGGACTCGACCTCGACAGCGAACGAGCCTGCCTCCACCTCGCCCGCGCCGCCGCGCTGAGCTGGACGACAAGGAGCACCCCATGACACCCCCGGCCATCACTAGCTCCTTGGACCTGCTCGCGGCGGTCTGCGCCAGACTCGCCAGCCCCTCCATCGTCGGCCCGTCACTCGACGGGCGGACCCGACCACAATCGCTGGCCGGAGGCGCGGTGGGCATCGCCCTCCTGCACATCGAGCGAGCCGTCTCCGGACACGGCGACGAAGCCACCGCCCACCGCTGGATACGCGCCGCAGGTAGCGAGCCGGTCAGCATCGGCCGCAACTCCGACCCCTTCCATGGCGCCCCCGCGCTGGCGTTCATGCTGCACACCGCCCGCCCCCTCGGCGGCTACCGCCGCGCCTTCGCCAGCCTCAACGACGCCACGATCACCCTCACGCGCCAACGGCTGGCCGCCGCCCATGCCCGCATCGACCGCCGTGAACCACTGACCATGTACGAGTTCGACCTGGTCCACGGTCTGACCGGGCTCGGCCTCTACCACCTACACGCCCACCCCGACCACCCGCTCAGCCAGGACCTGGTCGGCTACCTCGCCCGCATCACCGAACCCCTCAGCGGCACCACCGCCCAACCGCCGTGGTGGCTGCCCTCCGGGCTCGGCGGAACACCCCACCCCGACTTCCCCCACGGCCACGGCAACATCGGCACCGCCCACGGCATCAGCGCGGTCATCGCCCTGCTCGCCTACGCCATCCTCCACGGCCACGACACTCCCGCAGCCCGCGACGCTCTCGCCGACCTGTGCGACTGGACCGACCACCACCGCCAAGAGGACCCGGCTGCAATCTGGTGGCCCGGCTACGTCGCCCCCGACACCACCCCACGGCGACACCGACCCTCCTGGTGCTACGGCACCCCAGGCATCGCCCGCGCCCAGCAACTCGCCGGCATCGCCCAACGCGACACCACCCGCCAGCAACAGGCGGAGAACGCGATGCTCGCCGCACTACGCGACACCACCCAGCGCGACCGACTCCCCGAGATCGGCCTCTGCCACGGCAAAGCCGGACTCCTCCAATCCGCCTGCCGCATGGCCGCCATCAGCACCGGCCCACACCGCTCGGCCCAGCTCACCGCTCAGCTACCTGGCCTTGCCGCAGAGCTCTCCAGCCAGCTCGCCGCCGACATCCACGGCGACCCCGAGTTGATGAACGGCACCGCCGGAGCCGCGCTCGCCCTCCACACCGCCGTCATCGGCGCCCCGGCCACCGGCTGGGACGCCTTCCTCGCCCTCGCCTGAACGAGGGAAAACGCTGATGACGGCACCCGAATGGCGGCAGACCACCATCGCCTTTCCTGACCCCCATGCCGCAGAGCAGGCAGCCATCACACACCTCGCGCCGATCCTGAACGAAGGCGAAGCCCGCCACCTCATCACCACCTGGTTCTACGTACGCAAGGACAACTGGCGGCTGCGCTACCTCCCCGCCGCCACCACGACCGACGCCGACCGCTACCTGACGAGCGAGCTGGAACGGCTAATGCACGGCCGCCACATCCGCGTCGCCGTCCCCGGCATCTACGAGCCCGAAACCCACGCATTCGGCGGCCCCGAGGCCATGGACGCCGCCCACTGGCTCTGGCACCACGACAGCCGCTACCTACTCACCCGCAGCATCGACGACATATCCACGCGCCAACGCGAGCTGTCGATC
The DNA here is from genome assembly GCF_900091415.1 of Micromonospora inyonensis. Classification (NCBI taxonomy): domain Bacteria; kingdom Bacillati; phylum Actinomycetota; class Actinomycetes; order Micromonosporales; family Micromonosporaceae; genus Micromonospora; species Micromonospora inyonensis. Next base: position 2,344,566 of record NZ_FMHU01000001.1, on the reverse strand, counting down.
ATGCTGTCGGCGGCGATGATGCGGGCGGCGGGCCTCGACTGGTATGAGCAAGGCGACGTATGGGCGCGCGTCGCCGACCACCGAGACCCACCCCAGCTCGATCTTGTCGATGCCTTGCGTAACGCCGCGAGAAGGCTCCTCACGGTGGATCCGGCCGGCCTCACCCGCCGCGAAGCGCCGTTGGCCGGTTGCCGCAGCTTGTTCGAGGCTTACACGTCCGCCGGAGACGCCCTCCGGCAGCTCAACCAGACCGGGCGGTTGCGCCGTGGCCTGCGAGCCACCCTCGCACACCACGTGATCTTCACATGGAACCGGCGCGGTGTCCCTGGCATGCACCAGGCGGTCCTCGCCGCTGCCGCCAAGACCATCATCTTCGGCCCCGCCCGCACGCTTGGCGCTCTCACCCCAGGCGGTGACTCATGAACCCGGCCGTTGCCCGCAGATTCCCGCTGATCGCCCGACCTCGACCCGTCTGCACGCCCCTGGCCCAGCGCGTGTTCGACCTCCAGGAACGCGCGGACATAGCCCAGCGCAGCGGTGACATGGCCGCCGCGACCGCAGTCTTCAACCTCGCCGCGCTCCTGGCATCCGACTGCGGCATCCCCGACCTGGCCCACACCTGGTGCCACCGGATCGCCGCCGTCGCGCTCGCCCACGACAGCGAGCCCCAACACGCACTCGAACCCATCGTGAACCTCGCCCGCCTCCACATTCGCGCAGGCGACGGCCCCGCCGCCTGGACCCTGCTGGAGACCCTCTTCCAGGCGATCGACACCCGCACCGACACCACGATCGACGGCCTCACCATCCCCGCCGCCCGCCTCACCAACACGCCCAGCGCCCACACCAAAGCCCGAACGTGGCTGTGGAGCGTCCTGCTCGGCACCGGCGCCCAGGCCCTCGCCACCGCCGGCCGATGGGACGAAGCCAGCCACCGCCTCGCCCGATACAAGGGAATCGGCACGCGCATGCTCGACGGCAGGCAGATCGCCGTCATCGCCCACGCCACATCGGGCCGCTACCAACAGGCCCGCGCGATGCTTGGCGCTACTCGCCCCGGCGAGCCATGGGAGAACGCCGTCACCGCCTGCCTGTATCTGCATGTGCCGGCCAGCGATCCGGCCGACGCGCTGACTGCCGCGCTGACCGCTTACCATGCACTCGGCCCTGCCGAATCCGGGCTAGGCGTCTTCCGTACCCGGCTTGGCCTCACTCTCGTTGACGCCCTCGACGTCGGCGACCGTGAGGCCGAGCAGATTGCCATGAAGCTGGTCCGCCACGCCGCCAACAACGGCTACGCCGCTCGGGACGTCCTCGCCCACCCTGGCTGTCTCAGCGTCGCCACCAGCCGCCAGACTGGCCAACTCACCAATCTCGTCTCCGAATGCGGACTCGGTCACGGAACCATACCCGCACCACACCTCGTCAGCCTCAACCGCGCCCTCGATACAGCCGAATCGGCCATCACACGCCGGAGCCGAAGCCCCCTGGACGCGGTTCAACCCGGATGACGCTGACCGTCAACGCCTGCTGGTGGTACCCGAGGTGAGCCGCGTCGGTGAAGGGCCGGAGCCGAGCGCCATCGTGAACCCTCGGCCGCGCTCGGCTCGGTGAGGCTCCGCGCGACAGCCGGCCGCTCACCCGTCCTTCTGTCAGCGTCGCGGGAGAGCAAGACGCCGTTGTTCGATCGGCAACAGCCAGCCAGATAGCTGAGGTGGAATCACATGACAGCCACAAGCGAGCCACGTGCTCAGGATCCTGCGGTGTTGCGGGCGGCGATGGTGTCCGAGCTGCGGGAGGACACCATCGCATCGGAGGCCCTGGCCGGGGCGTTCTCTGTCGTCCCACGCCATCTGTTCGCTCCCGGCGAGCCATTGGAGATGGTGTACGACTCGGATACCGCGCTGGTGACGAAGACCAGTTCCGACGGCACGGCGCTCAGCTCCGTCTCGGCCGCGCACATCCAGGCCGTGATGCTGGAGCAGGCCGAGATCGAGCCGGGTATGCGGGTACTGGAGATCGGCTCGGGTGGGTACAACGCGGCCCTGATCGCGGAGCTGGTCGGTCCTGACGGCTCGATCACGTCGGTGGACATCGACCCCGAGATCGTCGCTCGGGCCCGTGCCTTCCTGCGGGCAGCCGGCTACGCGCGGGTGCGGGTAATGCAGGCTGACGCCGAGTACGGCGTGCCGTCGCACGCGCCGTATGACCGGATCATCGTCACGGTGGGAGCGTGGGACATCCCACCGGCCTGGATCGACCAGCTCTCCACTCAGGGCAGAATCGTCGTGCCGCTGCGGTTCGCCGGGCTGACCCGCTGCGTCGCGTTCGACCGGGCTGAGACCGGACTGGTCAGCCGCAGCTACTGCCTCGGCGGTTTCGTGCCGATGCAGGGCGAGGGCACGTTCACCGCAACGCGTGTGCCGATCGACGGCGACGCGACCCTGCGCCTCGACGGGCCCAACCCGGGCTTCGACGTGCCGGCGCTGCGCAAGGCGATCCACGGGCCAAGGATCGAGCGATGGTCCGGGGCGGCGTTCGACCTGCCCGACGAGCTCGAGTTGTTTGTGGTGACAAGCGCGCCGCAGGTGCCGTTCCTCTACGCCAGCCAACGCCTGGTGGACCAAGGCGTGTTCACGCCGGCGGTGACCTTCGGCGCTGCCATCCTGCTCGAGGGTGCCAGCTTCGCCTACCGCACCAAGCGCGAGAACGAGAACACCGGCGGGTGGGAAAGCGGTGTCTTCGCGTACGGGCCACACGCCGAAGCCGTCGCCGAGCGGTACGTGGAGCTGCTGCGACGCTGGGCAACGGAGTACCGCCGTCGCGGGACCGCGCGTATCGATTACATCCCCGCCGCTGCGAGCGGGGGCACACCGACTGGCTGGTACGCGCCGAAGCGCCACGGCGTCGTCGCGGTTTCCTGGCCCTGACAGCGACCGGCTCCCGAGCTGGGGCGCCGGAGGCACCACCACCACGGATCTGCCCTACTTGGAAGATCACTTCACCGGTTGCACCACCCGGATGTGTCCGAGTGGTGCAACCAGCGTTTGTCGGCCTCAGCCGTGATGGGGCGCGCCAAGCGCCGCACGCCGATGATCGAACCGGTCATGTCTCGCGCGGTGTCATGCGGGACCAGCAGGTCGTCTCGGTGCTGGGCGGCGAGCCCCACCACGAGGGGCACCAGGTAGAAGGTTCCCGGTACCGGGGGCGGCAACGGGGTTATGCCGGTGCCGAAGGCGACCCTGTGCACGGGACCTCGAGATCGATGTTCTCGTCCTCGATGACCCGGTACCCCAGTCTGGCCGGCTGGTGCCGGTCCGACGGGGCGATGACGCACAGCGGGGTGACGCTGCCCGGCTCGATGCGGTCCGGAGTGGCGACCGGGTAGACGTGGACGGGGTGCGGCGTCAGGTTGACGACCGTGTTGTGGAGCATGCTGTTACCTGCCTCTCTGGCAACGGGTGCCGTGAAGGGGAAGCCGGCCCACCGGACACATGGGCGACGGCTGGGTGGACTGGCCGGCGTGACCAGCAGGGATACGCCGCGCGATGCGGGCACCGACCGGCCGAGGGGCGGGTGGGTGACGGGCACCGATGGGTGCGGCGCATTCCCTGTGGTGGGACCGGGCCGGGTGGAGCGATATGGGAAGGTGCGATTGGTGCCGAGGGACATCTGGCACGCGCCCTTGTCGGCGCTTATGCGGTCTTGCGGCGCTTGTTTTTGATCTTGTTGGCGACGGCGTCGGCGGCCTCGTGGTGGAGTTCCTTGCTGACGCTCTGGTAGGTGTCGCGGGTGAGGGTGGTGGTGGAGTGGCCGAGTTGTACGGAGACGACTTTGATGTCGACGCCGGCGTCGAGGGCCAAGGTGGCGGCGCTGTGGCGCAGGTCGTGTAGACGGATGGGTGGTAGTCCGGCTTTGCGGATGAGTTTGCGGAATCGTTGGGTGACGGCGTTGGGGTGCCAGGGGCGTCCGTCGGGGCGGACGAAGAACAGTCCGGTGTCGGGCCAGGCCGCGCCGGCGGCGAGGCGCCATTCGGCGCGGCGGGCCCTGTAGGCGGCGAGGACCTTGGCGGTGTCGGCGTCGAGGACGACGTCTCGGTTGCCGGCTCTGCTCTTCGGGGGTTTCTGCACGGGGGTGTAGCCGTGGGTGGCGATCTGGTTGTTGATGGTGGTTTCCCGGCGTTGCAGGCGTACCTCGCTGTCGCGTAGTCCGCAGGCCTCGCCGCGTCGGGGTCCGCGGTAGGCCATGTAGTGCCACATGGGGTACAGGTCGGGGGCGTGCTGGGCGGCGTAGTCGAGGAACTCCACGACCTGGGCATCGGTCCACACCATCACCGGTCCGGGGACTTTGCCGGTTGCCTTCCAGTGTTGGACGCGTTCGTCTTCCCAGATGATCGGTAGGGGCCGGTCGCCGGGAACCTTGACCAGGGTGGCGGGGTTGGTGCCGACGATCAGTTCGTCGGCGAGGGCATCGTTGATGGCCTTGCGCAGGCAGGCGCGGATGCGCTGGCGTGTGGTGGGGCCGGTGGGCCGTACTCCTGTGACGGAGCTCCGGACGGCCGGGTCGGGGCTGGCCTTCGCCGTGCGGATGTCGTCGTTGCGGCGTTCGATCGCGGCGAACATGCCCCGGATGTGGGTGGTGCGGAGCTTGTCCAGCGGGACGTCACCCAGGTGTGGAATGAGGTGCACGCGGACGATCGATTCGTAGCCGCGCACGGTGTTGTCGTCCACGCTCAGGTGGGTCAGCCAGCCGGTGAGGTAGTCGCCGACGGTGGGCATGTCCGTGAGGGCACCGCCGCCGCGCAGCCGCTGACGGATGCGGTCGACGTCGGGCAGGGGCCGTTTGGCGCGTACGGCGGTCTGGAGCAGGTCGCCGATCTCGGTGCGTCGTCGGCGATCTTCTCGGGGTGCGAGGGCGAGCAGTGCGCGGGCGTGGTCGAGTTCGTCGGCGGCGGCCTGCCGGGTGGGCAGGCCGGAGCGGCGTAGTTGCCGACGCTGGCCACCGGCGGTGGGTGGCAGTTCGAGTTGGTAGGTCCAGTGGCCGTGGTCGGAACTCCAGGCGCGGTTCGCGCGGCGCAGTTTCGGGCAGTCGTTTCCGTAGGGCTTGCCGGTGTCGGGGTGGCGGCAGCCGCAGCGTTTGAAGATGCTTCCGTCAGGCATGGCAGGTGGTGCTCCTCGATCAGGTGGTGAGGGGTGCATCGGTTTCGCCGATCGACATCCACGCGTGACGCGCGGGCGTGATCAAGTCGCCGGACCCGTCCTCGTAGACGGGTCCCGGCCCTATCGGCTACGGGGTCCCGGTGGGGCGAAGGCGTCGGCTGGGTGGCCGCCGTTAGTAGGTGTTCCGCCTGCGCCGGGACAACTACGTGGGAACGTCGGTCCCGGTGGACCCTTCGTCATTGGGCGTGTCGAGCAGGTGCAGGGCGGCCAGCAACGGCGTGGTGGGTATCCGGTAGTGGGCGCCGATCCGGAAGTACGGCACGGGGAACGCGTCGCGGCGGATCAGCTTGTAGGCCGTGGAGCGGGACATGCCCAGCACCGAGGCCGCGGTGGCGAGGTCGGTGCTGGCTCCCAGGGCGCGGATCCGTTCGGCTGTCCATACCTGCTGCGGCTCGGTGGCGGCGGGCTTTTCAGCCGGCTGTGGTGCCGGACGGGTGCGTCCGGACGATCGCATGGTCATCTCCTCAAACGGTGGGCGTGAGCGCGCGGACAGCAGGTCGGTGCGGCGCGCTGAGCGAATCGGGGCGAGGGCTGGCGCCCGGACACGGACGCCGGCCCTCACTGGCGGGTCGGGAAATGCGGCGACGGGTGGGGAGGGGCACGTCGGCCGGCGGTGCCCGAGGCGCGGCGTGACCGGTCAGGCCGGCGGTAGTCGTACCCGGCCAGCAGATTCCGGGTGGACGGCCTCTATGCCGGCGTCTTCCACTGGTTCGGGCACAGCAGCAGCCGCAGGGCGGCGGCTGCCTGTTGCGGGACGACGCCGTTGCCGAGGACCCGTAGCGCGGCGGTCCGTGGCAGCCCCAGCACGGGACTGGTTACCCGGTGTTCGTCGAGGCCCATGAGCCATTCCACGAACGGCGGTGCCAGGACCGGCTTGCCGTGCCGGCCGGGTTGGGTCGGCTCGGGCGCGGGGCGGCCGAGCAGTAGTTCCCAGCGGGCCACAGCGGGGGCGTAGACGCCCCACCGGTTGGTGTCGGGCTGGCCGAGGCCGGCGATGGTGGTGCGCAGGTCCGCTCCACCGTCGCCGTGCCGGCCGGGTCCACGTGCGTCGGAGGCGCGCGGGGTGGGCAGGGTCCGGGCCGGTACCCGCACCGCCGCCGACGGCAGGGTGAGGTCGCCGTGCGAGCCGCGCTGCCCGGGGCAGCCCTTCGTTCCGTCGGTGGCCCGTGGTGTGGGCAGCAGCACCTGCGACAGCGGCGGCCGGAATCCGGCGCCGGCCCGCCGGCCTGCGGTGCCGGTGTCACTGGCCCTCGGTGTCGGCAGTAGCCGTGCGGCGTCGGGCAGCGTCCTGTGCTGGTGTCCGGTAGGCGTGACACCTCCGGCGTTGGCGGCGACCGGAGACCGGCTGTCGGCCACCGGCGCGGCCGGTGGGAGGTTGGTGGCGATGCCGGCCAGGCTCGGCCGTCGGGCCGCTCCGGCCGAGGGCGACATGTTCGACCCGTAGGCCACTGCGGTGGATGTTGAGAGGAGATCGTGGGTCGAGCCGGTCGGTTCGATCAGGTCGGGCAGCCCGTACTGGTGGCCCGGCCCCTTGCCGTCACGGGCGCACGGCGTCGGCAACGTCCGCACCCCCTTCCCGTCGGTCGGTGGGGGTGGCCAGCAGGAACAGCCGGTCCCGTCGGTGAGCGGCGCCGATGTCGGATGCGCGTAGGCATAGCCAGCTCGTGTCGTACCCGAGCGCGGCCAGGTCGGCGTGGACGACGTCGAAGCCCCGGCGCAGGAGCGCGGCGACGTTCTCCACGAACACGAGCGGGGGTCGAAGGTCGCGAACGGCTCTGGCCACGTGTGTCCAGAGGCTGGAGTGCTCGCCGGTGATGCCGACGCGTTTTCCGGCGTTGCTGATGTCCTGGCACGGAAACCCGGCGGTGAGGATGTCGACCGGTTCGACCTGGGTCCAGTCGACGGCGCGGATGTCACCGAGGTTGGGAATCTCGGGCCAGTGGTGAGAGAGGACGGTGGTGGCGTGCCGGTCGGTCTCGGCGTACCAGGCGAGGTGGCCGCCGAGCACCAGCTCGACGGCCAGGTCAAGTCCCCCGTAGCCACTGCAGAGGGATCCGATCCGTGGGCCGGTGGTGTGCGCAACGCTCACGCCACCTCCTTGTGCGCGGCGTCGACCGCGGCCGGCGCTTCGTGCGGGCAGGTCCACGGCCCGCAGCCGAGCGTGTCCCCCGCCTGTGGGCGTGGACGCAGGACCACCTCGTCGAGGGGCGCCCGCTGCCGGTGCAGGAAGAACCGGCCGCGCAGCGGGTGCCCTTCGGCGTTGGCCCGGGCGGAGCCGTCGCGGATGGCGTGGTCGAAGGCGACCGCGTCCGCCCATTCGGCTGGGCTGTTGGCCTTCAGGCCGGCCCAGAAGCGGTCGTCGTGGAACGGGCAGCCCACGCACGACGACTTCGGGGTGTCCCCGAGGCCCTGCTGGCTCAGGTAGCGGAGGCAGTCGTCGCGCCGCCAGCCCAGGTCGAGCAGCGGGAAGACGTTGCGCATGTAGCCGACGTCGGAGTCCCGGGCCCGGCCGATCTCGTCGACGCTGATCCCGATCGCCATGTCCGCCCGGACACCGGCCGGCACTCGCATCGGGTGCGGGTAGCCGAGCCGGCGTCGCACCTCCGCCTTGATCGGTTTGATCTTGTACTCGGAGGTGCACTGCCGACGCGCCATACCCCGCTCGCCGTTCGGCCCGAGCGTGAACAGCGGCATGCTCGCGAAGCGGTGCGCCGGATCGAGCGCGTCAGCCCGAATGTCCCCGGCGCTGACCCGCACGACCTCGATCCCCGCCCGCTCGGCGATGCCGGTCAGGCGGTCCAGGTGCCGGTAGACCGCAGCCGGCTCCCATGAGGTGTCGGCGAAGATCGCCGCGTCAAACGAGGGGATCCTGTCCTGCGCGGCGAGCAGCAGGAGCGTGGAACTCTGCACCCCGGCACCGAGGGAGAGGAAGCGGTGGGTGGGTGCGGTCACGCCACCACCTCGGTTCCGCTTCCCGACGGCCCCTTAATGAAGATCAGGACGTCCTCGTGGGCGATGAGGTGCATCGGCACCCCACCGGCCCTGGCCTTGCGCACCTGCTGGAGTTGAAAGAAGGACGGGCGGGCGACGAGGTGCCCGTCGCGGACGGCGGCGAGCAGCGCGACGCACCGCTCGGTCGGGGTCAGGCCAGCGCGTAGGCCGGCGGCGATGACGGCGCTGGGCAGGTCGACCAGTTCGCCTCGTTTGCGCCACGGGCGGGCGGTGACCACGACCGCCCCTCCGGGGCGGAGCAGGGTGGCGCAGCCGGCCAGGATCTGGGCGAATCCGTCGGCGAGGCCGGTCAGGTCGCGGTAGGCGAGGTTGCCCTTGTCCTCGCCGTACCGGTCGTCGTACTTGACGACCCCGTCCGCGCCGGGACGGACCAGGCCGTGCACCGTCGGCCCGTAGGGCGGTGAGGTGACGACGAGGGCCACCTGCCCGTTGAGCGCTGCTGGGACGAGGGACATCAGTCGGGTCGCGTCGCCGCGGATCACCGATGCCCGGCCAATCGCGCCCTGGTCGTGAGCGTGGCGGATGTTGGCGTCGGCGATGTTGCTCCACCGCGGTTCGTACTCGATACCGAAGGCGTCGCGGCCGGCGTGGACCGCTTCGACCAAGGTGGTGCCGATGCCGCACATCGGGTCCAGGACCAGATCACCGGGCTGGGTGTAGGCGCGCACGGCGTGGGCGGCGATCGCGGGCAGCATCCGGGCGGGGTGCTTGACCGACTCCGGCACGTACCGGCCGCGTCGCTGGACGGGTCCGGTGGACTGGGCGGTGGCCCAGACGGACAGGCCGCCGGGGTCGGCCCGATGCCGGCCCGGGTAGTCCTCGCTGGCGGCGGGGCGGGGGACGTGCGGCTCGTTCGGGTCGGGGTGGCCGGTGGCGGTGTGCTCAGGCACGGCGATCACCGCCATCGCGGTCGCGGCGCCGTCCTGACTGGGCTGCCGGGGTCGGGTGTGGGGTGAAGACCAGCAGGTCGGCGTGAACCCGCAGGTGGGCGACCGACCACTGCTCGGGGTTGGCGTGGGCCAGGGTGAGCAGTTCCTCGTCGGCGCTGTGGTAGTAGATGAACTGGTCGCCGTCGGTGTCGGCCTCGACCGCGACGATGTGCTGCAGGTAGCTGAGCCCTGCGCGGGAGGCGGCGGATACCAGCGGACCGAAGTCCTCCGGCGTGGGCTGTGTACCGGCGGGCACGCCGACGACGAGGACGAGGCAGCCACCGGGTCGCAGGAGCCGCGCGCAGGTCGCGAGGAGCCAGGCGAGGCGGATCCGGGCGGGCTTGTCCGCTTCGTGCAGCGGCCAGCATGCGACCACCAGGCTGGTAGCCGCCTCCAGCGGACCGTCATCCGACGGATGGACGACCGAGGTGTCCGTGCCGGACAGGTCGGGATCGGTGAGGTCGTCGCCGAACCACTCGGTCAGCTCGGGCGGGTCCTCGCCTTCGCCGTCGATCGGGTCGGACTGCTCGGTGAGGGGGTTGGGGTCGGGCGTGGCCGTGGCCTGGTCCGTGGTGTTGGGGCCGATGATCAGGCTCGACCTGTCGGTGAACCAGGCGCGGTGGTGCCGACGCCCACCTCGGGCGCAGATCGCGGTCAGGGCGTGGTCGGTGGTGAGGTCGACGACCGCCTCGCCGGGCCGGCTGTAGGCGGCGACGAGACGGTAGGCGAGACGGGCGGGCAGGCTGGCGTGGATCTCGGCACCGGTACGGGCCGTGCGCCAGACCGTGATCGGTACCGGCGGGTTGCCGGCGATCAGGTCGATGAGTGCGGGGTCGGCCGGCTCGATGTGGGCGGCCTGGTGGTGCGTGTGCGGCGTGTGCTCGCTCATGTGGATGTCGGCTCCGCGCCGCGCCGTGAAGCGCTGACACCCCCAAACCGGGTTCTGTGAGTTCTGGCGAACGCTTGTCGAACTCACAGCCGCTCACAGCCGCCGATGGGCGGCAGCACATCCCGTCTGTCCTTTCTCAGTTGACCTGCTCTTTTCTCACTCGAGGTGATCCGACTGGAGGGTTTTCTCAGTTGAGGTGATCCGGCTGCTTGTGACCGGGTTGCCGTGAGGCGGTTTCTGTCAGCGCCGTCGCTCGTTTGTCAGCTTCGTGAGCACTGCTTCGGATTCCGTCGCCCCTGTCGGTGTCGTCGACGCGGACGAGTTCATGATCGAGTTCGTGGGCGTGGACGGTGAGGTGCGCTGTGAGCCGTTGGCGCGGTGCGGCGGGGTGCGGTTCGAGGACGTCGCGCCGGCGCGGGCGTTTCCGATGTTCAAGGGTCAGCGGAACTTCCCGGGCCGGTGGTGGTCATCCACAGTGGGCCGGCATGTGGGCTACGAGTCGTGGCTGGAACGTGATCATGTGATGCTGCTGGACTTCGATCCGGCGGTGGTCGGGATCGCGTCGCAGCCGTTTGGCTGTCCTGGCCGGAGGCGGGTGGGGTGCGCCGGCATTTGCCGGACTACTTCGTCCGCCTCGAGGACGGCAGTGGGTTGGTGATCGACGTGCGCCCTGATGAGCGGGTCAAGGTTCGCGATGCGGAGGCGTTCGCGGTGACGGCCGCAGCGTGTCGGACGGTCGGCTGGCGGTTTCGTCGGATCGGTGTCATGGAGTCGGTGTTCGCGGCGAACGTGCGCTGGCTGTCGCGGTATCGGCATCCGCGTTGCGGCCGGCGCGAGGACGTCACAGCCCGGTTGTTGGAGGTGTTCGCCCAGCCGGCGCCGTTGTTCGAGGGCGCTGGGCGGGCCGGGGATCGGCTGTTGGTTCTGCCGGTGCTGTTCCACCTGCTCTGGCGGCACGTGCTGACGGGGGATCTGGTCGGTGCGCTGCTGGGCCCGGCGACGGTGGTGCGGGCGTCGGGGTCGTCGTGGTGAGCGGTCGGCGGTTGCCGCGGCTTTGTCCGGGGGATCGGGTGCGGGCCGCCGGGGTCGTCCGGACCGTGGTGGGTTGGTCCGGGACGCTGGTGCTGTTGACCGACGAGGCCGGCCAGACCGAGGGAGTCCGGTTGGCTCATCTGCTGTCGGAGGCGGACTTCGCGGTGCTCGGACAGCGCAGCGTCGCCGCTGGGGTGGGGTCGGCGGCCGTGCTGGACCGTCTTCCCGGCGAGGTGACTGAGCGGGCGTTGTGGTGGGAGCGCCAGGTGTTGGAGGTCATCCACGGCCTGGCGCCGGACGCGCCGGCCGGGGCGGTGGCCCGGCCTGGCTTCGATCCGGCGGTGACGACGGTGACCAGTCGGGAGCAGGTCAAGGCCGCCGAACTGCGGGCGGCCGGACACGCGGTAACGGTGCCGACGCTGAAGCGTCAGCGGCAGCGTTACGAGGCCGGCGGGGTCGCGGCGCTGGTCGATCAGCGGCTGTTGCGGCAGCCGTCGCGGTTCGGCCGGGTCGACGCGCGGGTGGTGGAGGCGGTGCGGGCGGCGGTCGCCGAGGCCACCGACGACTCGACCCGCACGGGTGGTTATCTGTTGTGGCGGGCGCGGCAGATCCTTGATGAGTGCCACCACGGCCTGGTGGTGATGCCGTCGCAGGCGACCTTGTATCGGTTGTTGGACAAGCTGGCCGTCGGGCTGCACACGACGGGTTCGGCCCGCAGTCGCCGCTCGGTGGCGTCGGCACCGTCGGCGCCGTTCTCCCGGCCCCGGGTGTTCGCCCCGGGTGAGCTGATGGAGATGGACTCCACACCGCTGGACGTGCTGGTTCTGCTTGACGACGGCACACCGGGGCGCGTGGAGCTGACCGGGGTGATCGACGTGGCCACCAGAACGGTGACCGCGGCGGTGCTGCGCCCCACCACGAAATCGGTCGACGCCAGCATCCTGCTGGCCCGGGCCCTGACACCGGAGCCGATGCGGCCCGGCTGGACGCAGGCTTTGGCGATGTCGAGGTCGGTGTTGCCGCACCGGCGGCTGGCCGACATCGACGAGCGGCTCGAACACGCCGCGGCCCGTCCGGTCATCGTTCCGGAGACGATCGTGGTCGACCAGGGCAGCGTGTTCCTGTCGCGCAACTTCCGCTCGTCCTGCGCGTTCCTGGGGATCAACTTTCAGCCCACCCACCCCGGCTCGCCGGCGGAGAAGCCGCACGTCGAGAAGCTGATGTCGGCGGTCGGGACGCTGTTCGCCCAGTTCGTGTCCGGCTACGCCGGTTCCAACACGGAACGGCGGGGCCGCGGCCTGGAGGCCAAGGCGTTGTGGTCGATGCTGGAACTGCAGAACCTGCTCGACGAGTGGATCGTCGCGGCCTGGCAGAACCGCCCCCACGACGGCCTGCGCGACCCGGCCACGCCGGGACGCACGTTCACCCCGAACGAGAAGTACGCGACGCTGGTCGAGTCGACCGGCTACCTGCCGGTCGCGTTGTCCGGCGACGACTACATCGCGCTGCTGCCGACCTGCTGGAAGGCGATCAACGCCTACGGCATCAAGCACCGGCACCGCACCTACGACGCCGAACAGCTCAACCCGCTGCGCCGGCAGCCGTCGGGAAACACCGCCCACAAGAACCTGTGGCAGGTCCACCACGACCCCTACGACGTGTCCCGGATCTGGATACGTGACCCGGATACCGGCGGCTGGATCACCGTGTTCTGGACGCACCTGCACCGCGACGGGCTGCCGTTCGGGGAACTGGCCTGGGACCACGTCCGCGCGAAGCTGCCCGACGCCACGCAAGCCGAGATCGCCGAGGCGGTGCAGGCACTGCTGCGACGCGCCAACCGCGGCCCCGACCCGACGCCTTCGACGTCCAAGCGGGACCGGCGGGTCCGCGCCCGCACCCGCTCCACCACCCCACCGGCCTGGCCACGTCCCGAACCGGCGGCCACGCCGGAGCCCGACACCGGCACCACCCCCACCGGCGCACCCGACGGCGACGACACCGGGCAAGCACTGGCCGAGGTCATCCCTCTCGGCGTGTTCGACCCATACCTGGAGGCAACGAAACGATGGTGACCGCGGCCCACGCCCCCGCCGCCCCGCCGCCCCAACCCGACAGCACCGACGCCGAACATCTGCAGCTCACCACGCTGCGGGGATGGCGACGGTTCGTGCATACCACCCCGCACGTCCCGGACCTGCTCGACCACGGCCGACTGACCACACTCACCGCCGGCCAGCGCCTGGCCTACGACGAGGCCCGACTCACCCACCACGCCCAGCTGGTGGTGATCGCCACCGCCACCATCCGCCGCGTGACCCTCGAAGGCCGCCGGCTGACCTACCTCAACCGGCGCGCGGAAACCGGACGCTGCGGGCTGATCGTCTCCGGCCCCGCCCGCACCGGCAAGACCACCGCGATCATCCAGATGGCCAAGACCCTTGAGGTCATCCACCGGCAGCGCCACCCGCACAACGGCGGTGACATCCCGGTCGTCTACATCACCGCCCCACCCGCCGCCACCGGACGGATGATCGCCGTCGAGTTCGCCCGGTTCCTCGGCATCCCGCTGCTACGCAAACCCAACATCACCGAGGTCATGGAAGCCGTCTGCGGCGTCTGCCTCGACGCCCGCACCAGCCTCATCGTCGTCGACTTTACCGACCGCGAGTAGCCCTGCCCGTGGTGTCCGTCTGGGACTGTGACCAGCTCGTCCCGGGCTCTTTTACCGACCGTGTCCGGGGCGTGTGTCATGTTCTGGAGTCGGTACGGAGGACCAGTGGCGCGGCACGTGGTGATTGGGGACTTGAGGGTCCAACAGATCGAGCGGAGGGACGGACGGCGGTCGTGGACAATCGCGTGGCCCGAGGGGACGGTCCATCAGGAGGCGGACCGGTTCCTGCGGCAGCATGACGGTTCGGGGACGCAGAGGACTTACGCGTACTACCTGGTGGATCACCTGCGATGGCTGGAGCGCGAGTGCCTGGCCTTCGACAAGGTTCAGCTGCGGGACCTCGAGCGCTACATGGGCATCGTCGGCGCCGAGGTTCGTATGCCCCTGGGAGAGCCGTGGCGAGTCGGCAAGCACCCCTACGGACGCTCAGCTCTGTCGACGGCGGCGGCCTGCCTGAAGGGCTTCTACCTGCACCAATCCTGTCTCGGGATCAACGGCGAGCTCGGCAAGAAGCTCGACACGTCCCGGCTGCCGTCGCGAGCGGACCGGGCCCGTTCCTTTCTCGGGCATGTGAAGTCACCGTTGCCGACCAACCCGCTCGCGCCCTCGGGGCCGCACCGTCGGCATCCGAAGATGCTGCCCGACGGCGCGAGACAGAAGCTGCTGGCCACCGTGTCGGCTGCCCGGGACCGGCTGGTGGTGACCTGGCTCGCGGACGGCGGCCTGCGGATCGGTGAACTCTGCGGGCTGCACCTGGTCGACCTGCACCTGCGCGAGAACGCGGCCTGCGGCGAGTGCCGCGCCCCGCACCTGCACGTCTGTCACCGCCCGGGAAACCCCAATCGGGCCGAGGCGAAAACCAAGCACCCGTGGCGGGTCGAACACGGCATCGTGACCGGCGGGCTGATCAAGCGGGTCAGTCCGGCGATGGTGCACACCTACTTCGAGTACGTCACCACCGAATACCCGCGCGACGCCGACCACGGCATGCTCCTGGTCCAACTGCACGGCGCCGATGCCGGCCAGCCGTGGGCGCCGGTCGGGGCCCGGCGGATGCTCAACCGGGCCGGGAAACGCGCCGGTCTGGGGATCGTGAAGCCGCACGCCTTCCGGCACTCGTTCACCTCCGCGGTTCTGGAGGCCGCGGACGGAAACCTGCTGATCGCCCGGGACGCGGGCGGCTGGGCATCGGCTGCGATGGTCGATGAGGTCTACGGGCACATCGACGTCCACGACCCGGCCTTCGACGCCGCGCTGCGCGCGGTCTGGGGTGAGGCGTGATGCGGCGGCAGGAGTACCTGCGGCCGCTGTTCGCCGAGCGCCCGGACCGGATCGGCCGCGACCGGCTGGAGATCCTGACCGCGCTGATCAGCGGGCCGTCCTTTGACCCGATCTTCCGACCCGATGTCATCGTGATCCCGCGCGGCCACGCGATCTACCGGTGGGACTGTGTCGTCGAGCGGTGCGAACGCAGCCGCACGGGCGGGTCGGAATTGTGTTCCGAGCATCAGCGGCAGTGGGCCCACGACAGCGAGCACGGCGTGGGCCGGGCAGCCTTCGTGGCCGCCGCCCAAGGGCTGGACCGACACGTCGGGGCAGAAGAGATCATCTGCCGGATCTGCCCTGAACGGCCCGCGGCACACAACGATCTGAGTTTGTGTCAGCGGCATCTGGGCCGGTGGTCCGCGCGCAGGAGCGAGGCAGACGACAGCGACTCCTTCGCCACGTGGGTGAGCGGCGAACAGGCGTGCCCCGGCTACGGGCCCTGCGGCGCGGTCGTCTGCCCGAATCTCGCCGACTCCCCGCTGGGATTGTGTTCGTGGCACGGCACCCGCTATCACCGTGACGGCAGACCCGGCGACGCCGCGATGCCGCCCAGCTGGTGGCAGCGATACGAGAAACTCGGCAAGACCGTCCCGATCGAGTACCGCGACCAGGTGGCGTTCCGACACTGGTGCGCGACCGTTGCGGCGCAACCGTGGCCGGGGCAGATCAACCTACGCGGGCTGCGGCCTCTGGTGCGAGCCGAGATCCGGTGGGGGCTTTTCGTCCACACCCGCCGGGCCCGGCCCAGCCGGTGGGATCTGGGTTGGATCCGGTCGCTGGTGACCACCTGCCGCGCGCTGGAGGTGAACTCGCTGGTCGATTTCGAGTTCGGAGCCGGTGGGTCCGCCGCGTTTACCGGGGCGATCGCCAAGGAGATCCTGCACGAGCTGCGGCTGGTCTACTTCACCCCCGAGCAGGCCAAGGACGCCGGTTTCCTGGAGACCGAGCACTTCGGGGTGCTGTTCGCGCACCGGATGAGCCACATCGACCTGACCGGCATCCCACAGCGCTGGCTGCGGGATCTGACCTGGGACCATCTGGCGGACCTGCTGCGGTCACCGCGCTGCCCGCGCTCGGCCAGCCCGATCGACGACCTGCGCCGAGCCGCCGTCGAGTTGGGAGCCTTCCTGGAGCTGGAGGCTCCCAGTGGTGGCCACGACCCGGCGATGCTGCGGGAGGAGCACGCCCAGCGGTTCGTCGCCGACCAGCGCCATCGCGAGCGCGAAGGGCTCCCCTCGCTGGCCGTCAAGCGGCCGGACGGGACGGCGAGCATCGTCACCACCGTCACCCGGTCGGTGGTGTTCAACGCCGTCCGCAAGTTGATGCGAGAGGCCCTGGACACCGGCGCCGCCGAACGGCTGGGCCTGGCACGGGAGTTCATCATCGTGTTCCCGACTGCCGGCGCCACTACCGGCCGGACCGCGCGTCGGCCCTTTCCCGACGAAGTCGCCCGGGCACTGGCCGACGAGGCGAATCTGGCCGAACTGGCCGCCACCTACGACGTCAACGACAACGGTGTCCGCGACATCTGGGAGACGACCGTCACCACCGGCCGCCGCATCGGCGAGGTGCTTAAGGTGCGATGGGACTGCATCGGCCGTTACGGCGGCCTGGCGATGTTCTGGCACGACCAGACCAAGGTCGGCAACTACGACGCCGCGATCCGCATACCCGAACGCCTCTACGGCATCCTCGCGGAGCGCCAGCGCAAGACCCTGGACCGTTTCACCGCCCGCTACGGCTACCGGCCGACCGGTGCCCAACGCGCCGGGCTGGCCCTGTTCCCGACGACCTACCGCAGCCACGACGGGACGGTGTCGCTGACTCACCAGTGGTTCTACACCCGGTTCCGGCCCTGGGTCGACGCGATGGACCTCGGCCACTACGTCCCCCACCAAGCCCGCCACACGTTGGCCACCAACCTGTTACGCCACGGCGCCACCCTGACCCACATTCGCCGCTACCTCGGACAGGTCAGCGAGCGGATGGCCGAGCACTACGTCCACCTGACCAGCTCCGATCTGGAGAACGTGCTCCAGCACGTCTGGGTCACCGGCCCCGGCACAGCCCAACCCGGCGAGCTCCTGGCCGGCGACGCCGTCCCGCTCACCCGCCAACAGGCCCAGGCTCTCTCGATCGACCTGTCACGCCGCAGCACCCCGGCCGAAGGCGGCTTCTGCACCTTCCAACCCGTCGTCGACGGCGGCGCCTGCCCCTGGAACCTGGACTGCCACAACTGCGACAAGTTCGTGCTCTCCGGCGCCGACCTGCTCTACTGGCGCCGCAAACGCGAGCAATGGCGGCAGCTGGCCGAAGGCGCCCCTGACGACGCCACCGCCGACTACCTCCACCGCTACTTCGAACCCACCGCCCGCGCCATCGACGGCCTGGAG
This sequence comes from Micromonospora inyonensis, assembly GCF_900091415.1. Taxonomy (NCBI): domain Bacteria; kingdom Bacillati; phylum Actinomycetota; class Actinomycetes; order Micromonosporales; family Micromonosporaceae; genus Micromonospora; species Micromonospora inyonensis. Next base: position 2,327,092 of record NZ_FMHU01000001.1, on the reverse strand, counting down.
AAAGCCCTCGCCGGCCTCGGCCTCCTCGACGACGCCCTCGCCCTGGACCTCCGCAAACCCCAGGACTACTTCCACCGCGTCTGGTCCACCGCCTTCCGCGCAACGACCTCGCCGACGCGGCCGACGACCAGCAGGCAGAGCACCGGGATACGTCCACAGCCGACAGCGGCGACCCCGAACAGGAAATCGCATGACAACTCGCACCATCGCCCCGTCCCGCACTGCGGCGGCACACGCCGCCCGACGCCGCAAGACCGAGACCGCTCTCGATCGCATCCGCCAGTCCATCGCCCGGCTCCAGCGCGAGAAAGCCCAGATCAGCGTCGCCACCGTCGCCCGCCGAGCCGACGTCTCGCGCACCTTCCTCTACGACAACGCCGAGGCCAGAGCCATCATTACCGCAGCGATCGCTGCGGCCGGCGAACGCCGGATCCAGCTACTCACCGACCAGGACGACGCCCGCGAGGCGACCTGGCGCGAGCGGGCCCTCAACGCCGAGGAAGCCCTCAAGGCCGCCCACACCGAGATCCTCACCCAACGCACCCACATCAGCGAACTGCTCGGCCAAATCCGCGACCTGGAAGCCGAATGGACTCAAGAAGCCGTCCAGCGGATCACCACCGAGAACACCACCCTCAAACAGCGCGTCCGCCAACTCACCACCGACAACCGCGCCCTCGACGAACGCCTCAAGGCCGCCCGCTCCAACCTGCGCTTCCAAGACCGCCGCGTCGCCGACCTCGAAGCCCAACTTGCCGACCCGTCAACGAGAGTTCAGCAGTGACACCGTCGGCGCCAACCAAGCCGGTCTGATCGGCACGACTCGGTCCTGGAGCCCGGCCGCCCACCGGCGGCCGGGCTCCACGCACAAAGATCACCAAAGCTGGCGCGAGAGCCGCAACCTGCCGTTGACTACGTGCTGTAACACCGAGCAGCCGGCCAACGCGAGGATTGTGACAAATCCGCGCATGTGAACCTGGCTTCAGGCTGCGGCGGCCGCTGGCGGAATGCGATTGCGCGAAGGTCACGCCCTTGTGCTGGCTGTATTGACGCAGAAGCGGTAGCCGGAAGCGCGACCGTGCTCGCGGTGCCTCGGAGCCGCAAAACGTCAGCGACAGAGCCGTGGAGCCGTCGGATCGGCGTTGTCCGCCGCCGTGATGGACGGACGCCTGGACATGCCGGCCGTCACCAGCACGACCTCGGCCGCGATCACCGTGGCCGCCATGGTCGTGGCAGGAGCCCTCACGATCGACGCTCTTACCGTCATCGATACCGAGCTCAGGCGAACTCACGCGCAGTGGACTCCAGCCGCTCGCGGTAGGCGGCCCACCACGCCTCGTCGCCCTCGACCACGTTGTCGCCGGGCCGCCGCCAGCCGACCTGGCCGTCGACAAACTCGCGCACGATGTCTGCGTGTCCGGCGTGCCGGTTCAGCTCGGCGAGCACGTGCACGAGGATGAGGTGCAGCGTCACCGGCGTGTCGCGCCACCACCGGACCGAGCCGGGCGCGTCGATCGGGAGCGCCTCGATTGTCGCGTCCGCGTGCGCCCACGCCCGGCGCCACAGGCCGATGACGTCGTCGCGGGACTCGTCGGCGGAGGCCCACATGTCCGCGTTTGGCTCGGCGTCCTCGTCCATACCCGGGACGGGCTCGGGGAAGGGCCGGTCGAACACCTCGCCGAAATACCCGGCGGTCACCGAGGCCACGTGCTTGACCAGCCCGAGCAGGTTCGTCCCGGTCGGCACGAGCGGCCGCCGCACGTCGTACTCCGACAGCCCGTCGAGCTTCCCGAGCAGCGCCTCACGCGCCTCCCGCAGGTACCGATGAAGGTTCGCCTTGGCGTTCAGGTCAGTCATGGCGCCCAGAGTCTCATCGCCGCAGCCGCCGCGATGCCCCGACCCAAGTTCGCCGACAGCGAGTGTTGAACCAACGTCACGGACATGTATTCTAAGAGTCGTCGCAGTTCAGAGCCGGTATCCGAGCTCCTGCGGTCGGTAAAGTCGACGAGATCCACAACATCAGCCTGGCCACCCGCAACGGCGCCGAGGTGTCCGACACCCTCAAGTACTTCGCCGAACGCATCCCCGCCACGTTCGTCTACGCCGGCATCAACGTCGAACGCAACGGCCTGCTCTCCGGCACCCGAGGCGAGCAGATCGCCGGCCGCTTCGGCATGGTCCCCACCGGCCCGTTCCCTAACGGACCCGACTGGACAGCCCTGGTCAGCGCCGTCGAGGCCAGCCTGCGCCTACACCACCACAGTCCCGGCGCCCTGGCCGACCTCGACCGCTACCTGCATCAACGCACCGCCGGCATGATCGGCAGCCTCCTACGGCTGATCCGCAGCGCCGCCATCCAGGCCGTCATCGACACCACCGAAGCCATCACCCGCGACAGCCTCGACAGCATCGAGGTCGACATCGCCGCGGAGACCAACCGCAGGACCCGTCGATGACCAGCCCCGACAACGCCGACATCCTCGCCGACCGGCCCCAGCCACTGCCCGTCATACCCCGCCCACAACGCGACGAGACCGTCGGCTCCTACGTCCGCCGCCTCGCCCACGCCAACCACCTACGACCCAGCTACCTGCGCCAATACCTCTGCGCCCCACCCGGCTACCAAGGATCAGTGCGCGCCGCGCGTCTGGCCGTGGTCACCAACCGCACCGTCGACGCCCTGACCCGCCACTTCACCACCCTGCAAACCGAGGCCCGACCCCACCGCCTACACCCCAAACCTAACGCGCCCACACCGCCCGAGCCCCAGCCCGACGAACCTCCGCGTCGGCCGCGCAGCATCGCCAACCTGGTCAAGAAACGCGGCCAGAAAGGCGCCCGCGAACTCCTCGACGCCATCCGCCACGAAGCGAAGACCAACCCATCCCTACGCTCCATCACCCGCAAATTCAGAGTCCAAGCCGACACCGTCCTACTCGCCCTCACCACCGACCCGAACCCGCCGTCGTTCAGGCGCACACCACCCCGACGCAACCGCATCTTCGATCCCTACGCCCACATCATCGACGACCTCCTCGCCCAAGACCCGCCCATCTCCCGGTGGGCGATCTGGGAACACCTGGTCGACGAACACGGCGCCGAACTGTCCTACGGCTCCGTCCGCGACTACATCGTCGGCAAGGTCCGCGACCAAACCGTTCCCCGGAGCAGACCAACTGAGAAAACCAGCCCGAAACGCCCACACGGATCAAGTCAACTGAGAAAACCCGACCACCCGCTTTCTCAATCGAACTGATCCGCCCAGCTCAGCGCACTCCTCCCGGATCAACTTCACTGAGAACGGACACCGTCCCGTGCGGGTTCGCCGGTCGGCGCGACCTGGCGGCGAGCAGTTACTCCAGCGCTGACACGGGGGAGCTCTGCGAAGCGATCCCCTGAGCCCTCGCCGCTTCCGTCAGTCACGGTGCGTTACTGACAGGGTCCCGAGCGGATGGCGGCATCAACCCGTAGGGACACCCAGCCGTCGATGTGGATCACTGCGTTGAGCAGCGCTGTGAGACATGCGCGAGCGTCACCGGCTCGACCCGATCCCACCGGTGGGGCTGCGGCTGTCACAGGTTCAAGTGCCGCCGGGTGGCAGAAGATCCGTGACTGCCGCAGGCGCGTGGTGAGCTGGCGCGGCTCGTCAGGCGGCCGCCGGTGCCACCGGTGCTGCGAGCGGGCCGGGCTGTCACGGGTTCCGTATGCGACCGCTGTAAGCGGGCCAGCACGGTGTCACGGCAGCGCCACCGAAACGGGCTGTCGGAGGCTCTGTCAGCGTGTCACAGGGCAGGTCATCCGGGCTTTGCCCGGAAGCTACATCAGCGATCACAGTCGATGACATGTCTCGGGGTGAGCCGCTGACAGTGGTCGGGCGGGAGGCGGCCAGCGGGAGCCTGAGCAGCCCTGTCAGAGCCGTGTGAGGCGTCTGTGGCGGAATCGGTGCTATCGCTCGCCGCGACAACACCGGCGACGTCATCGAATTTCTTCGCTGTCATAGGAGTCTTGACATGAGCGTGTGCGACGCTACGAACTGGCCTTCCTCCGCTCTCGACGCGGCCGCGACCGCGTTCGCCGCGCTGACCTGCGAGCCCGCCCCGCTGGTTCTCGACTGTGCGGCGCTCGGCCCCGACACGGGTCTCCCGCAGCAGGTGATGCCGCTGGCCGCGCTACGGGACTGGCTGTTGCGCCACCCCCGCGCCTATACGGCGCGTGACGAGGTGTGGCGGGAGCTGATCCGTCGCGCCCGGCTCGACGGGCCGCACTGGGTCGTCGCCGCGGTCGGCATGGCGATGCCGGCGCTGCAGCAGTACGCGGCCCAGTTGTCGAAGGGGTATGACGGTGACCCGGCGGACGTCGACGCCGAGATCCTGACCGGCTTCCTGACCGCGCTGCGCGACCGGGCGGACCTGACCAGGCCCGCGCCGTACGCGAGCCTGTGCAAGGCAGCGTGGCGGGCCGGGCGGGACCTGCGGCTGCAGCAGCAGGAGTATCTGCCGGTGGAGGACATCGAGCACGTCACGTCCGGTCCCCGCACTCCGAAAGTGCCGTACGGGCATCCGGACCTGCTGGTCCGCCGCGCGGTGACCCTCGGGATCCTCGACCCGGAGGACGAGCAGGCCTACATCGACGTGCGGCTCGGACGCCGGGCGATCGAGCCCATCGCCGCCGCGCTCGGCGTCAGCGTGGACGCGCTGCGGATGCGGCTGTCGCGGATCGACAGTCGTATCGCCGGGGCCCTGGCGGACGGGCTGCTGACCGGGGTCGCGTCACCGGAGACCGTGGCGCAGCTGCGGCTGCGGGCTGGACAGCGCGGTCAGCGACGGGCGGGCCGTGCCGCAGCCGCCCGCCGCAAGGCCGCCCAGACACAGGCCGCGGCGGCTGCCTGACGACTTCCCGTCTGATCCGGCCAGCAGCGGCTGTGGCCCGACGTGCGCAACGTCGGGCCACAGCCGTTTCTGCGTCCAGGCCGATGCGCGCTGCGCGGCGTTGTCAAGGGCTGTGAGCCCTGGCAGCGCCCACGCGACCTCACGGCCGACCGGGTTCGTTCCATCGGCGAGCCCTCGTCCGTGAACACGCTGCCTGATGGAGACAAGTCCCCTGACCTGCGCTGTGGGCCTTCACCCAGGTGGTGCGAGCGGCCTGTGAGCGCGGCGAGTGTTCGCCAGGGCTCACAAGGCCCGGTTTGGGGGTGCGGGATCCTTCGCGAGCCGTACCGCTCGCTGGTCCCGCCCGCCGCCGGGCGACACGAGAAAGCTACGCGATCCGTGTGCCTCGGGTGCCGCGCCAGTTGATGCGCTGACACCACATTGATGACCGCACCCCACCCATGAGGGAGGACGAGCTCCTCCCGGGGCCACGCGGATCGTTCCGCCTTCTTTCGTCTGCGCCCGGCGGCGGCCAATCTTTCGGACTTCGAGAATCGCCGCGCCCCGGCGACGCCGTTCCGCGTCGCCGGGGCGCGGCGGGAGGTGAACCGTCATGTCTCGCATCCCACGTCGTCTTCGCACCATGCGAGCCGTTCGTCTCGGGCTCCGTCTGGCCGTGCCGCTGGCCGGCGTCGGCCTCGCACTCGGTCTTCCGGCCGTCGCCTACGCCGGCCCTGGCGAGGCTGTCTACCTGGTGGCGAACGAGCTGCCGGTGGTGATCGCCAACCTGCGGGCCTGGGTCATGGGGATCCTCGCCGCGATCGCGACCCTTTTCCTGGTTCTGGCCGGCGTGTACTGGACCACCGCTGGCGGTGACCCGTCGCAGGTCGAGAAGGCCAAGCTCGCCCTGCGCAACGCCCTGGTCGGCTACGGCCTGGCCGTGCTCGCGCCGATCCTGCTGCAGGTCATCCAGGGCATCGTCGGGGGCTGACCCGTCATGGGATGGATCCTCGACCAGGCCCTCGATTGGCTCATCACGGCGATCCTGGCCTGCCTCGACGCGGTCTTCGACGTCGTTACCGGCATCATGCTCACCTCGCCGAAGGTCACCGCGCTTCCGCAGGTGCAGGCACTCACGGTCCGGTCTGTCTGGATCGTGGACACCGTCTTCGTCCTCGTTTTCGTCGCCGCCGGCGTCCTGGTCATGGTCGCCGGCGGCGGCGAGCAATCCCGGTACACGGTCAAGGATCTGCTGCCGAGGCTGGTGGTCGGTTTCACCGCCGCGCACTTCTCCCAGCTGGCCTGCGCCCAGCTCATCGACGTCGCCAACGCCCTGACCGGGGCGATCAGAGACAGCGGCGACGACGGCGACGGGGCGTTCGCCGCGATCCAGACCCATCTGCGCGCGAACCAGGACCGGACTGTTCCGCTGTTGTTCCTGGTCCTGATCCTGATCATCACGGTGCTGGTCGTGACGACCGCGTTCCAGATGATCGGCCGGTTCGTGGCGCTGCTGGTGCTGACGAGCATCGCGCCGCTGGCGCTGGCCTGCCACGCGCTACCGCAGACCGACGGCGTCGCCCGCCTGTGGTGGCGCGCCTACACCGGATGCCTGGCGATACCCGTCGCGCAGGCGTTCCTGCTCACCGCCGGGCGGCAGGCGCTGCTCGAGCCGGCGGCGATGCTGCCCGTGCTCGGCCTGCCCGTCGATCCGGGCGGCACGCTGAATCTCCTGATCGTGGTGGTCCTGCTGTGGACCACCACCAGGATCCCCGCGCTGATGGCCCGCTGGGCGGGCCATCCCGGACCCGGCGCGAACATGCTCGGCGCGGTCGTCCGCGTCGTCGTGGTGCAGAACCTCGCCCGCACCATCCCCGGACTCAACACCCTGAGGAGGACCATCGCTTGACGTCTCCACCTGCTTCGGTCACCGACCTGCGGATACCAACCGTCGGGATCGCACCACGCGTCGAGCAGCCTGGCGGCTCGCTTCTCAAGCCGGCTATCCGTCGTTCCGTTGGTGGCGATACCGTTCCGTCAAATGGCACGGCGCAGGCTCCTGGTCGCATCAGGATCACCGGGGCGGCAAGACACGACTCAGGCAGCCACAGGCGGTACTGCCCCACGACCTCAGGGTTCGCCGGCGCCGGGAGGGCGGGGCGGGTCGAGAGTCGTGGGGTCGAATGATCCAAGGAAGCGCCCTGGTGGATTTCGCTGCGGCGTGGGGATCGGAGCTGAGGGTCTGGGATCGGTGAGGTAGGCGGTAAGTAGCACCCCTTCCAGCAGATCCTGGCCTAACCGTGCACCGATTCGCTCCTCAATGGCCTCAAGCGCGGCCCGGTTCGGGGGCAGGGACTTGTTGCGGGCCAATTGTTCGGTTCTGGTCCAGAGCGCGTGGGGTTGCTGGCCTCGGACCGAGTAGGCGAAGCCAGGTTCGAAAGACTCGATGCGCAGCCCATTCCGGAAATACTGTAGTGTGCTCTTTCCCGACATCTTGAAGAACGAGAAGACCTCGGTGCGGGCCGACAGCATAGTGAGAACCTCGGGTCGGATGCCCTGATAGCCAATCTCCTCAAAACAAAACCCCCAGCCGTTCAGTGTGCCGGTACGCAGCTGGGTGCCGCCGTGATTAGGCGGGTACTTGTCCCACGCCTCCTGCCGGGTGAGCAGCTCCGCCCTGGCAGGATCCGCCCCATAGCCGGCGAGGACGTCCTCGGGAACCAGGTCGAGGCTGAAGGTGACAGTGAAGCCGAGATCAACCCACTTCCAAGGCCCAAGATCAGCGTTCATTATGTCCTCCTTCGGAAGCGGGGCCGCGCTCCGGATGGTACCCGGCGCGCGGCCCACGATGGTGCCGTCAATCTGTCGCTACTGCGTGATCAGGACCGTGTATCCTTCCAGGTCCATCACCCGGTCGGTCTGCGCGAAGCTGCCGAGCTTTCCACCCGCCGCCTTATTCTCCAGCTCGGGAACGTGGCCGCGGATGCAGGGTTCGTTGAACGTGACCGGCTTGGCGTTGTTCGCCTGGTAGAAGGTCCACACACCGTTCTGCAGCAGCGGCACGACGTCGGCGCACATAGAGCCGGTCGTGCCACCCTCCAATGTTCTGGCGAACGGGAATTCGTCGCAGGAGTCGTCCACCACGACGCTGTCGCCGAACGGAATGAACGGATCGAGCGGGGTGTAGCAGGTCGCGTTCCGGTTGGCATCCGCGGTCGCCTCGCTCGCGATCCTGTGCAGGGGACTGTCTGCCGCACCCCAGTGATCGATGAGATTATTCTGGGCCCAACCATATGTCGCAGCAGCCGCGCCATACTGGCTCAGCGGCAGAACGAGTTGGGCTTTGATGTCGGGGTAGACGCAGCCTGCGGAGGAGCCGACGGCTCGGTCGCAGCGAATCTGCCGAGGGTTCGTCCAGTTGTAGTTCGGCTGGGTTGGGATGGCTCCGGTCGCGACTACGTACATGTGGTATTTGGTCGAGAAGCGGTCCTGGGCGCCGGACGCCGGCGAATCGGTGTACGTGACCGTGCCGGATGCTGACTGATTCATTGCGAGAGTTCGCGGACCGGCCCACGGCGAGGGCGTGGACATGGCACACGGGGCGTCGCATCCTGCGTCCATCGAGATGTCGAGGGACGTGATCGAGCCCGTCGTGTTCGTCACCTTGACGGTGAGCAGCTCGCTCCAGGTGGAACTGGTGGGATTCAGCGTCATGCTGCCAGTTACGGTCATGGTGGCGGTACCGGTCGTGGCGCCATTGCTATTGACGAGAGTGTACGTGGCGACCAGGTCCTTGAAACATGATCCGAATCGCTGATACCACCAAGACGCGGGGTTGGTGATACTGCATACGTCGGCGGCGATCGCTTGCGCCGTGCCGCCGGGTGCACCGGACACAATGCCGGTGCTGATCTGGGACGACATCTGCGTACAGGCCCGTACTGCTCCCTGACGCCGCTCTTTGGATCCGGCAGCGGTGTCAACGCAAGTTGTCGTTGCGGCGATGTCGGCTTCGGAGAGGGTTGCTCTGCTCTGTTGGCTGAGCTCCTCTGGGGTGAAGGTGCCCAGGAATTTGCCGAAGGCAGGGGAACCGACATCAGCCGAAGCGGGGTGGACAGGCAGGACGGCCAGCACGGCAACCAGTCCGACCAGCCCAGCGATAACCTTTGGTCTACGCAAGAATCATCCTCTCGACAATCACAACGGGGCGGCCCAACCCTGCGCCGCGTGTCGGGTCACGTCTCCCCGACCAGCTTCGAAGCCCGATCGCTCCTCACTTGGAACATTCAAGTTGACCTAGACCCGTATTGAAACCCGTGCCAGCAGTGATCATTTTCACCGGGTGGTAGCTGAACCATAACGGAGCGCAATTGACTGTTGAGGCTGTGGTCGCACACCATGTCGGCAGCCGCGCTTCGTCTCCAGCGTCGTTGCCACCAATGATCTACGCTCCGCCACTCAGGGGGCGGCCTTGCCGCCCCGCCGCGCGGTGGATGCGTCCACCCCACAACCGAGCAGTTGTGTACCGATCGTGTTGTCGGTGACCGACGTTGCGGTCACCACGACGGCGATGATCAGACCGAGGGTGTCAATGGCCAGGCCCTGTTTGCGGCCCGGTACCTTCTTGCCAGCGTCCTTGCCGCTCGTAGCGCCCAGGACGTGGTTCGCCGCGCGGATCGACTGGGCGCCCAACACGACCGCGCTCGGGTCCGCAGTCGGCTCGGCACTCTCCTTCGCCTGGCAGCGCAGCAGATCATGGATCGTCTGGTCGGTGCGGTCGTCACGCCACAAGGCGAAGTAGCAGTAGGCGACGGACTTCGGGGGCCAGATCGTGCGGCAGACACGCCCACTGAAGCAGGGGAATTCAACGCTCGCGGGTTGAGCTTTCTGCGTCACCGACCACAGCCGACCCCGGAGTACCGGCGAGGGAAAGGTGTACCGCCCATCGGTCTTACACAGTCTCCACAGACGTCACTTCCCGCCCGGCGGTAGGCCCGAACAGCTTGGTTATCACCGGCCAGGCCACGGAGATCAGCCCCATGTTCAGTCACGCACCGCAGACATTCGACGCCGGTTTGCCTCGGCGGCGAATCGGCCTTTCCCGTCCTGCTCCGCAGGCGAACCGTTTCCTCCCCCGCCTCAAGGCGGGAGTTTCCACGGAAGGCAATAGATGACCCCATCCGAAACCGACAGGGCGTCGACCAGGGCACGGATGCCCGCCGACGTCGACGCCCCCGACAAAGTCGCCTACGGCCTGACGTTCCACCAGCTGGCGATCGTCGCCGCCGGAGCCCTGATCTTCTACGGCATCTGGCGGACCCTGCACGGCGTCGTACCGGCGCCGGTTCTCATCGGTGTCGGTGTGGTGCTCGGTGGGCTGGTCATCGGCCTGGCGCTCGGTCGCCGCGACGGGCTGTCCATGGACGTGTGGCTGCTCCACGCGATCCGCCACACCCGCGCACCCCGGTCCCTGTCGGCCGCCGCCCCGGCCGGCGGCGCCGGACTGCCGGACTGGATCGAGGCACCCGCCAGCGGTCGGATGCCGATGCCGGCGCCGTTGCGGCTGCCCGCTGACGCCATCGACGACGACGGGGAAATCCGTCTCGACGGGGGACGGGCGGCGATTGTCGGCACCACCACGGTGAACCTGGCGCTGCGTACCCCTGACGAGCAGGCGGCGCTGATCGACGGGTGGGGGCGGTGGCTCAACAGCCTGTCGACCCCCACCCAGATCGTCGTCTCCGCGCAGCCGGTCGACCTGGCCTCCCACAGCCGCTCCCTCGCCGCCGCCGCAGGCGGCCAGCCGCATCCGCGGCTGGCCGCGGCGTGCGCCGACCACGCCGACTTCCTCGCCGACCTCGCCGTCCGCCGGGACCCGCTGCGTCGGCAGGTTCTCGTCGTCACCCGCACCGCCGCCGGCGAGCGCGGCCATCACGCCGCGCGGCGCCGCGCCGACGACACCGTCCGCGCGCTGTCCGGCATCGGCGTCACCCCGCGCGTGCTCGACGGGCCGGCGGTCACCGCCGCCCTCACCTGCGCGGCCGACCCCTACCGGCCGCCGCGCCCCGGCGGCCTGGCCGCGCCCGACGCCGTCATCACCGCAGCCGCACCACCCCACACCCAGAAGAAGAGGAAGACGTCATGATCAGGAAACGACGGTCCGTTGGCGGCGGCCGGCAGCTACAGCTGGATTCGCTGGCGGCGGCGGTCGCGCCGGCCACGGTCGAGGTCACGTCCCGCTGGCTGCGCGTCGGCGACGGGTACGCCGCCACCCTGGTGGTGACCGGCTACCCGGCCGAGGTCGGACCCGCCTGGCTCGAGCCCCTGCTCAGCTGGCCGGGTCGCCTCGACCTCGCGATGCACATCGAGCCGCTGCCCGCGCCGATCGCCGCGTCCCGGCTCCGCACGCAACGCGCCCGCCTGGAGTCGTCCCGGCGCGCCGACGCCGAACGCGGCAAACTGCCCGACCCCTACGTCGACGCCGCCGCGCACGACGCCGGTGATCTGGCCGAACGACTCGCCCGCGGTGCCGCGAAGCTGTTCCGGGTCGGCCTGTACCTGACCGTGCACGCCCGCAGCGAAACCGAACTGACCGAGGCGTGCGCTCAGGTGAGGGCCGCCGCCGCCTCGACCCTGCTCGAGGTGCAGCCGGCGACGTGGCGGCAGCTTCCCGGCTGGACCACCACCCTGCCTCTCGCCTGGGACGGACTGCGGATGCTACGCACGATGGACACCCAGGCCCTCGCCGCCGCCTTTCCCCTGGCCAGTCCCGACCTGCCCGCCCCGCTGCCCGGGGATCCGCCGGCCACCGGTGGCGTCCTCTACGGCGTCAACCCCGCCAGTTCGGGGATCGTGTGGTGGGACCGGTGGGCGCAGGAGAACCACAACTCGATCGTCCTCGCCCGCTCCGGGGCGGGGAAGTCGTACTTCGTGAAGCTGGAGATCCTGCGCAGCCTCTACCAGGATGTGCAGGTCGCGGTGGTGGACCCCGAGGACGAGTACACGCGGCTCGCCGACGCGGTCGGCGGCAGCATCGTCCGCCTCGGCGTACCCGGTGTGAAGATCAATCCCCTGGACCTGCCCACAGGTGACCGCCGGCCTGACACGCTGACCCGCCGCGGCCTGTTCCTCCACACGCTCATCAGCGTGCTGCTCGGGCAGCAGCCGCCACCGGCGGAACGGGCCGCGCTCGACCGGGCCATCCTCGCCGTCTACCGGCAGGCCGGCATCACGACGGATCCGGCCACCCATCACCGGCCGGCCCCGCTGCTGCGCGACCTGGCCGCCGCGCTGCGCGGCGACGACGACCCGGCGGCGGTGACCCTGGCCGCCCGGCTCGCCCCCTGGGTGGATGGCAGTTTCGCCGACCTGTTCGACGGGCCGACCACCCAGGCGCCGGTCGGGCACCTCGTGGTGTGGTCGCTGCGTCACCTGCCCGACGAGCTGCGCACCGTCGGCACCCTGCTCGCGCTGGACTCGATCTGGCGCACCGTCGATGCCCCCACCCGGCCGTCACAGCGGCGGCTCGTCGTGGTCGACGAGGCCTGGCTGCTGATGCGCGATGGCGAGGGCGCCCGCTTCCTGTTCCGGATGAGCAAGGCTGCTCGTAAGCGCAATGCCGGGCTGACCGTGGTCACCCAGGACGCCGCTGATGTGCTGGGCACCGACCTCGGGCAGGCCGTCGTGTCCAACGCCTCCACACAGATCCTGCTGCGGCAGGCGCCGCAGGCCATCGACGCCGTCGGGGAGGCGTTCGGGCTCACCGGCGGCGAGCGGCGCTTGCTGCTGTCGGCCCGCCGAGGCCAGGGCCTGTTGATCTCCGGGGTGAGCCGCACCAGCTTCGAGGCGATTTCCTCGCAGGCGGAGCACGCGCTGTGCACCACATCCCCGGCTGAGCTGGCCGACCTCGACGAGGAGGACGACCTGTGACACCACCGCTCGGAGCGCTGATACCAGCGCTCGCATCGCCGACGTCGGCGCCCAGCCCCACCTCCGGGCCGGGCGCCGATGCCATTCCACCCCCTACCGGCCCCGGCGGCATGCTGATCGAGGCTGCCGTGTGGGCCGCGCAGCGGCCGTGGCTGGCCGCTGTCGCCGCCAGCGTCCTGGCGGTGTGGATCGCCGCCCACAACCTGGTGGAGGTGTGGCGGCACCGCCACCATGCCCACGGCGCACGGCTCGTGACGATCGCGCCGCCGCCCGAGGTCGACCCGCACAGCGCGGCGGCGTTGTGGGCGAACCTGGCCGGCGTGCTGACCCCGTCGCGGCGCCGTCGGCTGCTCTACGGCGCCCCGCACGTCGTGTGGCAGTACACGTGGTCCGGCCGGCAGCTGCTCATCTCGATCTGGGTGCCCGGCACCGTGCCACCCGGGGCGGTCGAGGCGGCGGTGCGTGCCGCGTGGCCCGGCTCGGCCACCATCACCGAAGACAACCCCGGCCCGCCGATCCCCCTGGACGCGCGCCCGGCCGCCGGTGGGCATCTCCTGCCCGTCCACGCCGAGTGGCTGCCGCTGGGCACCGACCACGACACGGATCCGCTGCGCCCGCTCATGTCCGCGGGCTCCCAGCTCAAACCGGGCGAGTACGCCTGCGTGCAGGTCCTCGCCCGCCCAGCCAGCCCACGGCGGGCGGCACGCGCCCGCCGCGCCGCCGGACGGCTGCGGGCCGGCAAGACCGCCGTACCGGCGGTCAACCCGGCCGCGCCGCTGTTGTGGCTGGTGGAGGCGTTCCTGCCCGGCGGCGGCACCGGTCGCTCCGCAGTCCCTGCCTCCCGGCGGGATCCCACCGTCGAGCGGGACGTGCGGGCGATCCTGGACAAGACGACGCACCCGCTGTGGCAGACCGGCATCCGCTACGGGGTCGCCACCACGAGCAGGCGACCTGGGGCCGATCCGCGTGGCCGGCTTCGGGGCGTCGCCGACACCATCGCCGCGGCCTTCGCCGTCCACACCGGCCGCAACCGGCTCACCCACCGGGCCCGGATGCCCGCGCCGGTAGCCGTCCTCGCCGCCCGCCGGCTCGGCCCCGGCTTCCTCACCTCCACCCCGGAACTCGCGGCACTGGCCGCCCTCCCCCAGGATCTCGCCGTGCCGGGCCTGGACCGGGCGCGGGCCGCGTCCATGCCGGCTCCGGTCGCCATCCCCGGCGGTGGGCGTGGGGTGAAGATGCTCGGCGACGCCGAGATCGGTGGCCACAGCGTCGGGCTGTCGGTGACCGACGCGAGGTATCACCTGCACGTGATCGGCTCGACCGGCAGCGGGAAGACAACGTTGCTGGTCAACATGGCCGTCGACGACATCAAGGCCGGTCGGGGCACCGTCGTCATCGACCCGCACGGCGATCTCGTCCTGGACATCCTCGACCGGCTCCCCGCCACCGTCGCCGACCGTGTCGTGATCTTCGACCCCGACCAGCCCAACCCGCCGACGTTGAATCCGCTCGAGGGCGACGATCCCGACCTGGTGGTCGACAACCTCGTGTCGATCTTCGGGACCATCTTCGCCAAGGCGTGGGGTCCGCGCATGGACGACGTCATGCGGGTCGCCTGCCTGACCCTGCTGCGCCACCACAACGTGACCCTGCAGCACATCCCGCCGCTGCTCAACAGCTCCCAGTTCCGGTCCGCGATGACGGTGGACCTGGACGACCCGGCGGGGTTGAGCGGCTTCTGGCAGTGGTACGACGGCCTCAACGACAGCCTGCGGTCGCAGGTCATCGGACCGGTCCTCGCCCGGCTGAGGGCCTTCCTGCTACGCGACTTCGTCAAGCGGACGATGCGGTATCCGAAGTCGAGCTTCGACATAGGCCGCGTGCTGGACGGCGGGGTGCTGCTCGTGCGGATCCCCAAGGGCGTGCTCGGCGAGGACACCAGCCGGCTACTCGGATCCCTCGTCCTCGCCCAGGTGTGGCAGGCCGCCACCGCCCGCGCCGGCATCGAACCCGACCGGCGCCGTGACGCCACCCTCATCATCGACGAGGCCCAGAACTTCCTGACCCTGGCCAACTCGCTGGACACGATGCTCGCCGAGGCCCGCAAGTACCGGCTCTCGCTCGTCCTCGCCCACCAGGACCTGGCCCAGTTCCCCCGCGACCTGCTCGCCGCCACCTCCGCCAACGCCCGCAACAAGGTCTACTTCACCTGCGCGCCCGAGGACGCGAGGGTGCTTTCCCGGCACACCCTGCCCGAACTCGGTGAGCACGACCTCGCCCACCTCGACGCATACACCGCCGCCGCGCGTCTGGTCGTCAACGGCCGCCAAACGCCCGCGTTCACGATGAAGACCCGGCCGCCGAAGCCGACCGTTGGTGAGGCGACCGCGATCCGGCAGGCGGCAGCGGCGGCGGTACCGAGCCAGGACACCAGCGCCGTCGACGAACTCGTCGAGCGACTCAGCCGCAAGCCCGACCAGCGGCCGACCCGCCCGCAACGCGACCGCACCTGACCAGTCCGTCAGCCGATGGCGTCGCCCGGATCGTCTGCCGGATCGTCACCGGGATCGCCACCGGAGACCGCCGGACACCCGCCGCACCGTGCTGACCTGGGCTGTCAGTGCCGCACACACCCCCTGACAGACCCTCCGCACCACTCTCCCGCCCGCCAGACACCCTCCCGATCGGGAGGGAACCCTCATCCTCCCTAGGAGCAACCCGTGTACTCCCGTGTTCCGTCCGCCTCCAGCAAACCGGATCCGCTCGCGGTCTTCGGTCGCGTCGTCCCCCGCGACCGCGCCCTCCTGGCGCTGCTCGCCGAGCACTACCTGCTGTCCACCGACCAGATCACCAGCGCCTTCTTCGACAGCCGCCGCACCGCGCAGCGCCGGCTCACGATCCTGCACCGCCTCGACGTGCTGCACCGCTTCGGCCGCAGCAGCCACGCCGGCCGGTACGGTTCCCTGCTCTACACCCTCGGCCCCGTCGGACTGCAACTGCACCCCACCGCCTACCACGATCCGGCAGGCCTCGGCGGCAAGCCGCCGCGCAGCTCCCTTGAGCGCGCCAAACGCATCGCCGCCAGCGGCCAGGTCAACCACCTGCTCGGGGTCAACCAGTTCTTCACCGACCTGATCGCCACCGCCCGCCGCACCGCTGACGCCCGCCTGTCCCGCTGGTGGTCCGAACAGCACGCCACCACCGTCTACGCCCAGGCCGGCATCCGCCCTGTCAACGACATTCGAAATTTGACCCTTTAGCGGCGGCCGAAATTTGACCCCCTGGTTGTTCATCGGTCGTCGTCGTTGGTGGCTGCGGGGACGCGGCCGAGGTCGCGGTCTTTGAGGCGGTAGCTGTCTCCTTTCAGGCTGATGACTTCGGCGTGGTGGACGAGGCGGTCGATCATGGCGGCGGCGACGGTGTCGTCGCCGAAGACCTCGCCCCAGCGGCCGAAGGGTTTGTTCGAGGTGACGATGAGGCTGGCGCGTTCGTAGCGGGCGGAGACGAGTTGGAAGAACAGGTTCGCGGCTTCGGGTTCGAACGGGATGTAGCCGACCTCATCGATAATTATCAGTGGGATGCGGCCGAGTTTGGTGATCTCGTCCTGTAGTCGGCCGGCGTTGTGCGCGGTAGCCAGTCGGGCGACCCATTCGGCGGCGGTGGCGAACGCGACGCGGTGGCCGGCTTGGCAGGCACGGATGCCCAGGCCGGTGGCGAGGTGGGTCTTGCCGGTGCCGGGAGGGCCGAGGAACACCACGTTGTCTCGGGCGGCGACGAAGTCGAGGGTGCCCAAGTGGGCGAGGAGGTCGCGTTTCAACGAGCGCTGGTGGTCGAAGTCGAACTCTTCCAGGGCCTTCCGGGCGGGGAAGCGGGCGGCGCGGATGCGGCCCTCACCGCCGTGGGACTCCCGGGCGGCGACCTCACGGTGGAGGCAGGCGGCCAGGAATTCCTCGTGTGTCCAGTTCTCGGTGCGGGCGCGGTCGGCCAGTCGGGTGACGGCGTCACGCAGGGTCGGCGCCTTGAGCGCGCGGGTCAGGTAGGCGATCTCGGCGGTGGTGTCCCGGCTGGTCGGCGTGCCGGTGCGGCCGGGGTGGGTGGTGGTCTTGGTGGGCATCAGGCCATCGCCTGTCGCGTGGCCGGTTCGACGTCGGCGATGGTCCAGACGTGGACCGGGTGGCCGGCGATGGTGCCGTGGGCCTCGATCCACGTGTGCGGGCCGCCGGCGCGGCGCTGCACCGGCGTCGACAACGCGTGGGCGTAGGCGGCCACGACCGCCGCCCGGGCCGCTTCGGTGCCGGTGCGGGCCGGGACCTGGATGTCGATGTCGATGTCGGCCACGGTCACCGACACGCGTTGCGCGCCGACGGCGTCCATCAACGCGGCGGTGGCCAGCAAGGACGCGGCGGCGGTCAGCGCACTCGCCTGCGCCGCCGTGGTGGTGGGGGTCATCAGGCCACCTCCGCCAGGTCGTCGCCGCTGGTGCCGAGGATCCGGTCGTAGTCGGCCAGGTCCCGACACGCGACCTGGGCCGCGGCGCGGCCTCGGGGCCGGTCTTGATACGCCTGCCGCATCACCGCGGCCGCCTTCGTGTGCTCGGGGTCGGTGATGGTCTGCTGCCGGGCCCAGCACCGCTCGTGCTCGCCGACCAGAACACCGGAGCGCAGGACGCGCACGGTGTGCAGATCGGCGGTGACCTCGACCCGGTGCCCCACGGCGTTCGGGTGCACCGAGTAGTCGCAGCTGTCGAGCCGGACGTAGTGGTCACGTCCGAGTCGTACCGTGTGCCGCCAGCCGATCGCCGTGGCCTCGATCGGCGGCAACGCGCCCATCGCGGCCCGGTCCGCGCCGATCCGATCGGCCGGCGCCGCCGCATCGAGTGCCCGCTTCGGCCGGGTGTTGGCCAGGGCGATCCAATCAGCCAACTGGATGTTGAAATCGGCCACGCTGGCGAACCGGCGTCCGGGCAGGAAGGAGGTCTCCAGATAGCCGTTGGCACGCTCGACCAGGCCCTTGGACTCCGGATCCCGCGGGCGCAGGATCCGCACCCTGGTGCCCACCATCCCGCGTAGCACGCTGAACTGCGCGGTGAGTTTGGGCTGCGCGCCACCGTAGCGGCCCACCCCGGACTCGTTGTCCCACACCAACTCCCGCGGCACCCCACCCAGCTGACCCAACACCGCCCACTGCCCCAGGACCAGATCCTCCGCGGACCGCGTCGGGATCGTCGTCGCGCACAACCAGCGGGAATAGCCCGACACCATCACCAGCACCGGCGGGGTGGCCACCTGCCCGAACCCCAACGGAACCGGCGCCGGCGGGAACCACAGATCACACTGCGCCCGCTCGCCAGGCCCGTAGACAGTGCGCGAAGCCGGATCAACCGGCGCATACACCGGCCGCAACTCACGGACCCGTTCCTTGAGCACCGTCAACGACCGCGTCCAACCGATACGCTCCGCGATCACCGTCGCCGGCATGTCCGGAAACTCCTTCAACAACGCCCGGATCCGCGGCTCGGCCGCGTCCACGATCGAGCCCTTCGCCGCCCGCACGTACTTCGGCGGCTGCACCGACCGAACCGCGCTACGGACCGTGTTACGCGACAGCCCGAGCCTGCGTGCGATCGCCTTGATCGGCATCTGCTCGGCCAGGTAGAGCCGGCGGATTTCCGCCCAATCCTCCACTTTGATCACCCTCCATGTCTTAACTCAAGATCACTGAAGGGGGTCAGTTTTGACCCGTCGACACAGGGTCATTTTTCACGCGTCGTCGACACGCCCCGACGGACACGGCATCTGGACCACCGGCGGCACCTCGACGGGGTTCTTCCTGGAACACGACAACGACACCGAGAACCTCGCCCGTGTCGTGGCCAAGCTGCGCGGCTACGAACGCCTCACCACCTTCGGGCCCGCCTACCCCGTCCTGTTCTGGGTCCCCAGCCGCCGCCGCGAGGCCAGCCTGCTCCGCGTGCTCGCCGGGCTGCGCACCGCCAGCCCGATCGCCACCGCCGTCCACGGCCCCGACCCGGCCGGCAGGGTCTGGACGCTGGTCTCGGACCCCACCCACCGGCGGCACCTGCACGAGCTGCCCTCCGACCACGGCCCCGACACGGCCACCAACCCGCAGCGCTTCGACCACCTGTAGACACCACCAGGTCGACCACCGTCCGCGTCTGTCACCGGTCACGGTCGGCTGTGAGGGTCGCGGAGTCTCACAGCGACCGCGCCGCCGCCGGCCCACAGCGGGCCGGAACCTCTCACAGCGCAGGCCAATGCCACTCTTCGGCGATCATCTCGCCGGAACGGCCTGACAGAACAGGCCACTACCGTTCACGGCACCAACAGCACCTCTATATATCTCCACCCCGGTTCGGTCCCACCTCGGAACCACCGCCGCACCTTGCCGGTGCGCCACGCCCACCCGCCCAGCCCGGGCCGGTCGGCGCCGCGCCGCGCGGCGACCCCGAGGTCGCACCCCACCAACCCGCACCACACCTCTCCCTCAGCCGACCCACGCAACCGGTGGGCCGGCTATCCCCGCGCGCCCTGACGCGCCCACATCAAGGAGGACATTCATGGGCAAAAACCACCGCACGGTCACCCGCACCCCGGCTGTCAAGCCGACGGCCACGATCCGCACCATGATCCTCTGCATCCCGGACGAGCTGCCCCGCGAGGCACTGACCGCGCACCAGCTCGACCGCAACTTCGGCGTCCAGGGCACCCTGTCGCCCCGCTTCTGGGCCAGCACGTCCCTGCGCTTGTGGCACCACCAGCAGATGATCAGCCTGCGTAAGGGCCGCCCGGCCTACTGCGCCGGCGGACCGGTACGGCTGCTCGACCTCGACGGCATGCTCCAGGCCGCCGCCATGGGGGCGGGCATCCGCCACCAGGTGTTCAGCCGGGTCGTGCACGGCACCCGCGACGCCACCCCGTGGCACGTCTACGAGTCCCGCCACCTGGCGGACCCGGACAAGTACCCGTACGACGCCGCGGTGGCGGCCTTCAACAACCAGCCCCGGGTCAACGCGATCCGGATGCACAACGCCGCCATGTACGGCGCCGGGCAGATCGCCCTCGACGAGCTGGAGATGTACCAGGCCGGTTTCATGGCCTACCAGCACTACAGCGCGCTGTCCGCGGTCGCGGGCGACGCGGTGATCACCGTCGAGGGAGCCAAGCTGGCTCCGGCCAGCGACGCCATGGCCGACCGGGTGACCTACCTCGAACAGGCCAACCGCCTGTTCGCCGCCATCGACCCCAACCAGCGACTGCTCGCGGTCGCGCTCTAACCCGAGTCGGGACAGGAAGGAGACCCCTCATGGGTCGCGTCATGTTCCTGCTCGACGAGGTCGAGCACCTCGCCGACGCATGCATCCGTGCTCAGCGCATGGGCAGCCTCGAGGCAGCCCCACCGGCACCACCGGCGCTGCGGCTGCTGCACGACGAGTTCCACCACATCTACCTGAGCAGCAACAGCCCTCACGCGAGTGAGCGCCACCGCCTACGGCCCGTCGCCTACAGCCTTCTCGGCTGGCAGGAGACACCGGTGCTCGCCGAACAACTGACCGGCAAACGCTACCGACGGCTGTACCCGGGCCGTCTCGGCGACATCCCGCTACAGGATCCGGAGCGCAATCTGCTCCACCTCATCCAGCGGGGTGTCGACGCCGGTTGGAGCACCTTCGTCGTCGACTACGTCGACGACACCGTCATCCCCGGTGTCGGCCGCGGACGCTTCCACGCCCCGCACTGACACCTCCCCGGAACCGATCGGGCCAGCAGCCGCCACTCCTTGTACCCGAAGGACGCGCTGCTGCCCGATCGGCTCCACCAACCCACCCGTCGCCTCCCCAGCAGGAGGCGCCCCACCACCATGAACCCGGTCTTCCGGTTCACGCCCGCCGCCGCCCCGGACCTCGCCGAGCACCCGTCGCCGCCACCCCGCGCACCGGTCGACAACGAGCTTGTGCCCGAGGCACCCCACCTCACCTGAACCCGCCGGCCGCCCCAGGGCCGGGGCGCGCCGTTCGCGCGACCGGCCAGCGACACGGCCGCCCTTTCCCTCTTCCAAGACCAGCACGGCATCGCAATCACCGGTCACTGACCTGGTCCCACCCCCGACCAGAAAAAAGCCCACGGCGATCAATCCCGGTCGCCGTCATCCCTCTGTCTGAAAGGACGAAGCACCATGATCCGACTCCCGATCTGCCCCTTCTGCGACGAACCGGTAGTTGACCAGCCCTTCCAGAGCTGGGCCACCGCCTACCGCGGCGGCGGAGCCACGTGGTGGCACCTGCCGGACAACACGCCCATCTGCCCCACCGAGGACGGACGCCACTCCCAGCCGGTGTTCGTCGAGGACCGGCTTCCGTTCGACACGGAGACCAACGCCTGGGTCGACGCGATGAACGTCCTGTTCGCGACCGACGGCCCCCACGATCCGGCCCGTCTGGGCAGCGCCATCATCGCCGCCGAGCACCTCCACCGCTGGCTCCACACCGCCACCGGCCCGTTCAGCGCCCTGACGGCCCTGCCCACGCCCTCCGACGTCGCGCACCTCGTCGGGCACCTGCACCGCACCACACGGCTGCTCGCCCGCATCCACGTACAGACCGGGACCTACATCCACGAACAGGCCCGCCAGTCACCGTTCACCGGACTCGACGACCACAGCGAATCCCGGGGCGACGCCATCGACGGGGCCGACGAGGTCCAGACGCTGCTCTACGACGCCGCCG
Organism: Micromonospora inyonensis; assembly: GCF_900091415.1. Lineage (NCBI taxonomy): Bacteria > Bacillati > Actinomycetota > Actinomycetes > Micromonosporales > Micromonosporaceae > Micromonospora > Micromonospora inyonensis. Next base: position 2,305,552 of record NZ_FMHU01000001.1, on the reverse strand, counting down.
ACTGGTCCGCCCAGTCGGCGCAGGCAACCGGCGGCGCCTGGTCCCACGCCCGCAAGGTCGCCGCCCTGACCGCTCGCGCCGGAGCGGACGAGCACGCATCCCCTGCGCTTCCCGCCACCGCCTCGAACACGGATCCCGAGCCGACGACTCCCGAAGCACTACAGGAGCCGACAAGCCTGTCTCCCGCGCACCTGGCCGAGCTGATCGGGTCGGCGTTCAGCGACGAGGCCGGCTTCAGCCCAGACCTGACCCGGACGGCCACGAGGCTCCTCGGGACCCTCACCACCTACCTGTCGAACTGCCTCGGCCCGGCCAGGACCGTCGCCCTGCCGACGCCGCAGGACCTCGCCGACCTGACCACCTCGCTGACCTACCTCACGAACACGTTCCACACCGCCCTGCGGCACGTCGTCGAGCGCCCCACGGACAGCGACACCGCAGGCCTCGACGAAACCCACAAGGCGGCGCTGCGCCAGACGCTCGCCCACGCGAGCGAAGCGCTCCGCCGTGCCGCACAGCACCTCGCCGCCGCCTCGTACCACGCCGCCGGCCTCGACCTACCCGAGGAGCAGCGGTGACCAGCGGCCGCCAGGACGACAAGGTCAAGACGACTCACCGTGGTACGACGCTGGTCGACCGCACCTTCGGCGAGCACCGGCAAGGCTACGACCTCACCGAAATCCGCCGAACCCACGGCAATCTCCTGCGAGTCCGGATCCACCGCGACGCCTACCAACACCAGAGCTACGCCCTCGTCGAGGTCTTCACCCCCGCGATGACCTGGACCCAACTCGCCAACGAACCACCATCGACCTGGCACGCCGGCACCCCATACCGCAGCACCAGCCCGACACCGCTGGAGAACCTCGCCGAGCGGCTCTTCCAACGGGCCGACGCGATTCTCCGCGCCGAGTAGGCGGCCCAGAGCAGAAGTAACCGCCAAGGCGCTCCGCGCCCCAGCGTTGACCGATGGCGCCCTGAGCGTCCCCTCTCGCTCACGACACCCCGCATCACACCAACTCCGGCCGACGCCGGGCCGAGCACACGCGATCAGCGCGCCTTGGGTACGGCCGCGCCGCGCGGCGTCGTACCGGGCCCGGAGGCGTCGCCGTATCTCTACGAAAGGAATAAAGACCATGGCAACTAAGAGAATCGTGCTGGTCACGGACGACATGGACCACAGCCGGGACAACGTCGGCACCTATCGATTCGCCCTCGAAGGTGTCGAGTACGAGATCGACCTGGCCCCGCACAACCTCGCCCGGATGCGGGAGGCGCTCGCCCCCTACATCACGGCCGGACGGCGGCTCCCGAAGCGGACCGCCGCCCGACGGCGCAGCCCCCGCCACTGAGACGACCGCTCCGACGGCGTCCCGAGATCCGGTCATCCGACTTGATCACGAGGCGCCGTCGAAGCGTGCATCAGTGCACGCCATATCCAGGCAGATCGAACAGCAGAACAGGGGAGGACAGATGGACAACAACCCGGAGCAGACCACGGCGCCCACCGCGCTCGACAAGGTCGCCGCCGCCCTGGCGGAACTCGGCCAGGGAACGGCCGCCGCGATCGCCGCACGAGCCGGTGTGGGGTACTCGACGGCCACCAAACGACTTCGGTTGTTGGAAGAGGCTCGTCAGGCCGAGACGTTCCGCGCCGACGACGGCCGCACGCTCTGGCGACAGGCCGCGAAGGCGGGAACCAGCGACCACGACGACGCGCCGGCCACCACGACCAACGCCGACGGCGACGGCGGGGACGACGGCGAGCTGCCGAGCAGGCCAGCACGGACCGAGGACGGTGCGGACGAGCCGGAACAGCCGGACGAGCCTCCGGCACCGCCGCAGAAGACCGGCGCCGCTGGCGCGGCCGAACCGGACGACGAGCCAACCAGCGTCCAACCGGCCTCAGCAGACCCGCCGCGTCCGGGCGGCAGCCCGAGCGGACCGACCGCGTCCGAAGCCGAAGGTGAGAGCGAGGCGGTCCTCGCCACCGCCGATGCCGAGGACCCGGCGGTTGCCGAGGCAGCCGACGCGTCGGAAGACCCGCCCAGCCCGGAGCCGGCGACCACCGACGCCTCCACCGCGACCACCGGGCAGGCCGAGGCGGCGAACCCATCAACCGGTGGGAGGTCACGGCGGTCGAAGGGCACGCTGCGCGGAGCGATCCTCGACGTGTTCGAAGCCCATCCCGACCAGCAGTTCAAGACCAGCCAGTTGTGCAAGGCCATCGACAAGGCGAACGAGGGCAGCGGCTCGGCCAAGGCCAGCGCGGGCGCGGTCGTCAACGCCGTGCACAAGCTCGTCGCCGACAGCCACGTCGTGCAGGTCGTCGAGAAGCCGGCGACCTTCCAACTCGCCCCGAAGTCCGACTAGCCCAACCCACCCTGGTAGCCCGGGGCGGGCGTCGAACTTGGCGGAACCACGCCCACCCCGGTGCTCCTTCACACACAAGGAGCGACGTCAAGTGTCCCACCTGGATTCCTATCTCACGGCGATCGGCGGAGTCCTCGCCGGCCTCGCCGCCGCGGCACCCCTGCTCGCCTGGCAGCGCCGGACCCTTCACCAGCAGCGTCGGGCCCTGGCCTTCCGCGAGCGTGACCGGTCCCACTGGCTGCGCCTCGCCACGCACAGCGACACGACCGAACTGCCGAACCGGCGGGCCCTGCGGACCCACCTCGAGGCCACCTTCTTGCTCGGGGAACCACTCGGGCTCGTCATCATCGACCTCGACCGGTTCAAGCACGTCAACGACACCTACGGCCACGAGCACGGCAACGACCTGCTGTACGCCGTCGGCCGCCGGCTGGGTGCCCTCGGGACACCGGTCGCGTTGGCCGCACACCTGTCCGGCGACGAGTTCGCCCTCGTCGTCCACGGCAACCACGCCGACGTCAAAGCCGCCGCTGACGCGGCCCACCAACGCGTCTCGAACCTCCCGTACGACATCTCCGGCCAACAGGTGACCGTCACCGCCAGCGTCGGATACGCCGTCGCCGAACCGGACATGCTGCCCCGCGACCTTCTGCACGCAGCCGACCAGGCCATGTACCTGGTCAAACACACACGCGGCGGCGCCCACGCCCACGACCCCAGCCACCCCGCACCCCCGGGCCCCGTCACCCGCTACCGCGACCTCCGATAGCACGCCCAGACACCGCCAGCACCACACCATCACCACGCCAGAAGCCCCGCAGGCCGACCAGCCTGCGGGGCTTCCACCAGTCAAAGGAGCCACACAGCGTGATGTCCTTCGCCGCAGTCCACACCCTGACCGGACTCCTCCTGAACGTCGAAGCCAGCGCCGACGGTCTCGGCTGGGGCCGCCCGCCACTGTTGCTGCTCGTGCAGGACCGGCCCTCACCGTCAGCACCTCACGGCACGAGACGCCAGGCGCGCGCCGCCCCGCTGCCGGTGCACGGTCGACGCGTGGGCCGGTACCGCGCCGGACTGCCGGAGTTCCTGCGGGATCTCGCCGCCGCTCTTCGCGCCGACCGGCCGGTCGGGCGGCCCACCCTGGCCGCCTGCGTCGATCTCGGCCTGATCGGGGACCTGGTCGCCGATCCCACGCCGGGACTGCGGCTGTTGGCCTGGGCCGTCTGTTACGAGGACGTGCTCGTCGAGTCCGACGAGCCGCACGAGATCCGGCGGGTCGACGCGGTCGATGTCGACGGTCGCGGCTACCGGATCACGAGATCGCGGGGCGAACCGCACCCGGTGGTTGTCGTCAATGATCGGCCCGAACGCGACTACGAGCCAGCTACCCGACCGGGGCTGGCGGGCCTCGTCGAGGCGACCAACCGGCCCGGCCCATCCAGCCAGGACCCTGGCAGCCGCTAACGGCAGCCCAGACGCGAAAGCCGGCCTCGCGGTCGCGTCGCTCCCCGTGCTCCTCGGCACCGCTCCAGGCGAACGACTTGACCTTCACCGAGAGATAAGCGTCGATCGTCATGGTCATCGCGCGAGCCGTTCATCAGGCACAACACGACCTGCCCCGCTCGGCGGTGACCGCTGTACCCAACTCATCGGAAGGTCATCCGTCATGCTCGACCGAAGCCGCACCCGCCCATCCCACCGTGCGCTCGTACCTGACAACGTCACCGATCCCCTGCTGTGGCGGCTGGCCGTTGACGTCCTCACCGCCCACCAGCCCGGGCCCGACGACCGGTGCGTCAACCTGCAGTGCGCTGACCAGACCGGCCCCTGCATGGCCGCCAGGCTGGCACAACGGGCCATGCGGCTCGCGCGGGCCGCGGTACCGCAACCACCACGCCTGCCGCAGCAGCCCGCTATCGACCGGCGACGAGCACCGCAGCGACCTGTCCGCGAGTCTGGCGGATTCGTCGGCTGGTTCACCGCCGGCATCACCGCCACCGCCGCCCACCTGCGATCGCGGATCCCGCAACGACTACCGCGCCGCGTCCCCGGCGCGACCCTCACCGCCGCCTACGCCGCGTAGCCCCAGACCGAGCCGAAACGACCAACCCCAACTCTGATCAGGAGGACACATGACCTTCCGTACCGAGAGCACCCTCGCCGGGTACGCGCGGGCGGCCGTCGAGATGAAGACCCGCATGCACGAGTACTGCGCCAGCACCGCAGGCGGCGAGTACATCCGAGCCTTCGTCGCGACCCGCTTCGCGGGCCTTCCACCGGCCGACAACGACGACGAGACCCATCCGGACCGGAAACTCGTCGACGTGCTCCAGCGCGCCAGCGGCGCGGTGTGGGCACAGGGAGAGGCGTACGTGCTCGCCCCCGCCATGACCGCCATCGTCGCCGCCGCGGCGGAAGCCCTCGACCTCGCCGGCG